>JBFMFE010000156.1:0-14813 GCA_040752295.1 bacterium
CGAGGGCGATGTCCGACACGTAGAGCACCGACGTGCCGCCCACATCGCGTTCCCCGAAAACGCGCTTTATGTACCTGCCGGGATTATCCCGTATGCGTCCGCGCGCCTCTTCGATCAGGTCGTCGCGGCTGCCGAAGACGGTCGCCTCCCGCGGGCATGCCTCGGTGCAGGCGGGCTGCAAGCCCTCCCTGAGCCTGGGATAGCACATGACGCACTTTCTGACGTAGGGAACCGCGGACGCCCAGTCGTAGCGCGGGACGCCGTACGGGCACGCCATCATGCAGTAGCGGCAGCCGATGCACCTGCCGGCGTCGTAAATCACGGGACCTTCCTTCGTCTTGCGCAAAGCCCCGACGGGGCACGCCGAGACGCAGGCAGGCTCGAGGCAGTGGCGGCAGTGCTTTCGCACGTAACGTTTTCCGGGCATGGAAATTATGCTCGTCCACCTCGTCGCAGAAAGCCCGTCCGGGTTCGCATCGCGGAGGGGGACGTCCGGACCGAGGTTGTTTGCGGTCTTGCAGGCTTCGACGCACTTTTCGCAGCCGATGCACTTCGTAACGTCGGTCAGTATCGCGGGTTTCACGACCATCACACACCGCCCTCCTTGCCCAGGGCGGCGGCGACTTTCTCCCCGGCGTCGGGCACGAATTTCCAGCCGGTCTCGGAGGAAAACCTGATCGTGGCGTACAGAGCCGCGTGGGACAGTTTCGTGAACGGAATCATGACAATCACCGCCTCGGCGCCGAGGAAGTGAAGGAGCAGCGCCACGTTGTACGGGATCGGCGACAACCATGGATGCGACGAGAAAAACCCGGTCAAAAACACGGCGAACAGAAGCGCGAGCACGCCGTAGTCGAACGCGCCGCTCAGAAACCGCGCCTTCCTGTCCCAGAGCCGTATGCCGAAGAGAATCCCAATTGACGCGAGCGCCAGTATCGTCAGCGGGTCGGCGACCGCGGTTGAAAAAGCGTACCATGAAACCCCGAGCGCTTTTTTCCACAGTCCGACGTGACCGGCGAAAAACACGGGGATCAGTATCACGCCGGCGTGAAACGCGAACGAGGCGAAACTCTGAAGCGGCATCAGCCGGTGGAGCCGGGAAAAGGGGATCGTCCATTCGAGCGTCGTTTTCAGGATTTGTTTCGCGGGGAGTGTCCTGTCGCCCGCCCTCCTCCGCGCTTCGACGACAGCCCAGACCTGGAGCAGCACCAGCCTCGCGGCTCCAAGCAGCATGAGGACGAACGCGAACCTGAAAAGCGGTCCCACGGCGAACGATATCCATTGTTCCATCGCGAATCCCTCCGGCGGCAAGGTTTATCCGCGGCGGCGCGAACGCCGGGCGTCAGTCGAATATGAACGCCTTGAGAAGCAGGTCGTGAAGACCGACGACCTGAACACCGTCCAGCCCGTTGTCTTCGCACACCTCTCTGACCTGCTTCTTGCAGTTGGCGCAGGGCGCGACGACGTAGTGCGCGCCGGTGTCCTTTATCTGATCGGCTTTTTTGCCGCCCATGACGGTCGTCCTGAACCTGCGAATCTCGTCAATGGACACGGTCCCGCCGCCTCCGCCGCAGCACAGGTTGTACTGTCCGCCGGGCGTCATATCCACGAAATCCCTGCATATATGCCGCAGCAGGATGCGCGGCTGTTCGATGATCCACTTCGAGCGCGCGATGTTGCAGGGGTCGTGGTAGGTCACGCGCTCCTCGATGACTTTCGGCTTCAGCCTGAGCTTTCCTTCGAGGAACCTGCGGCACGTGTACTCCATGATGTTCACGACCGGGGGCGGGTCGGGCTGTCCATAAACGGGGACGAAGAACTTCGCCGAGCGCGAGGCGTGCCCGCACTCGCCTATGAGGATCGTGCGCCCCAGCCGCCGACATTCGGCGACTTCCTGCCGGATGATCCGCCCGAGCATGAAATCGCTGTAGAACAGACCGTAGTTGATCCCGTCGAAGTTCCGCGTGCCGATAGTCCAGTTGTCGGCGTCGCCTGCGGCGTACATCGCGGCGGCGTTGCCCATCAGTGTGTCGGGTTCGAGGAGGTAGTCGCTCACGGCGGGGAAAAAGACGTACTCGACGCCTTCCCTGTCCAGCGGGAACCCGATGCCTTTGAAGCCGAACATTTCCGCGAGTTCCTCTTCCAGGAACTCGACCGTGTCCTTAAGCGCCGCGACCGGAACGGCGGAAGTGTTGCGCGTTGCGCCTTCGAGCTGCTCGCGCGTCGCGACGACGAGCGCCTTTGGGGCAAGCCCGATCTCGGAAAGGATGTACCTTGCGAGGTGCGTCATGAGACCGTGATCGATCCCCATGGGGCACTCGAGCGCGCACCGGCGGCAGGCGGTGCACTTGTAAACGGCTTCGGCGAGTTCGTCGAGTCTTTCGTCCGTGAGGCGTCCGTTGCCGGACAGCTTTCCCCGGACCCACCCGCCGAGCGTGAAGTGCCGCCTGTAAACGTCCAAAAGCAGTTTTGTTCTGTAACAGGGAATGTGCCGCGGGTCGCCGCTCGCCTGAAACACCTGACACATCGCGGTGCAGCGCGAGCATCTTGCTCCGATCCGGGAATAAAGGTCAACGATGTGACGGTAGTTTGAATGCTGCAAAACGGCGGCAAAGGCTTCCAGGAAACGCTCCGGGCGGTTCTGCGTGACGAGCCTGTCGCGCTCTACATAGTATGAGTACCTGTATTCCTTCTTTTTTGTTTTTTTGATGAGTTCTCTGATTATCTGATGCTCGAGTATCTCTTTTCCGTCCTGAACCGCGGCGGCGGGACTTTTCACTTCTTCATCCTGTTTTTTCTCTTCGGAGTCGCGCACTTTCAATTTCGTGTCTTTCATGGCTTCACAGCCTCCCGCCGCGCTCGGATTCGCGTTCGCGAAACGAGCCGTTGCGCGCTGAAAGTGAAACGAACCACATCGGCTTGTTATGCAATGTCCGTGCCATCCTGTGAAATTTTTCACAGACTTGAAAAAACCCCGCGAAACGAACGGTGTTGCAGGCTCTGCAATATCTGCAACTTGACAAACCCTTGAGACCTTGAATAATACTGGCTGTTTGAATGAAGGCGATTGTTTGTTTGTAAAATGATTTCCGCCGCAAAGAACCTCGTTCAAATTACCTTCGCTTTTCGTTTTGAAAAACAGCCTGAAAAAGCCGTTATTTTCCGAGCCTGGACTGAGCGGACCCTGGAAAACTACTTTTTTAAGCGGGTGTTGAAAAAGCAACGGACATCGGAGAAGTTTTGCCGTCTTCGCCGGCAAATCGGAACGAGCCGAAAATCGTGACAATAAGAGTCAAATTAAACCAATTGAAGATGCAGTTATGCAACAGTAGCGATGCGAGTTGCAATTATGCGGCTTTTGTCTTATAATTATATGAGGGGCTGAAGCGGGTCCATGAGCGCGCCGGAATCTGAATCGGCGTTTGAATCACGAAAAACCCGCGCGGGTTCTCGTGAGAGAAGGTTTTTGGCACAGACCTTGCAATGCCCGTTTACGTGCGTGACGTACGTATTGCCATGCCGTTGTTCGGCACAAGGGTCGCGCCGAGGTGCCGCCATTCAAACGAAACGCTGTTCGCCCGCATATCGGGCGGGAAAGTCGTGACGAAAAAAGTGGTTCCTACAATCGAATCCAGCGTGCGGCAGCGTGTCGAGATGCTCCTGGAGATGGGCGTGGACACGTTTGTATGCGGCGGCATCGAGCGCGATTTTTTCGAATCCGTTTCCGACGCCGGGATTCAAGTCATTGACAACGTCGCCGGCGAAGCCGGTCACGTTCTGTCAAAGCTCTCTTCGGGCGCCCTGAAACCCTGGCATGGCTACGGGCGGACGGAAAACGACGTTAAGCCGGACAGGACGGCACAGCACAGAAACATCGTCCAGCAACAGCGCATCTTCTCCGAACTCGAAACGCCCGGCGCCGCAAACGGGGCGTCCCTCTTCGACTGCACGAGGTGCGAGTCACAGGAATGCCTTCTGGGTAAAGACTGCGTCGGGATAAGAAACGAGTCCATGCGCCTGACCAGGAAGGAGGAAGTCCACAGGGAAACCAGGATCAGCGCTTACGTATCCTCGGACTGTCTCGGCGCCATGTGCCGGATCGAGGAGCTGATCGAATACCTCGCCGGAATGGAATACGGGACCGTCGGGATTGCGTTCTGCGTTGACCTTTTAAGAGAAGCCCGGGTTCTATCCGCCCTGCTCGGCAGGAAGTTCGACGTCGTCGCGGTGAGCTGCAAGGTGGGAGGGATAGAAAAAAGCGACCTGGGTCTTCCGCGGATGACAAGCTCATCGTTCGAGCCGGCGTGCAATCCGGTCGGGCAGGCGCTCGTGCTGAAGGAGCACAAGTGCGAGATCGCGGTCTGCGCAGGGCTGTGCACGGGCGTTGACATAACCCTTCAGAAAAACCTGTCAATACCCGTTACGGGGCTGATAGTGAAAGACCGGCTTCTGGCGAACAATCCGTCGGCGGCGTTATTCTCTCATTACCATGTACGCAACATAATGAGGGAACTCTGAACCCGTAAGGCGCGACATGAAAAACGGAACCGAACGGGAGATTTTCGAGATCATTTTCAACAGCATCAACGAGGGGGTTTTTTCGACCGACCGCGACTGCCGCGTCACGTCTTTCAACACCGCGGCGGAGAAGATTTCGGGTTTTAAAAAGGAAGAAGTCATCGGTCAGTACTGCTTTGACATTTTCCGCACCGATCTATGCCAGAGCCAGTGCGCGCTCAGAACGACCATCCAGCAGGGAAAGCCCATAGACAACGTGCGCGTCAACATACTGACCCGCGACGGCAGGAGCGTGCCCATAAACGTAAGCACGACGGTTCTCGTGAACGAGGACGGAGAGGTTTTCGGCGCACTCGAATTTTTCCGCGACCTGTCGGAAATCGAGGAGCTTCGAAAACAGTTGTCCGGTTCGTTCAAGTTTAATGACCTCGTAAGCAGCAACGCCGAGATGAAGGAGCTGTTCAACCTCCTGCCGGAAGTCGCGCAGTCGGAGTGCAACGTTCTGATACAGGGGCCGAGCGGGTCGGGAAAAGAGTTGTTCGCGAAGGCGCTTCATACCCTCAGCTCAAGAAAAAACGGTCAGTACATCAAAGTCAACTGCGCGGCTCTGCCCGACAATCTTCTGGAGTCCGAGCTTTTCGGATACGTGAAAGGGGCTTTCACGGACGCGCGCCGCGACAAGCCAGGACGCTTCGAGCTTGCAAAGGGTGGCACAATACTGCTTGACGAGATCGGGGACATGTCAATCGCGCTCCAGTCGAAACTCCTCCGCGTCGTACAGGAAGGCGAGGTTCAGCCGCTCGGTTCGACTAAAACCCTTTACACCGACGCCCGGATCATCGCGTCAACCAACCGCGACCTGCGGAAAATGGTCGCCGAAGGCGGGTTCCGCGAGGACCTTTTCTACCGGCTGAACGTGATCACGATAAACATCCCGCCCCTCTCGAGGCGCCGGGAAGACATACCCCTGCTGATAGACCACTTCATGAACCGCCAGCGCCTCATGTCCGGCAAGGACATCCGCAGGATGTCGCCCGAAGCGGTGGAAATCCTGATGAGATACGGTTACCCCGGAAACGTGAGGGAACTCGAAAACGCGATCGAACACGCGTTCGTCCTGTGCAAACGGGACGTAATAAGCGTCGAGCATCTGCCGCGCGGTATCGTTGATTTCTCGCCGTCACGGGAAACCGGCTCGGGGGAACCGGGTTACAACCCGCTCATGCTCGCTGAAGCCGGGGAAATTCAACGCACGCTCAAAAAACACAACGGCAACAGGCTCCGTGCCGCGAAGGAACTCGGACTCCACCGGACGACACTCTGGCGGAAAATGAAAAGGTACGGCATCGCCGTTTCAAAGGGCGGATAACTACACGGGACTTTATCGCCGCATCGCTGTTTTCAGCCGCGGATTAAACCATTCACAGCTCCTCCGCGCAATCCGCGGCCGGCCCGGGGCGGAATTCCCGACTTTTTTTCTTACTTCGATATTCCCTGTTCGACAGGCGGCATTCTCTTTTCATCTTTTTGCCGAACCGGCCGGCACGTCTGCGTACGGACCCGCCCCGGCAGGCAGTCCTGCCTGTGCCCCCTGCCTGCGATCTTGTTTCTCGTTTTTCCCTCTGCCACCCCGATCCCCTGACTCCGGGTCTTTCCTTTCAACATTCGACATTGCCTGTTCGATATTCGATATTCTCTTTTCTCAATTTCAGAGATGCTTCTTCACTTCGCCAAAGTGTTTCTCAAGCCGAAGTCCGCGTAGTCCACCCCGGGCGCGCTTTCGAAGCGCGCGCTCCAGCGGAAGAACTCGTCCGACCTGAGCGTTACGTGCCTCGAGCGCTCGGCTGTCGCGGACGGAGCGAGCGCCGGCAGCGTCACGGAGGTGGACTGGAACATGCGTCCGCGCGTGTCGTGGAATTCGAGGCGGATACGCACAGGGGGGACCTCCACGGGAAGGTCGTTTCTGACCAGGCACGTGAGCCGCGCGCCCTCCTTCCCGCCGGGGCGCACCGAAATCTTCAGAATGGACAGGAGCGGCTTACCGGGGGCGTTTTTCATGTCTCGGGAGAGCCGCGCGCCTCATAAAATTTGGGCGCGGGGGTAAAGAAACGGCGTATTCAGCCGTATAAAATAAAGAGGTGAGCAGGCTTCCCTCATGGTGGCGCCGCGTCCGTAACGCTCCGCAAGCGCGGAAACAACGCGATGTATTATAGCACACGGGGGAAACCCCATACAGAGAACATGGAAAAGGGGTAAATGATGCTCCACGCCATCGTCAACGATTACGAGGACGTACGTGTCGTCACGCTTCTGACCGGCGTGATCAAGTTCAGCAACTACGAAGAGGTCTTCAACAAGGTGAAGAGCTTCATAGGGGACGACGCGCACAATATCGTCCTCGACATGGAGAAAGTGGAGTTCATGGACAGCCTCTCGCTGGGGATGCTGGTCCCGCTCCTCCTGTACACGCGGCGGCTTGGCGGCAACCTCAAGATTGCGAACCCGAACGAAAAAATCAGGAAGCTGTTCGGCATACTACAGCTCGACAAGATAGTTGACGTGTTCGGGTCGGTTGATGAAGCGGTGAAAAACTTCTGAGGGCGGGAGATGGCGGCGATAGACCTGATTGCCACGGGGTCCTACACCGTTTACATCGCGGCGGGGCTGTACAGGAGCGGGATATGGCTCGAGCTGATGAACGCAGCGTTCGAGGCGGCGGACCGCGAGCGTGACCCTCTCGCGGCGAACGGTCCCTGGACGGCGCGCACGAACTCGCTCGAACGCTATGCCGTGGTGGACACCTACGCGTGAGGACGCGCCCATGTCCGCAATGGAACCCTTCCAACTGGAGACGAGCGACTGCGGCGGGATCACGGTCATACGCCCGCTCGTGAGGGAGATCACGTACAGGAACTCGAGGGCGTTCTACCAGCACGTGAGGGAACTGGTGTCGGGGCTGGAGCCGTTTCTGGTCGTTCTGGACCTGGGGGACGTGGAAGTGGTGGACAGCCGGAGCCTCGGCATACTGGTCGCAATATCCAACCACGCGAGGCAGAAGGGGGGTCGGGTGGCTATAGCCCGCCCGACGGCGCCGGTGCGCGAGCTGTTCGACCTGTTGAAGTTCGACCAGGTGTTCTCGTTCTTTCCCACGGTCGCCGAGGCTGCGGGGCATCTCTCCGCCGCGCCGCGACCTGTGGACGCCGGGGGCGGAAGTTGAGCCGCCGCGGGGGCGTGTGCGGGTCCCGGTCTCTTTTCACACGGAGCGCGGCGGTCACCCTGAGCCGCGCGGCGCGCGCGGCAATTCCGCAACGCGGCGCGCGAATCCTCGTTGACTTGACAGAAGCCCAAAACTAAAATTCTTGAGACCCGCGCGCGAAAAGCCGGCGTTAAACGCCTGCGCGCGGGGCGGCGCGGCGCCGCCGGGGCGCATCGCGGGAAAAATGGCAAAGTGCGTTAAATGCGGCAGGGAACTGAAGGAAGGGGCGACGTTCTGCACGGGCTGCGGAACGCGGCAGGAACCGGCGCGGAAACCGCCGGAACCTGAAAAGCCGCGCGCCCGACACGACGCCGGGAACTGGAAGATATTCGGCGCGGTCATCGCGGGCGCGGCGCTCATCTTCGGCTGCTACACTCTGTTCACGCTCTATTCGCAGAGGCGGGCGTGGGACGCTGGACACCACAACTACAACTCCGGCAACTACATTGAGTGTTCAAAGAACTTCGCGTTCCTCACCCGCAAGAGGCCGCGGAAAGCCGAGAACTGGGCGATGCTGGGCGAGTGCCTGCGCTCTGCGGGCAAGCTGGACGACGCCGCCGGCTCGCTCGAAAAGGCGCTGCGCTGGCACGCCGGCTCGACGAGGATACTGACCATACTCGGAAACGTGAAATACGACCAGAAAGACTACAAAGCCGCCGGGAAACACCTCAAAAAAGTCCTTAAGATTGAAAAGAACAACTACAACGCCAACCGCCTCCTCGGGCTGACACTCAAGGAAGCGGGCGATACGAAAGCCGCCGTCAGACACCTCGAAAGAGCGCTTCCATTCGCACCCCGCGGGGACGTGATCGGAATATGCTCGCCCCTGGGCGAACTCTACAACTCGCTGGGAAAACACAAAAAAGCCGCCGAGTTCATCGAGAAAGCCATAACGGCGGAGCCGAACGACTTCGACCTGCGGGTGCAGGCGGCGGGAATCTACCTGGACGGCGGAAACCTCGAAAAAGCGAGAGAGCACGTCATCGCCGCCCTGAAGAAGAACCCGAAGGACGAAAAGGCGAAGGCGCTGAGGGCGAAAATAGACGCCGCCATCGAGGAAATCCAGGAGGAAACGTACCTCGAAAACCGCCGCAGGCTCGACGAACGCTACATGGCGCTCTACACCGAACTGAACGACTTCATCACGAAGCTCAACAAGGAAATGGACAAGATTCTCGGAAAAACCAACCCCGACGTGGAAAGATACCTCAAGGAAAGCGATGAAATCGTGCGCGCCTACAGGGAACTGAAGCGCCCGGACCGCTATTACAACATCCACACGCTGTGCATGGCGAACGCGATGAGGCTCAACGAACTCGTCAGGACAATCACGGACTTCATACAGACGGGAAAGAAGGGCGACAGGGAACGCCTCGAGGAGCTTTCGAGGACGATCAACATAATCTCTATGGAGAACGAGAAGTTCTTCGAGATGATTCAGGCTGAAAAGCAGGAAAAAACCCCGGAAGGGGAACGAATCGAAACCGGCGAGGAGAAGGACGCCGGGGAAACACTCTCTCCGTGACCGGTTACGCTTTTTTTCCGGTCTTTACGTATTCGCCCCGGGCACGTGATATAATACAAGAAAATATCAGGCAACGCAGAGAAATAGACGGGCGGTTCCGTCGTGCGTGAAGGATGAAAACCGCGCTTCAGGCGCGGGTGGAGTGAAGTGCGCCGCGGACATCGCCATGAGCGGGGAAAAGCTTACAGGCGATGAGCTTGCCGGACGGCTGCGCGAGCTTGAGCGCGAGTTCGAGAGGCTCGGGCTGCGTGGCGGCGGCTGCTCGGGCGAACGACTCCTGATCGAGCCGGAGCAGCTCCTGGGGCTGTTCGACATACTGGATCAGCCCGTAAACATCGTGGATTTCGAGACGTACGAGGTGCTGTACGCGAACCGGGCGTTCCGGGAGGAATTCGGAGAGGTCACGGGAAAAACCTGCTACCGGGCGTACCATGCTCGCGAGTCGCCGTGCGATGACTGCCCCAACGAAAAGATATTAAAGGGCAAGGCAGGGCGGGTGTACGTGTGCGACTGCTACAACGAGGCGAGCGGCCGGTGGTACCGTTGCGTCACGGGCGCGATACCGTGGGTGAACGGCAGGATGGCGGGATGGCGCGCCAGGACGGACGTGACGGCGAGCAAACGGGCGCAGAAAGCCCTCCGCGAGATGAACGAGAGACTGGAGGCGACGCTGAACGCGCTGCCCGACCTGATGTTCGAGGTGGATTACGATGGGCGGTTCCACGACTACCGCGCGCCCGTCCCGGAGAAACTGTACGCGCCTCCCGACGTTTTCCTCGGAAAAACGGTGGTCGAGGTTCTGCCTGCGGACGCCGCCGGCGCCATAATGGACGCCGTCTGGCGCGTCGCCGCCACCGGCGAAAAGACGAACGTGTCATACGCGCTGAAGCTGCCCCATGGACTGTGCCATTTCGAAGCCACGCTCGCGCCGGTGAGGCGCGCCGGGGGCGGACCAGGTCGAATCATCGCCCTTGTGAGGGACATGACGGAGCGCGTGAGAAGCGAACGGGCGCTGAACGAAGCCGTCAGGGAGGCGAGATTCTACTTCGACCTCATGTCGCACGACCTGACGAACTTCAACCACGTTATATTAGGGAACCTGGACCTGCTCGAAAAAAGCCTGGAACCGGACGAAGTCCAGAGAAAGCGCGTGAGCGCGTGCAAGCGCCAGATCGTCAAAAGCGAGACGCTCATCTCGAACGTGAGGGCATTCGCCGCGGTGAAGGACATCACCGACGAGTCCCTCGAGCCGGTGGACCTGAACAGATGCGTCGCGGACGCCGCGGCGACGGTGAGAGCGCTCTATCCGGGAAAGAGAGTGGAGATCGAGTTCGAGGCGTCGGGGGAGAAGTCCGCGATGGGGACGACGCTGCTCGAGTCGGCGCTGGTGAACGTTATGGGGAACGCGGCGAGACATTCGCCCGGCGAGCGGGCGTGGATCAGTGTCGCCATCGCGGAGGCGGAAGAGGACCCCGGCGGGACCTGGGAGATAAGGATCGAGGACAGGGGACCCGGCGTGCCGGACGGGATGAAGAAGAAGATATTCGACAGGTACGTGACGGTGGGGGAAGAGAAGGGGACGGGACTCGGGCTTTCGCTCGCGCGGGCGATAGTGGAAAAGCTGGGCGGGAGGATACGGGTGGAGGACCGCGTGAGGGGCGTTCCGGCGAAGGGAAGCGTTTTCAGGATAACGGTTCCGAGGGCGCGGGGCTGATGCCGAAGAACGTATTCATCGTGGAGGACGAGAATGACGTGGCGGAGCTTTACGCCGAGATCGTGGAGCTGCACGGTCACGTGGTGGTCGGCACGGCGAGCGACGGCGAGGAGGCGGTGAGGAAATTCGCCCTGTTGACGCGGCGTCCCGATGTCATCATCATGGACTACAGGATACCCCTGAGGAACGGCGCGGAGGCGGCGAGGGAGATACTGCGTATTGATCCGGGGGCGAGGTTCATCTTCGCCACCGCGGACAGGAGCGCCGAGAAGGAAGTCACGATGCCCGGAGTGGTCGCCTTCAAAAAGAAGCCGTTCGACGTTGACAGGCTTGTGAAAAACATCGAGAAGGCGTGAAAAAGACAGGGGGCGGTGGGCAGGGTGCGGGTGGCGGGGTACAGGGTTTGAAACAGGCTCTTCTCCAAGATTGATTCCGGTGCAAAAACCATTTTCGGCGCGGTACGCCTGCCTGCCGCGCCGTTTTGTTCCGCGGCGCAGGCAGGCCTGTCCGCCGTGCCAACGGCGCAGGCAGGGAGACCGCGCCCTACATCTCTCGATAATAAAAATATAAGATTTTATGTGGTTTTTTGTAGGGCGGCCTGCCTGTGCGGTAGCCGTCACCTGTCTGCGTGCCTGTCTGCGTGCGTTCATCTGCCTGCCGCCCTCTGTCTGCCGTGCAGGGCACGGCACAGGCAGGCATTGCACAGGCAGGCGTCAGACAGGCACGCAGACAGGAGTCCCAAAATTCAATTTTCATGCTCAGACCCCATTCTCCCAGACCCCATTCTCCACGGGAGTAGAGTGCATACCCCCATTCCCGTTTTTTCTCGGCTCTTGCCCGGCACTTGATGATCGGGTAAAATTGAAATTCAAGTGGGATCGCAGAAATCAACACGCGCCGGAAGGAGGCGGTGATTACCAGGCGGCGTGGCCGAAGAGACAGTCTGTAAGGCTGTAACACAGCTTGAGTAGGGAGGGTTCTTGATACGCTGAAGTTTTTTTGATATATTGCAGAAATAAGAGGCTCCGATATAATAAAAAACAGGGGATGATTGATTGTCAAAACCCAATGAACGATAATAATGCGAAAGTATCACAAAACAAATCAGACAGATAAGAGCTTGAACAAGCTTCAGGAGTTAATTTTTTGAATTATATCAAGATATGGCTTCTTTCCGGCATGACACTTGGTGTTTTCATTGGCATTTATATTTCCCATTTGAATCTATTATATATCTCGTTCAAGGATTATTTCTGGGTCATTTTTCTTATTGCTTTGTTATATACATTGATGTTCGCTGCATTTGGATTTGTATATGCTGTGTTAAGTTGGATTATGAAACCAATAGTAGGAAAATGGAGACCGAGATTTTTTATTGAGTATGCATTTCCTGCGATAACAGCATTATGTTCAATATATTATCTTGAATATTGGTATAGGGATTACAAATTATTACCAAACAAATTAAATCTTCTTGACGGCATAAATGAGCACAATGTGCACATTGTTATATTCATTGTTGCCATATTTATTGCATACATAATCAATGAATTTTCGAGAAAAATTGATTCATTAGTAAGACCTTTATATCTAAATATCATATTATGCGCAATAGTCTTGGCGAACTTTTTTGCCTGTCGCACATGGTTTAATTATGAATTGAATAAAATGAACAAAGAAAAAAAACTGATGCAGATTCAGAATACCGGACTTAAAGTATTTATCATAGGTGTTGATGGCATGACTTGGAAAATTGCACAGCCGCTTCTTGACAACGAAGAGATGCCTAATTTGCAAAAACTTATAAACAATGGAACCAGAGCAATATTAAGATCTGAAGGAAATATGAACTCACCAATTATGTGGACGAACATCATAACAGGTAAAGATAGTAGTATGCATGGCATATCAGGTTTTATAACGGAAGCTTTACCATTTTTTCCCAAAATCCATAAACTGCCTCCTTATATCGACTTACGTTTCATGCTTAATCGACTGGGAATTATAAAAACGGTAACGGTATGTAGCTATAATCGCAAAGTAAAGGCTCTTTGGAACATACTAAGCGATGCCGACAAAACAGTCGGAGTTGTGGGATGGGGGTTTGCGAGTTGGCCCGCAGAGCAAGTTAATGGCTACATTGTCACCCACGAAATAACACATGTTCGTGAAGCATACAAAAACAAAAAATTCCGAGAAATACGCTATATCGTTGTTGATGCATATCATCCAAAGTATGGTATAACTTTTCCGTCGAAACTCGTCGAATCATTAGAACCTCTCAGCATTGAACCACGAATGGTGAATTCTAGTTCCTTGTTCGACAAAGATGATTTTTCATTGAGAAACGTTGACAAGCTGTCGGAAATAACGGAGGGGGTTGAATCTTATTTATTTGAGTCTCTTTTTATTATCTTAGCGGAAGATATGACTGCATTCCATATTATGAAGCATATGCAGAATACTCAAAACACCGAATTTTCAGTGGTTTATTTTCGAATTACCGATGTTGTCGGACATATTTTCTTTCGCTACTTCAAGCCTGAATTGAAATGGAAATTAGAGCCAACACACGAAACCGTTCGATTATTCAATCAGACGATAAATAACAGTTATCGACTATTTGATAAATGGTTGGGCAAACTTACCAATAATCTGCCTCCTGATACGGTAGTTATAATATGCTCCGACCACGGTATGGGACCTTCAATTAAAACTGAATATGAACCTGACGTATCAGGCAGTCATACTATGGATGGATTATTGCTTCTTTCGGGTGGTCCCGTACGCAAAAAACATACTATGAAGCAATCCCGTCAATTTGATCTGGCGCCAACTATTCTTTACTTAATGGGACTTCCTGTCGCTAAAGATATGAAAGGAAAAATTCTTGAAAACGCCATCGAACCTGAATTCCTGGAAAAATTTCATCCAACTTTCATTGATACTTATGAAACGAAATTTAAATCGAATATTCCACATGTCCCAAGAAATCAGAATATAGAAAAAATGAGGTTCCGACAATTACGTGAACTAAAGTATTTAGAATAAGCATAGATTATCCTAACCTGGCGTAGCAGTAACCAAACAAAAGAAGTTGATGTTGACATCGGCGCGGTCGCCGGCCTTATTCACAACGAACCGCGCCCCGGAATAGCTCAGATTGAAGATTCTGGATTCCGGCGCGAGGTTCTTTTCCCGAATGTACTTCTCCATCCTTTCGGCGGTGGACTCGGTCATGCAGGCGTACTCGACGTCCCTGCCGCTCTTCGGGGTCTCGAGTGTGATCCTTCAGCCCTCGCGCGGCGCCTTGACGCCGTCGGCCACCAGCACGGTGTATTCGCCGTGCCTCACCGGGGAAAACAACCGGAGCGCCAGGCGCACCCACAGGGTTTCGCAGGCTTCGCCCGGCGAAATACATTTGCCGCTGGCAAATTCGCCCGTCGCACGGGCGCATTTTAAGGACTTCAGTCGGGGCGCTTGTGTTTCCGCCGCGGGCGATCCGGACTATAATTTCCGTGATGGTCGTTGACATGCACGTTCACACGATGGTCTCGTCGCTGTGCAGCGTCATTGATCCCGACGAGCTTGTGCGGTACGCGCTGGAGAGCGGACTGGACGCGCTGTGCGTGACGGAACACGAAACGCTTGAGGGGGCGCGCGTGGTCAAGGAGATCGGGCGCAGGCACGGCTTCCGCGTCTTCGAGGGATACGAAGCCGTTGCGCGGGAGGGGCACGTCCTCGTGTTCGGGTGCGGCGAGGAAATAAGGGGCGTGGTTCCCGCGGAACGGATCGTCGAG
>JBFMFE010000157.1:0-25317 GCA_040752295.1 bacterium
CGCCTTGGAGTGCGGTGTGTGAACACCGCCTTGACTATCGGAGATGAAGGCGGCGATGGCTCGCCGCAGTCCAGGGAGGCTTCGCCTCTGAAAATACGTTAGCGAATTTATGAAGTGATACACTAAGCGGCATTGGAAACGGGGCTGGATTTATTGAAGGTTACGCGATAAAATTTCAGGCGCGATAAAATTACAAAAAGCGGGAAGCATGAAAAGCGCCGACAGCAGAAGATTCGGCAGGAAAGCATTCAGCATTTATTGAATATTGAATGTCTGACACCATTCTCGTGCCATTCTCATGACAGACACCATTCTCGTGACACGATTCTCCGGCGAACAGAACCGCTGTCTGCCGCTGGAGCCTATCCCTTATTCAGCGCCTATCGTCTGCGAAGCCGCTGGCGCACCGGGCACTTTCAACTTCAACGGACCGACTTTCAGTTTTGAAGGAATAAATTACAATAATACCCCACTTGGAGAAAACGCGGTCTGGATTGATCTGGGGAATCCGAATGATCCAGTAATCCCGCTGCCGCTGAACGAAACCAGCATCATCAGCGCTTCAAAGCCAATTTATGTTTACCTGCTTCACCTATATCTCACTTCCCGAAGCGGCGTCGCTCCCGGCGAATACCATATCACAGCCTACACTCAATCATCGTTCTCAGAACTCGAAGACTGGCTCTACGGAGCAATCTCTTTCGGCGCGCTGGAGCCTCAAAGCAAAATCGTCGCCCACTCCGTAGCTTGCGTAAACAATGTGACTGAGGGCAATTTTATCGTTGTTTCCCCACCTCTGTCGAGCATACCGAGTTTTGAGTTTGAGAAGGTGAATGTAAGTCTTGTTACTGATACAACGTATCAGGTTACAGGTCTCGATCCAGCGCAAACCTATCTATTCGCTGCTGATGCGGTGGATGGGGCGGGGAATTGGAGCGAACTGTCCAATATAGAGTTGCCGAGGTGATGATAATGATGAGATCGTTATTATTTATTTTTTTTCCTCTTTTTTTAAGTTCCTGTGGATTTGGATCTTCTGACAATGTTGCTAATGTAAATTCAGAGATCGCAGATAAAACCGTGAATAAAAGTACAATTGAAAAGAATGGCTTGCGATATGAATTGAGCGCTGACAGATTTGAGTATGACAAGGGAGAGGAAATTAAGATCACCGCTAAAGTTACAAATATCAATGATGAGATCAAAGTTCTTGAATTTCCTTGTGATGATTATTTTGAAGTTGCGGTAAAAAATGGAGTTGATACGACAAAGAATATAAATACTGTTAATTGTCAGAATGAACTTGGGGTGATTAACTTAAATGCGGATGATAATATCAAGAAGATTTATACATGGGATCAAACAGATAATGAGAACAATCCTGTAAATTATGCTACTTACACTATCAATGTCTTACTAAAAGATTCCAGCGATGAGTCATTCTCTCCTGTAGACGTGCGAGTTGTTAATTTAGATAGAAAAGAGCGGGAAGCGGTAGACAAAGATGGAAATATTGAAAAAATTGAGACGGCTATCTGGACAGAAAAAAACATATTTCAAGTGGATGATGAAATTTCAATTTACTATAGTTATGTTAATAGAACTCAAAGAGAGTTGATGTTTTGTAGTCCTAATTCATGTTTTGATTACTTAGACAGCATTACTATATTTGATGGTTCTGGCGATAAGATCTGGTGCGACGATGAAGAAAAAAACCTTATTTGCCTTGCATATGGTTTTTGCTATGTTATGTCACCTTTTAGTATGAATACATTTGCTAATGCAAAAAATGAAAACATAAAGTATGGGGATGGTGCACCATTTGTTACTTCATGGGATCCAAAAGACAGAACGATAATCCCTGATGTTGAAAAAGGAATAGCTGGAGAGTATTTAATTTATATGGGTCCTCCAAGATGCAGTCAATCCATTGAACAAATTGATGATAATCGGCCCATCATAAATATAACTTTAACGGAAGCGGAATAATAATGACGCCTTTTAAAACAAGAACGATTCTTCTGATTCTTGGATGTTTATGTTTTGCATCAACGGCATATTCCCAAAATTCTCAAAAATGGTGTAAAATGGGGTCAGTAAAATGGGGTCAGGGTAAAATGGGGTCAGAGCTGGAAAATTGAATTTTGGGGCGCCTGTCTGCCGCGCCATGCGCGACACGCGCAGGCAGGCATCTTTGCGATTCCCTGCCTATTGAGGTTTGCATAAGCAATGGAAAGTCGGCAGTGTCCCAGTAATTAGTTGATTAATTTTATGAATTCCGATAAACGCATGGAAACAAGCCTTTTTTTGTCTTTGATGGCGCCCCGACGATTGGGATTCTATTTTCATAGGAGAACAGGAGAATTTTCTTTTATCAACCAATTAAAGGAACACTACCGGAAAGTCTCCTCTCTTTCAAATTGCCTGTTGACAGGCTGGAAGCCTGTCCCACAATTACAAGAGGATCCTTTTCAAGTGGGACGGCAAATCGATGAGCGTTCCGGCGTCGGTGAAATCGTCCCACAATTACAGGAGAATCCTTTGTTAAGTGGGACAGGCATCTTGCCCGTCGGAAAAAGCTCACTCTATTTTCTTTTATTTTTGAGCCTGCCCAAAAACCAGTTAGTTGCTGGATGACAATATACATTTGCGAGCAACACAGCGCTGAAATCACCGGCAATTGCATATTTTCGCAACACCGGCGCATTTTTTTTACGAGTTTGCAGACATGCTCTTTTGCACTCAATAATTTTGCGCTTCCGGATTTAGAGTGGGTAGTGATGACAGACAGGGTGTGGATAAAGCCGTTCATCGGAGCGACCTGCCTGCCGGCTGCCTGTGCGTACGGGGCATCGTAAGCACGCAGACAGGGCAGGCAGGAGCGGAGACCCTTGACGGCGGCAAGCGAGCGAGTATAATCGTGAAAAAGGGCGTTGGTCCGAAATTCCGGTCATGTCCCCCGAATCCCCGCTATGAAAGCCGCTTTTCGCCTGAGCGCCGTTTACCGGCTTTTGGGGATTGCACACAGGCCGCTTTTAATGATGCAGAACGCTTTTTCCTGCAAAGCCGGCAGTGTTTCTTTCAGTCCGAGGTTTGTTCTTGTCTCGCTGAAATGAACTATGCCCAGGAAGATTGACCACAGGGTCATGGCTACGTCCGCGGCATTTTCTTTCGCGTATATTTCTTCGTGCATGCTTTCCCTGATAATTTCCGCGAATGATTCGAAGTTGTCGCCCGAGACGCGGTTTATCTGAGCGATGGTTTCTTCCGAAAGCGAGGATTTCAGATTCTCATTGTTAAGGAACATGATGATTTTGAACAGTTCCGGTTCTTTTTTATAGAACCTGAAAAAGTAATCCCACGTCGCCCGGATTTTTTCGGCTGGAGAAACGTTCCTTTTTTTGATTTTTCTGATTTCCCTGGTGAAATGCTCCATGCTTTCAAACAGCAGGGACACGTAGATTTCCTCTTTGCTTCTGAAATAGCGGTAGAGCGTGCCGGGCGCCAGTTCAGCGGCGTTCGCTATGTCCTCGATTGTGGCGTTCTGGAATCCTTTTTTATAAAAGACTTTCTGCGCTGATTTTAATATAAGGTCTATCCGCTGCCGTTTTTCCCTCTCTCTTCTTTCCTTCACTCCCATAAAATTTCTCCCGGTCCGCAACGGACCGATATGAAATGATTATATTGCATGCTATCTCATATCCACAACAATTCTTACCGGGTTTCCGGTTTTTTCATGCAGGTTCTTCAGACCCTGATTGATCTCCGTAAGCTCGATCACGGATGTTACCGACTTTGAGAGGTCGAGTTCTCCGTTCAGGATGTGGTTTATAACCTTCCGAATGTCATCCCTGTCCATGCCGAAAGAGCCGATCAGTGAAAATTCATTGCCCACAAAATGAACGGCTGGGACGGTCTGGATTTTCTCGATTCCGACCCCCACAACCACGGCTCTTCCGCCTCTTTTCAGCGCCTTCACGGCTTGTGTCAAGCGGCGGGCGTTTTTGACCCCCTTTTGGCGTCCAAAGTTAACCCCTCTGTGGTGCGCATGTCGGCGTATTTCTGCTTCCAGTACCCGTGCTTCAGGACGGGCGTTCCGAAAACTTCCCGCTGAAGCCCGTATCGCTTCGCCTCTTCCAGAAGAAGTTCCATCAAACCGTTTGCAAACGAGGCGAGCACTATCCGCTCGCCCTGAAAACATTTCATGATGTAGTAAAATCCCTTGCCGTCCTCGCCGATGAGATACCTTTGCGGGATGCGGCAGTCCTCGAACGACAGTTCGGCAAGGTCGCCGCACTTCGTGCCCATTTTTTTCAACTTTCTTGAAACGGTGAACCCTTTCGTGTCGGTCGGGAAAACCACGAGGCTGATGCCGTGAGAGCCGGGGCCGCCCGTCCTCACCGCGAGTGTGACGAAATCCGCCCGCGTCCCGTTGGAAATGAACGTTTTCGCGCCGTTGATCACATAGTCGCCGCCGTCTTTTTTCGCGGCAGTCTGAATCCCCGCCGCATTGCTGCCGAAGCCGGGTTCAGTGATGCCGAGGGCGAAGATTTTTTCGCCCGATATGGCGGACGGCAGGAATTCTTTTTTCAGTTCCTCCGCGCCGAACTCGTTTATCGAGGAAGTAGCCATCTCCGTCTGCACGAGGACGCCAATCGCCGCGCCCAGGCAGTGAACTTTCGCCAGCTCCTCGCAGAGGATCACCGTGTACCAGTAGTCCTGCCCGACCCCGCCGTAGTCCTCCGGGAAGCGTATGCCGAGGCAGCCCAGTTTGCCGAATTTTGCGAAAATCTCCTTCGGAAAAATCTCCGCCGCCTCCCACTCGTCGGCGTGGGGCTTCAATTCCGATTCCGCGAAATTTCTTATGGATTTTCTGAACATGTTGTGTTCTTCCGTGAAGTATGCCGTCATGACCGTTTCACCCCCCGCCCGTTGTCAATAGTGAAATTCATTAAATGAACCATATTCACAAATGATAATGTCATTCATGCGAATCCATGTCAACCCCCAAATCAGAAATTTTTCAGTGAAGGATAAAAACGTTTCTTTGAAACGACGTGGTTCAGACAGGCGGCTGGCAGGGTTTGTGGACTGCGTCAGGCTTTCAGGATTTCCTCGAGGCGCGCGAGGTCCGTCAACGGCGAGATGGGTCTCTCTATGAACGTCCCCTTGTTCCTGTAATCGGCGAGGTCGAGGTGGTAGGGTTTTATGGGGCGCTCGCCGTCGAAGAGGACGAGGACCCGGGGTCTGAGGGGGTTGTCCTTGTTGCCCGATATGACCACACCGCGCAGCTCGTTGCTGAGCAGTATGAACGTTCCGGGCGGAAAGAGCGAGACCGTGCCGATGAACGCCCGTCTGACCTTCGGGTGGAAGAGGTCGGGGGGCGACTTGATGATCAGCGGCAGGGCGCGGTGCGGCTCGAGGGCGTTTTGCCCGCCGTAGGGTGCGGTGAGCGTGCAGTAGGCTTCGGCTATTGCGAGCACGGCGGCGGTCTCGGGAATCTCTCCGCCGGCTGCGCCGCGCGGATACCCGCTCCCGTCGTGGAGTTCGTGGTGCATCAAAACGGCGTCGAGGACGTCCCGGGAAATTCCCTCTATCGAGGAAACGATCTCGCGGCTCAGTTCCGGGTGTCTCTTTATCCGCCCCGGTTTTGCGGTGAGCATGCAGTTGTCCCACGAGTCCTTCTTGTACCTCATCATTCCGAGGTCGTGAAGCAGGCTGGCGATGCCCAGGGATTTCAGTTTCTCCGCTCCCACGCCCGCTTTTTTCCCCACCACCGTCGCGATCACGCACACGTCCACGCTGTGCCTGTAGAGGTACTCGTCGGACGTTCTGATCCGCGAGAGCAGCGACAGTATGCTCGACTCCATCGAGACCACTTCGAGTATCCGGGTCACGGATTGAGTGATCACCCCTATCTCGCACGACTGCCCTTCGAGGACGCTCGAGCAGATGCGCGTCAGCGAGCTTATCGCGTCCTCGTACGTCTGGCGCGCGAGCATGCGGATTGATTCGCTGAAGGGGACCGACACCGAGTACCCGTCGTCAATCGTCTCGATGAACACGAACTCGATGCCCCACTGCTGGAGCTTCCGTATGTGTCCCTTCTCGAGCATCACGCCTCTCTGTATTAGTTCGCGTCCCGAGGCGCTCAGGATGGTCACCGGGCGGGCTAATATCATGCCCGGAACGGCTTCGCGCAGGTGGATTTTCTCCATCGTCTCACCGCTCTGATAACACCTGTTGCGGGTATCCTCTCTTCATATTCTTACGCGAACGCCGTCCGTTCGGCAAGGGGGCGCTCCTTTTCACGCCGTCCGGCGGTCTCAACCGCCGAGGTTGTTCCCCATCCACTCGAGCAGCGCCGGGACGAGAAGCCCGGCCGGGATGGTGTGTCCGGCGGGCAGCATAACGAGTTTTTTCGGCTCGCCCGCCGCCTCGAACAGCGCCTTAGCGCTCTCGGGCGGGATGAGAACGTCGTCCTCGCCGTTCACCATCAGGAGCGGGCGCGGCGATATCCGCCCGATGTACCCCCTGCCGTCCATTATCAGCGCGGTCTCCCTGTATCCGGGCATCATCTTCAGCGGCGCAAACGTGTTTTCAAACGACCCGCAGACGACGAGCGCCACCGCCTTCACCCGCTTGTCCAGCGACGCGAACACCGTCCCCTCGAACGAGCCGAGGCTGTAGCCTATATACCCCAGCCGCCCGGCGTCCAGGTCGCCGCGACCCTTCAGGTAGTCCACCGCCCGCCGAAGGTCCACCACCGTCTGCACGAACACGTCGCGGAAGGTCACGGGATAGCGTACCAGTTCTCTGGAAACATCCGTCGCGCGTTCGCCGTGAAGCTCTCCGTCCATGATGAACACCGCGTAACCGCCCCTGATCAGTTCCACCCCGTACTTTTCGAACATGTTGTCCTTGTTGTCGTTTATGCCGTGCTGGAACATCAGGACGGGGTGAGGGGGGGACCCCCTCGCCGGCAGCGCGAGTATCGCCTGCGCCACGCGCTCGTGCCGGCTGCGGAAACTCACGTGGTACTTCGTGTAATCGCCGGTCTCCTCCACCTTCTCTTCACGCAGGTTCATCGGAAGGTCCCTGTCGTAGTCGAACAGCGTCTCCACGGGGACCGCCGTTTCCCTGCCCGCGCACGGCGCCGCCGTCACGAGCGCGAACAGACACAACGCGTGCAGAACGGTTCCTCTTCTCGCGGTCATCTTCCACCTCCCGGCGCCGTCATAAAAACATTATCCTGCGCCGTCTCACGCACACGTTCAGGACAAGCCCCACGGCAGCGAAAGTCGTCACGAGCGAACTCCCGCCGTAGCTCACGAACGGGAGCGGAACGCCCGTGATTGGAAACAGCCCGACGGTCATCGCCAGGTTGATTCCCGCCTGCGACGCCACCATCACAAGCACTCCCGCGACGATGTAAGTGGCGAACGCCTCCTCCGCCTGAAGCGAGATGATGACGAGCCTGTAGAGGAAAAAACACAGTAGCGCGATCACCGCCGCCCCGCCTGCGAACCCGGCTTTCTCGCACAGCGCGGCGAAGATAAAATCTGTGTGCGCCGCGGGCAGATACCCGAGGGACGACTGGGTCCCGCCCAAAAGCCCCCCGCCGAAAACGTGCCCGGCGCCGATTGCCGTCTTCGATTGCGCGAGCTGGTAGCCGGCGCCCTGCACGTCAATGCCCGGATTAAGGAACGAGAAAAGCCGCCTCAACTGATAGCCCCTGATCACGAACGGCGCCGCCGCGCCCGCCCCCGCAGCCATCGCCGCCGCCAGCGCCCCTATCTTCACGACCTCCACGCCCCCCGCAAACAGCATCCCGAAAAAGATCGCCGCGAACACCAGCGCCGTACCGAAATCGGGCTGCAACAGGATAAGTCCGAACGGCGCGATGAAGTACGCGGCGCTGGTCGCCAGCATCCGCGCGCCGCTCTCCCCTGCGCGCCGCGCAAGAAAATCCGCGAACGCAACCGCGAATATCAGCTTGGCAAACTCCGAAGGCTGCGCCTTCACGGGACCGAGCCTGAACCAGCGCTCCGCGCCGCGCGTCGTCTCGCCGAAAAGAATCAGCGCCGCCAGCAGGATTATGTTCGCCGCGTACAGAATCCACGAAATCCGCCCCCAGAACCTGTAGTCCAGCGCGAGGCAGGCGACCGCCGCCACCGCCGCCGCGCAGAACCACACCGCCTGCTGGTTGAAATACGTCATCCCCGCGGCGTCCCACGGGCGCCGCCCCAGCGAGTAGAGAACCGTCAACCCCGCGCCGGTGAGCGCCAGCGCCGAAAACATCAGAGGAAAATCAACCCGCCGCAGGTACACTCGCGAAATCATCAGCCCGCGCGTCCTCCCGTTCAATCCCGCAAGCCCCGGCTGCCATCGCTCCGGAAAAACCCTTCCGGATAATTATAGTCCGAATCGTTCACGCCGTTTGAATTGACCGGATTATTCACGGCGTTTGAATAATCCGCGAAGAAACGGCAGGAGCAGCGGGCGCGCGACGTGCAAATTGACACCCGTTTCATTTCTGCATTATCATTGACAAAACGAATGAAAGGCGGTGTCAGGCTGTTTTCGGCAGCGGAGAAACCGGAACTTCCTCAGGAGAGCGCGCTCGTATCGTAAAGTTCTTCATGGAACGATGATAGCCGGCAGAATCGGGATTGATAAAATCCGCTCCGAGTGCCCGCATTTTAACACTACAGCGCAAGTTTTGCAAAAATGGAGGTTTTTTTTCTGACAGGCAAGATGCCTGTCCCACTGAAAAATGATGTTTTTGAAATAGTGGAGCAGGCTTCCAGATAGTGGGACAGGCTTCCAGCCTGTCAAAACTAAAAGTTGCGCTGTAATGCTAATTCCTGGGTCGAAATGTTGGAGTCTTTAGCATAGGCGTCCGGGGGAAAAGGAACGAAAAGGGTCAACTGTTTTTTACGCGGCGGTTTGTCAAAAAGCCGTTTCCAGCGGTAAAGTGTCGGGCATTAAAAACCCTGTTTAAAAATTTTCAGTTCATTTTTGTCATTCCGTGCAGTCGTGTCTCGCAAAATCTGTCCCGGCAAAATAGCGAACCCGGCTTTTACCGCTCCCGCATCCTGCTCCCTGCCCCCTGAACGTTATTGATTGATTACCGATGGGAGCACTCCAGGCAGTGTATTGTCAGGGCAAGGCGCGAAAATAATTCATTCCGCAGGGCTGAGGGGAGCGAAAAAAAACAACTCTGGCGGAATCGGGCGTTACAGGAGACCGGCGGCGGCGAGGGTTTCGCGGACGCGCTTTTTCTGTTTTTCGGTGAGCTGCGGGAGAGGCGATTTGACGACGGCGGTTATGGAGTGTCCGGCGAGCCTGAGGGCTTCCTTGACGGCGGCGTGCGCGGCGCCGCCCATCTTCATGGGGATGCCCAGGTCGGAGGCGAGCCTGATGATGCGGCGGAGGGCGTCGGGTGAGAGGGGAGCGCCGGCGAATATGGGAAGGAGCCTGAAGATTTCTCTTTCGAGCCGTTCGGCTGTCCGGCTGTCGCCCCGGGTGACGGCGTCGTGGAATTCCACGCACTTACGGGGCGCTATCGAGGGTATGGGGCAGATGCAGCCGCAGGCGCCGGACTTCATGAGGGGGCGGAGCATGAGGATTGTGCCGGCGAAGATGAGCGCGTCGGAGGGGAGGGCGCTTTTGTGTTTTTTTATTTTTTTGAGGTCAAGGACGCTTTCCTTGACGCCGACGACGTTCTCGATTTCGAAGAGGCGGGCGAGGTCGCGCGCTGCGAGGTCGAGGCGTGTGACTTCCGGGTAATGATAGTAGATTATCGGCAGGCCGACTTCGCCTGCGATCCTGCGGAAGTGTTCGATCACGTCTTTGGGGTGTAGCCTGTAGTAGAGCGGCAGAGGCACCAGGAGAGCGTCGGCGCGGTGTTTTTCGGCGTGGCGCGCGAGGAGGATGGTTTCGCCGGTGCCGAAGGCGCCCGCGCCCGCGACGACCGGCGCCCTGCCCGCCGCCGCGCCCGCGACGACCTCGATCGCCGCCTTTTTCTCCTCATGCGTCAGGTAGGGAAATTCGCCGCCGCTGCCGAGGACGACGATGCCGTGCACGCCGCTTTTTATGAGCGCGTCCGCGACGGCGGCGAGTCCTTTTTCGTCCAGACGCTCTCCGTCGTCGAGCGGCGTGGGCAGAACCGCGTAAACGCCTCCGGGGATTCTTTTCATGCTTTTTTCGCCTCCCTGACGAACCAGTCGTACATTTCCTTCACGGATTCAAGGTAAGACCACCGGGGCGCCCAGCCGAGTTTTTCCTTTATTTTCCGTGTGTCCATGACGTGGTCGCGCGTGAGGAGTTCGAAGTGTTCCGGGCGCATGGGGGACAGTCCGAAGACGTTGAGGAGGCGGAGGGCGTTGACGCCGAGCGCCGCCGGGACTTTGATGATCTTCGACTTCGAGCCGGCGTGTTTCACGAGGGCGGTAGTGACTTCGAGGAGGGATGGGACGTCGTCGGCGCGCGCGTTGAAGATTTCGGACGCCGCCCGCGGGGATTCGCCGCAGGCGAAGACGGCGGAGGCGCAGTCCCCGACGTCGAGCGCCTGGACGCGGTTTTTTCCGGCGCCTATGATGGGCAGCGGCGCGCCCTTTCTGACCTGGTTCATCATCATTTTTATGCCTTCATCGAATATGCCGGGACCGATGAGCGTGGGGGGTCGGAGGATGGAGAGGGCGAGCGGATGCCGTTCGGCGAAGCGCAGGCAGAGGGATTCGGTTTCGAGCTTGTTGCGCCCGTACTCGGCGAGGGGTTTTTTTGGGGCGTCCTCGGGGCTGGGGATGACCTTCATTTTGCCGTACACTTCGCTTGAAGAGAGGAAGACCATGCCGGCGGCGCCGTGTTCGGCGCAGGCGTTAAGGACGTTTTCCGTGCCGCCGACGTGGACGGCGCGCATGAGCCGCCGGGGCGCCTTTCTCTGTGGAAGGAGGGCGGCGAGGTGGTAAACGTGCGACGCGCCGCGGACGGCGTCCGCGACGGCGTCGGGGTCGCGTACGTCTCCCCTGCGGAAGTCAACCTCCGGCGGGAGCGCGGGGGAGGGCTTGAGGTCGAAGACGCGCACGTCGAGACCCTTTTCGAGGAGCAGGCGCGCGAGCGCGGCGCCGAGGAAACCCGATCCGCCGGTTATGAGCCTCATGGTGGTTCACCTGCCTCAAAGGAGCACGGCGCCCCGTGCCGCGGATGAGACGCTTTCGCGGTAGCGCGCAAGGCATCCGCGCGGGACGCCGCGCCGGAGCGGCTTCCATTTTTCGAGGCGTTCTCCGACCTCCGCGTCGGCGACTTTCAGCGTGATCCTTCGCTCCGGAATGTCTATCTCGATGGCATCGCCGTCCCTGACCGCGGCGATTGGACCGCCGTCGGCGGCTTCGGGGCTGACGTGCCCGACGCAGGGTCCGGAAGTCGCGCCGGAGAAGCGCCCGTCGGTGACGAGGGCGACCCTGTCGAGCTTGAGGAAATCCATAAGCGCGGTGACTGTGAGGAGTTCCGGCATCCCCGGTCCGCCGACGGGTCCCTCGTACCTGATGACCATGACGGAGTCCTGTTTGACCTTTCCGTCCTGGAGCGCCTTGAGGGCTTGCTCCTCGCCGTCGAAGACGACGGCGCGCCCCTCGAATTTCATCATGTGCGGGGCGACGGCGGACTGTTTGACGACGGCGCCGTCGGGGGCGAGGCTGCCCGAGAGGACGGCGGTGCCGCCCTCGGGGAAGAACGGGTCGTCGAGCGGGCGGATGACGTTCGGGTCTCTGACGCGCGCGGCGGCGGCGGTTTCGGCGATGGACGCGCCGGCGACGGTGAGGCAGTCGCCGTGGAGCTTGTCGCCGAGGGTTTTCATCACGGCGGGGACGCCGCCGGCGCGGTGGAGGTCTGTGACGCCGAATGGGCCGTTGGGGGCGATGCCGCAGAGCGTGGGGACGGCGCGGTTGAACTCGTTGAAGAGTTGGAGCGGGAAATCGAGTCCGAGTTCGCGCGCGATTGCCGGGAGGTGGAGTGCGGAGTTGGTGGAGCCGCCGATGGCGAGGTGGACCATGACGGCGTTTTCGAGGGCGCGGCGCGTCATGATTTTCGAGGGGGTGAGGTTTCGGGCGACGAGTGCGACGGCGCGCGCGCCGGTTTCCCGGGCGAGGCGGTATTTTTCGGCGGAGAAAGCCGGGGCGCAGGCGGCGCCGGGGAGCGCCATGCCGAGGGCTTCCATGAGGCATTGGATGGTGTTGGCGGTGGTGACGAGTTCGCAGGCGCCGCATGTCGCGGAAGAGCCG
Organism: bacterium; assembly: GCA_040752295.1. Classification (GTDB taxonomy): domain Bacteria; phylum UBP15; class UBA6099; order UBA6099; family JBFMBQ01; genus JBFMFE01. The sequence continues at coordinate 12,285 of JBFMFE010000157.1, forward strand.
GCGGCGAGTTTGCGTGAGAGTTCGTCGTAGTCGCGGTAGTTCACGCTCGGGGCGCCGGGTTCGAATCGGATTTTCTGCATGTTGGGTCCGCCGGGGAGGCAGATGGCGGGGAGGTCGAGGCGGGCGGCCGCCATGAGCATTCCGGGGTTGATCTTGTCGCAGCTCGAGATGGTGACCATGCCGTCGAGCCATTGCGAGCGCATGTACATTTCGACGATGTCGGCGATGAGGTCGCGCTGCGGGAGTATGAATCGCATTCCGAGGTTGCCGTTGCCCATGCCGTCGCAGGGCGCGGGGACGTTGAATTCGAATGGGACGCCGCCGGCGGCGATGACGCCTTTTTTCACGGCTTTGGCGAGTTCGTGGAGGTGGGCGTGTCCGGGGTTGAACTCGGACCACGAGTTGGCGATGCCGATGAGGGGTTTTTCGAGGAGTTCCTTTTCGGGGATGCCCAGTCCGTGGAGTATGCCGCGCCTCACCATTCCGGTGAGGACGTTGTCGGCGGTGAAGAGGGTGGAGCTTTTCGGTTTCATTTTGAACCTCTTGAGATAAAAGTCGTAGGCGCGTGAGGCGGCGCGCAGCCCTCTGATGGAGGCGTGGAGGAGCGCCGGGTACTTTCGGATTGTGTCGAGCGGGTTTTTGTTCACTGCGGGGGATTTTTCAGGCTTTTTCGATAACGTGGCGGCACTTCGGCGCGCCTTCGAGAATGGTTTCGGTGACGGTGAGTTTTCCTCCGAGGCGGCGGACGATTTCCATGTCCATGTTCATGCTCGCGCGGCAGATGAGGCAGAGCGCTGGTTCGTCGAAGCCGACGGTGCACTCGGGGCGGAGGACTTCGATCCTGTCGTCGGAGACGGCGCCGATCTCGGTGGGGATTCTGAAGAAGATGGAGGGTTTGAGCCAGTTGAGCGTGATTTCCTCGAGCGACATACCGTCCCTTTTTTCGACGCCGAAGAGTTTCCATTTCACGATGGCGGAGGCGAGGAGTCTCGTTGTGACCTTCGAGACGATGAACCTTCCGAGGGGGTTGTTCATCGTCCTGAGGCGTCTTCCGAAGAAGAACATGGCGCGGCGCAGGATGCGGTCGTGTTCGGCGTCGTACCCGCCGATCATTTTTTCCAGTCTTGTTTTCATGTCGTCCATGCCGGTTTCCCCCCGAAGAAGATTTTGACGTTCGCGATTTCATAGGGTCGCGTTTTGAGGGTCACGGTCGCGCCGCGCGCTTTGAGTTCCTCGACGTCGTCCTCGAGGAGGGTGGCGCGGGTTGCCTTCCGGACGTCGCAGGGGAAGCGGAGGGTGACGTCGGTTTCGGCGCCGAGCATCTCGCAGAGGCGGACGAAGAGCGAGGCGTCGCCGCTTTCGGGGCGCTTGAGCGCTGTGGCTACGACGCCGTCGGGGGAGACCTCGCAGAAGGACGCTTCGGCGGGGAGAGGGGCGGCGGCGGTTTCGCGCGGGGCGCCGCGGCGGGAGGGCGGCAGCGGGGCGTTTTTCTCTTCGCGTAAGAAGGGGATGAGGGGGTGAACCGGCTCGACGCCGCGCCGCCAGGACATCGCCTGTTTCCATCCGCCGCGGTGGGAAGTGAGCGAAAAGCGCCATGAGCGGGCACCCTTCTGGAGATAGTAGTCGCCGGTGAAAAAGCCGCCGCGGTCGTCGGACGCCATGAGGAGCGCCGCGGGGAGGAGGGTGAAATCCCAGACGCGCCACGGCGAGGAGATGGTGACGGAGCGGTCGGCGCCGCCGACGCAGAACCAGTTGTGAACCCCCCTGATTTTCGGGTGCAGGCGGTAGCCCGGCATTTTCCAAGCCCCCTCCGCCTCGTCGCCGATCCTGTGGACGAAGAAGGGCGTTCCGACGTGGATTTCCTTTTTTCTGAAGGGCAGGGGGAAGAGCATCGCGATGAAGACGCCCGGCGTTCCCTTCCATGATATTTCGGTCGTGAAGTCTATTCTCTTAATTTTATGATAAAGGACGATTTCGTGCACCACCCGGCAGCCGAGGAAGACGCCGTGGAGGCGGAGGCGGCGTGAGACGGCGCCCTCGAGGAGTTCGGAGCCGGTCGTTGTGAAGCGTGTCCAGAGTTTCCACAGGAACCTGACGCGCTCGCCCGAGCCGCCCTTTTTGATGTTTTCGGGATTGAGGAAGAACTCCGGGGGCGGGGTCGTGAGCCTTGCGCCGGCGCCGACGAGCGCGAGGAAGGGGATGCCGAAACCCGTCATTTTAAGGAGGGGGTGGGGATTGAAGCCCGCGACGTCGGCGGAGAGGCGCTTGTCGAAAATGCGCCTTATGCCGCGGGGGGAGAGTTCCAGGCGGTAGAAGTCGTTTTCGAGCCGGGAGAGAGCGCCGGATTCGACGCGCGGGGGGTGCGCGGGATTCTTCACGTGAACGAGGTAGTAGGTTTTCCAACCGAAAGGTGGTACGTTTTCGGCGATGAAGGAGAGGGCGCCGCCGGGGGGGTGTCCGGCGTGCGCGGGCTGGGAAGGCACCGTCTCGCCCGATGCGGTGAGGACGTCGAGGTTCGCCGCCGGCATTTCCGGGGGCAGGCGTACCGCGATTACGTCCGTGCGTTCCCATGAGAGGGGGTTGAAGACGACGAGCGGGACGCCGTCGCGCGCGGGGCGGACGGCGGCGGAGAGGCGGTGGAGCGCGTCGTGGAGGGTCGCGTGTGAGCGTTCGACGACGGATTCGATCATGGCGACCTTGTCCCTGTCCGCCTGTTCGCCGTGTTTTGAGGGGTCCTTTCCGCCCCAGTTATGGTCCTGTGCGGCGAGGAGTATGCGCCATGAGCGGTCGTGTTCCGCCGGGGGCGAGTCTGAGACGAGCGAGCGGATTGCGTCGAACTTTTCGGCTGCCGGGAGGAGGGTTTCGGCGAGATGAAACGCGCGTGCGGCGTCCAGTTCGAAGAGCATGACGCCGCCCCAGAGACCGGGCATATCGCCCCTGAGCGCGGGGAGGTGTTCGAGCGGAAGGCTTTTCATGAAGTCGCGGACGGTGGAGAGGCGGACGGGGGGATCGCCGGCGGTTTCGTTCCAGGTTTTGACGACGGCGGGGAGATTCGGGTTGGGGGGCGTGCAGTCGTCGCCGTCCATGATGAGGAGTGCGCGGAGCGGCAGGCTGACCTGCGTCCGCATCCAACGGAGGTATGGGGAGAGGTTTTTGAGCGTGAGGGCGGGGTCGGCGCCGAGGCGGAAGTGGAAGGAGTGGCTGTACTCGAAGAGGGCGGCTGCGACGTGTGAGCCGTCCGGCGCATACCAGCGGAAGGCGCTGGCGCGGCCGCGCGAAATCTTGAAGAAGCGGACGCCGGATTCGGCGAGGAGCTGGGGTAGCTGCGCGAAGTGGCAGGTGACGTCCTCCTCGCGGACGATGTCGGAGGCAAACCCGAGGGCGCGGCGGAGATAGAGCTGCCCGATGGAGACGTTTCTGGCGAGCGCTTCGTCGAAGGAGTAGTCGGAGGCGAGGTCAACGTATGCGCCGCCGATTTCAAGGCGCCCCTGCGAGAAGAGGCGGCGGATTCTGTCCTTTTCGCCGGGACGAGAGACGAGGAATCTTTCGAGCGGACGGACGGTTTCGATGGAGTACCTGTAGTCGTCGTGGGCGTCGAGGAGGTCGAGCGCGGCGGCGATGACGGCGTTGTTGACGTCTTCGCACTCCCGCGGCGTGCCGAGCCAAGAGAGGTCGAAATGCGCGTGCGGGGCGATGAAGACGGCGTCGAAGCCGCGGCGGGGGCGGTCGTCAGTTTTCACGGTCGCCCCCGGAGAATTTTCCCGCGATGTAGTCGAGGAGGTCGTTCAGCATTCGGGAGTTGATGGAATAGAGCGTGCGTTTGCCGTGTCTTTGAGAGTGTACGAGGCTGGTGTTTTTGAGGACCGCGAGGTGGTGAGAGACGGCGGGCTGCGAGAGAGAAAGTCTGCGTGCGATCTCGGAGACGTACATCTCCCTTTTCGCGAGGAGGAAGAGAATGCGCAGTCTGTTGCCGTCGGCGAGCGCGGCGAAGAGCCGCCGGGCGTCTTTCATTTCGACCCATCAACGCATAAACATACGTTTATACGAAAATTGTACGGTTCCTAGCCAGCCTGTCAACCTTTTTTTTTCAGGCGCCCGTGGGGGAAAGACGTGGTTCCGGCGTTCAGGTTAAAGACGGCAGGATGGTTTTCCCGGTTCCCGGCTGAAGAAGAAAGACAGTGAAGCGCAAGGGTCATCCAAATTATTCAAACAGCGTGGATGATTCGGATCAATTTCTCTCCGCTGTCAGCACGTTAATGAACGTATTGAAATACGGTCATCAGAGTTCCGAGCGCGGCGAAACCGACGGACAGGAAAATCGTGAGCATGATAAACCGGTTGTTCACGTCCTCAAATCTACTGTCCATGTATTGCATCATGCTTTCGAATCTCTTGTCTACCGCCTCGAATCTCCTGTCCATCGCCTCAAATCTTTTCTCCATTATGTCGGCGAGGTTCTTAAGCCCCTCCTCCACGCGAACGAGCCTTTCAAACAGGTCAACGGGGATATGACTTTCTTCCCTCAAGACCTCGCGGACGACAACCCTGATCTTCTCTTTCTCAAGATCGATTGACATCGTCACCTATGATTATCACAAGTGTGATCCGTAAAGTCAACTCCGATTATTCGTCCGTGGAAATCGCGATAGCGCCTGTCTGTGCGATGCGCCTGTCTGCCGCCTGCCTGTCATGAGGACGCAGGCGGGCGCCGCCGGCACGGGCGGGCGCAGACGGGCGCCAACCTGTCTGACAGCCGGGCAGGCGGCACGGGCGGGCACAGACGGGCGGGGTTTTTTCGTGAACGAACTCTTTTTTCGCACCGCGGCGCCGCTCGTTGACACCGGTCGGGGATCGTTTAAAATGGGGAGCCGAACATGAGGTTGTGTCCGCCGGGGGGTGCTGAGACATGCCGATGAAAAAAGTGTACGCCATGACGAAAAAGGTGGAGATGTGCCTCGTCTCCGGCAACGCCAATCCGGAGCTTTCGCGCAGGATAGCGTCCTACCTTCACCAGCCGCTCGGGCAGCTGAAAGTCGGGCGCTTCAGCGACGGCGAGATAAACGTGGTGGTTGACGAGAGCATGAGAGGGAAAGACCTTTTCATAATACAGTCCGTGTGCCATCCCGTGAACGACAACCTCATGGAACTGCTCGTGATGACCGACGGGCTTAAGCGGGCGTCGGCGAGGACCATCTCCGCGGTCATCCCCTACTACGGATACGCGAGGCAGGACAAGAAAGTGAAACCGCGGGAACCGATCACCGCCAAACTCATCGCCGACCTGCTCGAGACCGCCGGCGTTGACCGCGTGCTCGTGATGGACCTTCACGCGGCGTCAATACAGGGTTTCTTCAACATCCCGGTGGACCACCTGTCGAGCATCCCCACGGTCATAAACTATTTGAAGCGGAGACAGATCGGCGGCGAGGACACGATCGTCGTTTCGCCGGACGTCGGGGGCGTCGTCCGCGCGCGGATGTTCGCGGAAAGACTCAACTCGCCTCTCGCGATAATATCTAAAAGGCGCCGCAAGCCGAACGAAGCGGACATACAGGAGATCATCGGTTCGGTGAAAGGCTACAAGTGCCTGATGGTGGACGACATGATAGACACGGCGGGGACGCTGTGCAAGGGGGCGGCGGCGCTGATGCGCAGGGGCGCGAAGGAAGTGATCGCCTTCGCGACACATCCCGTTCTGTCGGGAGGCGCTGTTCAGAAAATTGACGAATCAGTCCTTAAAGAAGTGATCGTCACCGACACGATCCCGCTGCCGCGGAACAAGAGAAGCCCGAAGATAAAAGTCGTTTCCGTCGCCCCGGTTTTCGGGGAGGCAATCATGCGCGGATTCGAGGAACGGTCCATCAGCTCGCTCTTCAGGTGACGCGCTTTCCCCGCATCCCTTCCGACGTCCTTATTGCGGACGGGACCGCCGCCGGGGGTGCGGGGGTCGCTACGACCCCGCGAGCGCGCGCCTGTACGCGCCGAGCATTTTCTCCGCGGAATCGTCCCATGAGAACAGCAGGCTCCGCGCGCGCGCGCGACGGCTCATTTCCTCTCGCCTCTCTTCCGATGACAGCAGCATACCGAGGCTGCCCGCGATCTCCTCGACGTCGGCTGGATTGACCAGCATCCCCCCGTCGCCCACCACCTCGGGAAACGCCGTGTTGTCCGACGCGACCACGGGCGCGCCGCACGCCATCGCCTCGAGCACGGGCATGCCGAACCCCTCGCCGAGCGACGGATAGACGAATACCTCTGCGCGGCGGTAGAGCGCCGGCAGGTCGCTCCGCTCGACGTAGCCGGGAAACAGAACGTCGTCCCCGACGCCCGCCCCGCGGGCGCGCGCCTTCAACTTCGCCTCCTCGCCGCCCGTCCCGGCGATGACAAGCCGCGGCGCCCCGCCCGCGCCCGCCTTCACCCTCGCGTACGCCTCGATCAGCGCCGCCAGGTTCTTTCTCGGGTTCAGCCGCCCGACGTACAGAACGAACCGCTCCGGCAGTCCGTGCCTGCTCAGAATTTCGCGGTCGCGCGCCTCCGGCACGGGCGAGAAACCGCTCCCCGCCGCCGGCGGCGCCACCTCTATCCTCTCCGGCGGCAGACCGTAGAGACTCACAAGACGCCCCTTCGTGTACTGCGAAATGGTCACGATGATTTCCGCCCTCTTCAGCGATGAGAGCACGAACCGGAAAAGCCGCCGTTCGCCCGGCGTGAAAAACTCCGGATGGTCCTCGAAAAGCACGTCGAAAACCGTCGCCACGGAGGGGACGGTGATGAACGGCGGAACGAACGGCGAGAACGAGTGGAAGAGCGCGGGTCGGAACGCGCGGCACGCGAGCGGCAGAACCACGGGCACGCGCACCCACCGGCTCGAGGGGAAGAGGCGCACCGCGCGGCTGTTGCGGCGGTTCAGCCCGAACGCCCGCGCCGCCTCCCGGCGCGTCACGAAGAACAGAAACCGCAAGTCCGCCGGCGCGCGCTCGAGCATTGCGGCGACGAGGCTCTCGGTGTACGAGGCGTTGCCGCCCGACCGCGACATCAGCCAGTGGGCTTCCACCGCTATGAGAGGGACGTCTTCTCCGCGCATCGCCCCCACCCGGCGCCCGGGCGCATTTTCATCCGCCCGCCGTCCGGGGCTTCACCGCCGCGCAGTATATCGCCTCCCCAAGCCCCGCGTGATGCGTCACGAACCGCCATAAAGGGCGCACGGCGGGTCTCAGGAACCTGTACGCTGCGCCCATGCGGCGCTCGACGACCGCCCTGCCCCGCCTCAACATCTTCGCCTCGAACGTGTAAAGGGACAGTATCTCAAAACCCGCACCCGTCACGAGCCGCCCGAGCGACAGCGGAGAAAAAAAGTAGAGATGCTCAGGGAGTTTCACGAGGCTCGACTTGTCCCGCGTCAGCTTCGCCCGCAGCGAAAAAAGGTCGTTCGGCGTCGTCATGACGAGAATCCCCCCGTCCTTCAGAAGCCGGTTGACCCGCCCCAGAAACGAGGCGGGGCGCGGAAGATGCTCGATCACCTCGAAAGCCGCGACGGCGTCGAATGTTCCCTCCTCCAGCGGCGCGTCCTCGAGCGGGCAGGCGTGAACCCTCATACCGTACCTCTTTTCCGCTTCGCGCGCGGCGTACGCCGAAATCTCCGCTCCCTCAACGTCCCACCCCCGCTCCCGCGCCATCGCCAGAAAGCAGCCGAACGCGCACCCCGCCTCTAAAAGTCTCCCGCGCTTCCCCCCGCGGCGCCTCTCGAGGTCGTCCAGCCGCTCGGCTAAATAGTACCGCGTCCACTCGTTCCCGGCGCCGGACTGCGCATCATAATCCGTATAGCCCACCGCGCCGCCGCCGTGAAAGTAGTCCCTGCCGTACAGTTCCTTCAGTTCCTCCATCTCCGGCATGGGGTGAACGAATCCCGCCCGGCACGCGGGGCACAGCGCCACCGTCCGCCCCGCCTTCACGAAAAGCGCCTTCGTTTTCTCATGCCCGCACAGCGGGCACCGCGGCGTTTCGCCGTCCACTGCCGTCGCTCCCCTCATCACCCCGCCGCGCCGACTCCATCGCGGCGGTGTAAAAGCCGAAGTGAATCCAGAAATACGCGAGCCACGTGCCGGTGGTCGTCTGAAAGCAGAGCCACAAGCACGCCATCGCGCTGAAAAGCCCCGGAAGGAACGGAAGCGTCTCTCCGCGCTTCGCCCCCCGGGGCAGCCTGACGAACGGCGCGAACGTCGCCCACAGAAGCCACGCCAGGACCGCCGTCCCCGCCGCCCCCGTGTCGAGCAGCGTCAATATGAACTGGTTGCTCACCCATCCCCCGCGCTGCTCGAATCCCACGTGCGTGTCGGTGAGCGTTTTGTAGCTCCCCGTCCCGCTGCCCGCCACGGGATGCAGCTTCCACAGCTCGAGCGCCGTCCGGTACGTCTTCATCCTGTAGTGAAACCCCGGGGTTTCGCCGGGACTGACAATGGACTGAAATCGCTGCACGTACACCGCTGGCTTCAACGTTCCCGTCAAACTCAGAGCGGCTGAAAACACGAGCGCGGCGAGGGCGACCGCCGCGACCGCCTTCCAGTAGAGGCGGAGCCGCTCCTCGATCCGCCCCCCGCGCATGTAATACAGAAGTATGATCAGCCCCGCGAAGAAGGCGACCCACGCGGTGCGCGTGTAGCTGATTATCAGCGCGATCACGTGCACCGCCGCGCCCGCCCACGCCCATTTCCTCCACCTTCCCGGAACCCACCCGCTCAGCGCGATGCTCAGGAGTATCAGCCCCTGCGCCGCCGCAAGACCCCCGAATATGTTCCCCTCGCGCATCGTCCCCTTTATGTAGAACTCCCCGTGCATCGCGGACAGAACCCACGCCGCCTTCACTCCCGCCTTGAAGAACGCGAGCGACAGCGCGCCGTACAGCGACTCCACGGCGCCCAGCGCGAGGAAAAAGCCCAGGTACCGCCCCAGTCCGCCCCTCTGCCGTATGAATTCCGCGGTCAGAAAGTACGCGACGGTGACGACGAATATCAGCAGAAACTGGCGCAGGCAGAAGAGCGGCGCGGCGGACACCGCGGCGGACGAAAACAGGTTCATGCCCAGGTACGCCGCAACGGGGGCGTAGGGCGCCGGAACCGTCTCCCTCTTCGCTCCCCCTCGCGCCGGACGAAGCGCCACGACGAGAAAAAGCATGACCGCCGCCACGTGCTCCGCCTTGACTGTCACGCCGGAAACCTCCCACTGAAGAAACTGGAGGTACGCGACGGCTAAAAAGAGGGCGAAGGTAACCGCCGGTGGAAGGACGAAGAGAGAGACGGCGGCGCACGCCGCGGCGGCGTAGAGCGCCGCGGCGGAGGCGCCGCCGAGTGTCATCGCGGCGGCGAGCGCGGCGGGGGCGATGACGTACAGGAGAACGAGCCTTGTGTCAATCACGAAGCGGCGCATCTGCAATCGGTGTGTCGGCATCAAAATCGAACGTCGAAGGTCGAAAGGAGAATATCGAATGTCGAAGTGAAAAAAACTTCATAATTCGACGTTCGATATTCGTTATTCGATATTCGTTTTAAGAACATAAATCCCGGCGAAAAAAGTCTTTTCAAACTGCTTAGACGGCTCAGTCCGATAAAGCTTTTCTTTAAAAAACTTGTACATTCTTCAGCATTCTTCAGCCTTGCGTCAATTCCCGGCTCCATGGCGGAGCATGGAGCCAGCGAGTTCTTTTCATGTCGTTTGCCGGTGTCTCACCCTGTCGCGGCGACCGGTCTGCCGTCGGCTTCGGGCATGGCGGCGCCGAGCAGCGCGGCGGCGGTGGGCGCGGCGTCCACGATCGAGGCGCTTTTCACGGCGCCCGGCTCCACGCCCTCGCCGGCGACGATGAGGGGGACGAGCGAATCGTCGCGGTGAAGGTGCCCGTGCTGCCCCCTGTGCGGGGCGTCGGTGAAGCAGAACCCCTCGTCGTAGTTGACCATGATCACGACGTCGGCGCTGCGGGGGCACGCGTAACCGCGCAGCCGCTCGACGGCGTCGGGGTACTTTTCGTCGTTGTCCCGCAGGAACGCCTCCGCGTCCGATGCGCTCCCGCCGGTGTAGTGACGGTACCGGTCAGTGGAAGGGTCCTTCACGAGAATGAACTCGATCCAGCCGGGGAGTATCTTCCCGAACCGCGAGCGGGAGAGCTTCTCGATGGTTTCGGCAAGTGGCAACAGGTCGTTTTTAAGGTCGGGGCGCTCACCCCATCCGCCCCCCCCGCGCCTCACGTACAGGTGCATGCTCCCACCCTGGTTCACCATAACGAGATCGCATTCCCCGACGGGCGCCCCGCGTCTCTCGCCGGGCAGGAACGGCTTCCGCCCCGCCGCCGCCATCATTTCCCCAAACTGCGCGTCGTATATCAGATGCCCCTCGTCGTCCTTCACCTCCGCCTGCCCGTGGTCGGCGGTGAGCAGGTAGTACATCTCGCACTTCTCCGCGTGCGGTCTCAGCGCCTCCACAACGACCCCGAGCAGCGGGTCCAGGTGCCGGGTCAGATACTCCGCCTGCGTGCCGGGACCGTGGCGGTGCGAGTACCCGTCCAGCCCGGAGAAGTAGATGGTGAAGTAGTCGGGCAGTTCGCGCGTCCGCCGCAGGTACTGCACGGCGCGCCTCGCCGTGTCCCTCTCGAAGACCTGGTATTCCAGCCGGTTTTCGTGGCAGAGGGCGAAGCGTATCATGTCGCCGCGCGACGGTCGCACCCACGCCGCGGCGCCCCGGCTGACGTGGTCGAACACCACCGCGCCGCTCATCCCCGCGCGCGCCAGCGCCTCGTATATGGTCGGCGCGCCGGCGCTGATCTCCGCGTTCGCCAGCGGAGTCCCCTTCCTCTCCGGCAGAAACACCGTCGGAAGCCCGAAAAGCCTGAACCCGTACACGTGAAGCGCGGCGTGCAGGTTCGTGTAGTCGCGGTACACGGGCGACCCGGCGTACCTGTTGAACCACCCGTTGCCGAGCAGGTTGTGCTTCACCGGCAGGCAGCCCGTGTACAGGGACGCCTGGCACGTGAGCGTCACGCTCGGAAACACGCTCACCGCGCGCTCAACCCTCAGCCCCTTTCCGAACAGCGACCTGAACACGTGCAGCGAGCCGCCGTCCAGCATCGAGTAGAACGGCTCGCGGCACAGCCCGTCCACGTTGATCACGACCACTTTCCTTTTCAATGCCCTCCCCTTCCCCACCGGGTTTTCACGACACGGAATGTTAGCGCAATTTCGACGCTCCGGCAAAGCGCGCCGCGCGCGTTCTCCCTCCTCCCTTTTGGAAAAACGCGCCGCGGACGGATATAATGAAATTACAGACGGGCGTTTCTTCCGCGCGGACGACTCGCCCTTCCGGAGTGTGCGCGCCCGATGGCGGAATCCGGCGTCTTCAGAGGCATAAAGGTCTATGACGACCTCGCGAGGGAGAAGCGCGACTTCATCCCCCTCGAGGGAAACAAGGTCAGGATGTACGTCTGCGGCGTCACGGTGTACGACACCTGCCACCTCGGACACGCAAGGGCGTACGTCACGTTCGACGTCATACGCCGCTACCTCGAGTACCGCGGCTACGACGTGACTCACGTGCAGAACTTCACGGACGTGGACGACAAGATCATACGCCGAGCGAGAGAAGAAAACGTCTCCGAAGCCGAGATCGCGGAGCGGTACATAAGGGACTACTTCGAAGTGATGGACGCGCTTCACGTCAGGCGCGCCGCCCATTACCCCCGCGCAACCGACCACGTCCCCGACATGATCGAAACCATCGCCGCCCTCGTCGGGAAGGGGCACGCCTACGCGGCGGACGGAAACGTCTTCTTCAGCGTGGGGAGCTTTCCCGGCTACGGCAGGCTCAGCCGCGCCGCGACGGACGGCGACCCCGGCGCGCAGGCGCCCGAGGAAACGACCGAGGGAAAACGCGACCCGCACGACTTCGCGCTCTGGAAAGCCGCCAAGCCGGGCGAGCCGTTCTGGCTCAGCCCCTGGGGCGAGGGTCGCCCCGGATGGCACATCGAGTGCTCCGTCATGGCGATGAAACACCTGGGCGGCGCGACGCTCGACATACACGGCGGGGGGCGCGACCTTCTGTTCCCGCACCACGAAAACGAGATCGCACAGTCCGAATCGGCGACGGGCAGAAAATTCGCGAACTTCTGGGTCCACAACGGCTTCGTGCAGATGAACCGCGAAAAAATGTCGAAGTCGCTCGGAAACATCGTCTCCGTCAGGGAACTGCTCGAAAAACACTCGCCGGACGCCATACGGCTGATGCTTCTGAAGGCGCACTACAGGATGCCGCTGAACTTCAGCCTCGAATCGCTCGAGGACGCGCGCGAGGGACTCGAACGCTTCCGCGCGTTCTTCGACGCGTACGACGCCATACTGAACTGCCGGCAGGAATTCAAGCCCGGCGCTCATCCCGAAAAATGCGAGTACGAGCCGGGCAGGCAGTCAATTGACGTCGCGATGAGTGACGCCGAAGACGGTTTCGTCGGCGCGATGAACGACGACTTCAACACGCCGGAGGCGCTCGCCGCGCTCTACGGGCTTGTCCGCGCCGGCAACGCCTTCGCCGCAGACGTGACCGCATCCGCGCGCGGCGCATGCTGCGAACTCATCCGCACGACGCTGCGGCAGGTCAAAAACAGGGTGATCGAACTCGGAAACGTGCTCGGATTGTTCGAGGAGGACACGGCGGCGCGCTTCGACGGGTGCCGCCGCTTGATGGAAGACCTCATCGAGGCGTTCATCTCCGTCAGGCGCTTCGCAAGGGAGAAAAAGGACTGGGAGACCGCCGACCGCATACGCGGCGAACTCGAACGACTCGGTGTCATCGTCGAGGACAGGCCAGCCGGCGCCTCCTGGCGACTCAGGCGCTGAACCGTTAAGGCGGGCTTCGGGCTTCGGCAAATAATAAACACCGATTTTCGCGGAATGTGAAGCCGTCATAATCGGACTTAAGTTTTTTCACCTTTTTTCCCGTGTATTCCTCCTGATGCGCCAAAAATAGTTTGGCTGCCATTTGAAGGTTATATTTGCAC
>JBFMFE010000158.1:0-13075 GCA_040752295.1 bacterium
GATCCCGGGGGACGGGACGGGACCCGAAGTGATCCGCGAGGCGCTCAAGGTCCTCGACGCCGTGAGCGCGAAGGAAAACTTCAAAATAGAGACGACGCACTACGACTTCGGCGGCGAACGGTTTCTGCGGAGCGGCGAGACCCTTCCCGACTCCGCGCTCGCGGAACTCCGCGAGCACGACGCCATACTCCTGGGCGCCATCGGCCACCCGGGCGTCCCCCCGGGCGTGCTCGAACGCGGAATCCTTCTCAAAATCCGGTTCGATCTCGATCTCTACGTCAACCTCAGACCCGTAAAGCTCTACCCGGGCGTCTACACGCCGGTCAAAAACAAGACGCCCTATGACATTGACTTCGTGGTCGTCCGCGAAAACACCGAGGGGCTTTACGTCGGCGAGGGAGGTTTCACCAACAAGGGCACGCCCGACGAGGTGGCGACACAGGTGTCCGTCAACACGCGCCGCGGCGTCGAACGCTGCGTCCGCTTCGCCTTCGAGTTCTGCACGCGGCGGAACAATAAAAGAAAGCTGACCCTCTGCGGGAAAACAAACGTTCTCACTTACGCCTTCGACCTCTGGGACAGAACCTTCAACGAAGTGGCGAAAGAATTCCCCGGCGTGAAAACCGACTACGCGCACGTTGACGCCATCTGCATGTGGATGATCAAAAACCCCGAGTGGTTCGACGTGATCGTCACCGACAACATGTTCGGGGACATCATCACCGACCTGGGCGCGATCATTCAGGGGGGCATGGGCATCGCCGCCGGCGCCAACCTCCATCCGGGCAAAACCTCCATGTTCGAACCCATCGGGGGGTCAGCGCCGAAGTACGCCGGGAAAAACGCGATAAACCCGCTCGCCGCCGTCTGCGCGGCGCAGATGATGATTGAACACCTCGGCGAAAGCGGCGCCGCCTCGCGCGTCGAAAGCGCCGTCGTCCACGTCCTCCAGCACCACGTCAGGTCCCTTGCGGCGGGCGAGATGGGACACACCACCGCGGAAGTTGGCGACCTGGTCGCCGAATCCCTCTGACGCAGACCCGCGCGCCGGGACCTTCCCCGCACCGGACAACCGCATCGCGCAAAAGCGCGCGAGAAAGGAACGGGCAAGCCCACCCGATGGAAATCTGCGCCGAGAAAAGACTCGAGCAGGCGATCTCCGGGCGGAAACCCGACCGCGTGCCCGTCTCGCCGCTGTTCTACTATTTCGCCGCGCGCCAGGCGGGTATCACGCCGGCGGAAATCCTCCGCGAACCCCTCAAGTACCGTGCGGCAATGGACCTGTGCTGGGAAAAGTTCGGACCGTGGGACGTCTATTACCCCCTCAACGCCGTCAACCGCGACATGATGGCGGTCTCGATACCCATGAAAACCGCCTACCCCGGCAGCGAACTGCCCGAAAACGAATCCGTCCAGTTCCTCGAAGAAGAGATTATGACGCCCGCCGACTATGACGAACTGCTCGAACCGCTGTTTCCGGTCGAGCCGAAGCGCCTGTGGAAGGCGCTGCTCCGGGAGTCTCGCGCCTGGCTCAGCATCGCTCGCGGCGCCCTCCGCGGCAGCGACCCCGCCGCTTCACTGTCCCGCATCCGCGCCGGACTGCCCGTCCTTTTCAAAACTTCATTCGGCAACCCGCGCGACCCAGCGGCGGAGCTCCGCTCGCTCGCCCTGTTCGCGAAAACACTCGCCGGACTCCTCGCCGACCCGTCACTGGACGCCGATGTCTCGCTCCGGTACCTCCTGTTTATCCTGCGCATCGCGCGGCGCGCGAGAGAACGCCGCAGCGCGCTCTCGAACGCCGTCCTCTCGCTCCGCGCCGCTTACAGACAGCTCGATTTCACGCGCGGCGATTTCTCCCGGTGGCTGGACCGCGGCGCGGCGATCCTGTTCGGCATGGGACTCGAAGCTCCCTTCGACTCGTTCTCCATGGCGCGCTCCCTCATCCCCTTCTCCACGGACGACCTCTTCAACCGCCCCGAAAAGATAAAGAAATGCTCACTGATCTCCACCGACTTCTTCCTCGCCATGTCCGAACTCGGCACGACGCTCACCGGCGTCCCCCGCTTCATCCTCGCGTGTCACCGCACCAGCAACGATTTCGTCTCACCCGAACACTTCCGCGAACTCGCCTTCCCCTCGATCCGGCGGATAACCCTCGGTCTCATCGAACGCGGCATCACTCCCATATTCCACTGCGACGGCAACTGGAACCTCAACCTCAAGTATCTCGCTCTCCTCCCGGCGGGAAGATGCGTCTTCCAGTTCGACGGAAAGACCGACGTCTTCCTCGCGCGCAGGGTCCTCGGACCCGAACACTGCGTCTTCGGCGACGTGCCGGCGGCGATGCTCGCACACGGAGACCGCTCCGACGTCGAACGCTGCTGCCGCCGCCTCATCCGGGAAGTCGGCGCCGACGGCCGCTTCATCCTCGGCGCGGGCTGCGAAGTACCCCCCGACGCGAAACCCGAAAACGTACGCGCCATGCTGTGCGCTCCGTACCGCGGCTGAACCCGGCATTCCGCCGCGGCGCGCTCCGCGGCTTCACGCACGACCCATCAGTCTCAGGTAATCCGCCTCGAGTTGCTTGATCACAGTCTCAAGGGAAAATTCACTCTCGATCCTCAACCTCGCCGCTGCGCCCATCCTCGCTCTCAAATCCCGGTCGCCGCACAGGATTACAAGCCTCTTTGCGAACTCCGTCACGTCGCGCTCCGGCACAAGGAACCCGGTCTCACCCTCGATGACGATTTCGGGTATCCCGGCGTGAATCGTGGACACCACGGGGAGACCCACCGCCCCTGCCTCGATCAACACCGTAGGGGTTCCCTCCCGGTCGCCTCCGGCGGACGTGACTGAGAACAACGCGAAAACGTGCGCAGCCTCCATGAGGGCGAGAACCTCATCCCTGCTTCTCATCCCGTGAAACCGGACCGCGTCCCCCAGCCCGAGACGCTCCACCAACTCCCGAACACGCGGGAGCAGGGGTCCGTCTCCCGCAAGGTCGAGCCGCGCATTGACGCAGGACTTCAAGACCTTCTCAAACGCGCGGACGAGGAACTCAGCGCCCTTTTTTTCCACCATTCGCCCGGCGAACGTTATCCTTATCTCCTCCCCCGGCGGCTCACTCACCCTGCGCTTCACCCTGCCGGTGTCCACCGCGAGATGGTGAATCAGAATTTTTTCCTCGGGACAGCCCGCTTCGCACAGCCTCGTTTTCATATCCTGCGAAAGCACGGAAATCGCCCCGCTCCGCGAGAAAAGCTCCCGGTATCCCGCCCTGTAAGCCCTGTCAGTCAAAAGCGCAGACGCGTCAACGCCGTAGAATGAAGTCATGAGGGGCAGTCCGCCTCTGGTCTTTTCGCTTAAAACGGAGCATCCGACGGGGCCATAATGGGCGTGCACCACGTCCGCGCCGGAGCGCCTGAAGGCGCCGGCGTAAAAGGGCGAAAAACCGGCGACCCGCCGAAACGCCGCGTCCGACTTCCTCCGCAGGACGCTTCGCTCCGCGAGCGAGTAAACCGGTTCGTGGGGAAACATCCGCCGGTTGATCACCGGCTCGTTGGTCACAACCGCCGAGCGGAAATCAGCCGGGTGCGCAATCCGGTCGTATATAAAGGTCTCCGTCGCCCTGAGATACGGGACGCACACGTGCGCTACCACCGGAAACCCTTCAGCCCGATTGCCGCCGCGCTTCGACGTATTTTTCATCTCAGCGCCTCAAGAACCTCCCTGTCGCTCAAAACCGCCTCCCGCCTCGCGACGACCCTTCGTTCCATCGCGAGCGGGAGCGAACCGAGCGCCCACACAAAACCCCTGAGGAGCGAGGCGTCGCCGCGCGCAAGACCCATGGCTGTCCTCCACGGCAGAAAAAACCAGTGCTCCGCCCACAACCTGCGGTCGTGTATGTTTTTCCATATGAAAAGCAGAAGATTTTTCTGCATCAGCGCCTTCAGTCGCGCACGTGAATAGTACCTTCCCGCGGTCGCGGCGCCCTTGTGGTACATCACGCTTTCCGGCTCGTACAAGGACTTCCAGCCCCTCTTGTACGCCCTGTAGGTGACGTCGAGGTCCTCGTGGTAGAAAGGGGAAAAAAGCGTATCGAACCCTCCAAGATCGAGGAATTTACCCCTGTGATACGCCGACTGTCCCCCCAGCGCGTGGGCAGTGCGCCCGGGCGCCTCCGGCGACGCGTAATCGTTCACGTACCAGTAGAAACCCCTCGTGTAAACCGCGCGCCGCCTGCAACCCTGTATCGTCGTCCTGTCCCATTGAAACACCTTGCCGGTCACTGAAAAGACCTTTTCGTCGGAGAAATGCGCGAGGAGAGGGTCAATGAACCCCGGTTCCATCACCATGTCGTTGTTAAGGACGAGGATGACGTCGTTTTTTGCCGCACGGGCGCCATCGTTAACGGCGAATATCGCCTTGTTTTCGGAAAGCCGCAAGATACGCACTTCGGGAAAATTCCTCTCGAGGAACGCAACGGACCCGTCAGTGCTCCCGTTGTCAACCACTATGACCTCGTCCCTCATCCCCCTCCTCCTCACCTCCCCTATTACCGAAGGAAAGCACTCGGAAAGTATTTCCTCGCCGTTATAGTTGGGGATGACGACACTGCAATTCATTTTTTATTGTTTTCAGAAATTGTTGTTTTTGTTTTACAAAAACCAAATTGACTTTGTTTCTGTTTTCAAGAACTAATGCGCAGCGCTCTTCGCATCCCACTTATTCCTTCCGCGCCCCTTCAACGAGTGTGATGTATATGCTTCCTATCCTTTCGGCGATCTTCTTCTCATCGAAATCCCTCACTCTTCCCAGGGCGTTTTCGCTGAACGTCTTCCTCAACGCGTCGTTCTCAACGAGCGCCGTCACCTTCCCGCTCAACGCCGCGTGGTCGCCCGGCGGCACAAGAAAACCCGTAACGCCGTCCTCTATTATCTCCTTCGGACCGCCCGAGTCCGCGGCAACCACCGGAACGCCCGCGGACATCGCCTCGAGGACGGAAATCCCCATCGGTTCCTCAAGAGAAGGCAGAACGTAAACGTCCGCCGCGCACAACAGACGCTCCACGTCCTCTCTGTACCCGGGGAAAATCACTCTTCCCTCAAGCCCCGATTTTTCAGAAAACCCTTTCAATTCCGACTCCATATCCCCCCCGCCCGCAACAACGAAGTACAAGTCCCCCCTCTTCCTCACGCACTCCGCTGCGGCGCGAAGGAGAACGTCCAGCCCCTTCTCCCGCGCCAGCCGGGACAGCGTCAGCACCATCACCCCCTCGCCCGGCACGCCGAGTTCCCTCCTGACCTCAGCCCTCGTTCCCTGCCCCGCCGCGGGCGGAGGCTCGACGCGCACGCCGTTGGGTATGACGACGCACCTTTCATCTTGAATCTTTTCCCTCCGCACCACCTCCCTCATCACGGCGCCCGACACGCATATGGTAACGTCGAACCGCCGGTTCATAAGCCTGTAAATCCATAAATAAAAAGGATAAGCCGCCGGATGGACGCCCGTGTACCGGTCCCTGATAAAGTGCCTCGTGACGACCCGGCGTCCGCACCCCGCCAGCGCGGCGCCCATGAGACCCAAAAAGGTGCTTATCCCGAGATGGCAGTGAACAACGTCTATCTTCTCGCGGCGTATTATTCCCGCTATCTCAACGGCGGAACTCAAGTCCCACAGACCACGCATGGGTACCACGTGCACGGGAACCCCTTCACCGGCAAGCTTCCCGAAGAATATCTCCCCGAACGGCGCCGCCACGCGACATTGAAACACATCCCTGTCGAGCGACCTGACCGTCGCCAGAACACTGCGCTGCGTCCCGTAAAAATCGGAAATGCAGACCACGTGGAGAACGTTTATCCTCATTCCGTCAAACGCCCGCAACGGGAAACCGCTCGAACGCTTTCACGGGCGCAACCGCCGGCGCACCGCCGTCCTCACCAGCGCTTCCGGAACGCCCTCCATCACCACCGACCGCCCGATGCCCCTCAAGAGCACGAAACGGCTGCGTCCCCCGCGAAACTTCTTGTCGCGCCGCATGAAATCCATAACGTCGCCGGTGTCAAGCTTCTCGAGACGCCGGGGCAGCCCGGCGCGGCGCACCGTCTCCTCGACACGAGAAAAGTCATTGCGGGACAACATGCCAAGTTCCATCGAAATCTCCCCGGCGCAGAGCATTCCCACGCCGACGCACTCGCCGTGCCGGTAACGTCCGTACCCCCCCGCGGCTTCGAAAGCGTGAGCGAACGTGTGCCCGAAATTAAGCTTAGCCCGTATCCCCAGTTCGTCCCTCTCATCCCTTCCCACGACCATCGCCTTCAACTCGCAGCACCTCTTCACAATGTACGCGACCGCGGCGCGCTCGCGACGGCGAATTTCCTCATGCTTCTCCTCAAGGTAACGGAAAAGCCCCCCGTCCAGAGCGGCGCCGCACTTTATCACCTCGGCGCAGCCCGCCCTGAACTCGCGCGCCGGAAGAGTGTCCAGGAAATCCAGGTCTATGATGACCGCCCTGGGCTGGTGGAACGCCCCTACAAGATTCTTCCCCTCCGGCAAATCCACCCCGGTCTTGCCGCCGACGCTCGAATCCACAAACCCCACCAGCGTCGTCGGAACCTGCACGTACGGAACCCCCCGCCTGTAGGTCGCCGCGACAAAGCCCGCCACATCGCCGACGACCCCGCCGCCGAACGCCGCCACGACTACGTCCCTTTCGTCATCGTCCGCGGCGATTTCCCTGAGGAGCCTGCTCCAGATTCCCAGGTTTTTCGCGCGCTCCCCGACGGGCATAAACAGCACCCCGACCTCGACCCCCCTCTTCTCCATACCCTCAAGCCACTTACCGAGGTGATGTTCCGCCACGCGCCTCGTGGTTACCACAAAAACCCGGCAGGAACGGGAAATCGCCTTTATCTCGCGGGGCAGCAACGCGCTCAATCCCATGCCGATGCTTATCGTGTAATCCCTGCCGCCTCCAACTTGTACCGGTATCCTGTACATCAACATGACCGCCGCCGGTCCAGCCGCCGGCTTCGCCACCGTTCACGCACGTGATTTCAACGGAATTTTACACCTGTCCCCGATTTGCAACAAACTATGGAGCGGTCATTAACGCCCTGCGACATGAATTCCTGCTCATTTATTGCCGCGGCGAAAGGCTTCCGGGCAAGGGCACGCACACGGGCACTGGCGGGTGTCAACAACCCGTATAACGAAGCACCAGGCAGAAAGGTATGACTTTAAGTTGAAACCGGGTATATTAGAATTGATGGACGATCCCGAAAAAACTTTCACGGAGCGTGGGACGATTTCACGTCACGCAAACGCATTTCTCGCGGTACTCATCCTTCTTTCAGCCGGGTGCGGAGGAGGCGGTCCCACGTCGCCGGAGTACGTCACGCCCGAATTCCCGCGGACACCAGACGCCACCGGCTCCGGGGTCGAAGACCCGTACTTCCCGATGGCGTCCGGCAATCAGTGGCAATACTACGTCATCACGATTAACGACGTTGATTTCTACATGGTAATCTACATCGCCGAAAAGTACGTTGCCGCCGGGCACACGTTTTACAAGCTTGTACAGATGATGGAACCCGGTGGAAACTCTCAAACCAAATTCTACTTCTCCACGCTCGAGGGGGTCTTCTACACGTCAGCGGGAATACTCTACTTTCCCGATTACTTCGAAAGCAACCCGCCTTGCGCGGTTTTAAAGAAACCCTACTCGGCAGGCACGGAGTGGACCAATCCGCCGGATTGCGGCTTCGACGCGTGGATTGAAGCCGCCGGGCTTGCAATTGATACCGGAGCGGGAACGTTCACCGACTGCCTCCTCGCGGGTGTGGACTACGCCGAGGACGACGATAAGTATCAATTCCTCTATTGCCGGGGTCTGGGCATAGCCGCTTATTTCGTGAACGGCGTGAACATGTGGGAACTCGTTTACTACCGTATTTCGGACGAATCCCGGGGCGCGGCGCGGACGGCAGGTGAAACGCTCCCGTTCGGACCGCCCGGATTTAAAGCGCCGGTCGGGTTCAAACCCGCCGGCGGCTTACCCGGTACTCCCGAAATCTTCCCGCCACGTCAACCTCCGAGCGGGAACTTCCCGAGGGGAACATACTGAGCGCCCTCCGGGCGGAGGATGCTCTGAAAAAAAACCACCTCTGATGCCTCGAATTTCACCGCTTCAAAGTCCGTGGCGAGCGCTCCTTCCTCAATCCCGCCGCCGTCCCTGAAACGCGCCAGCGTAAGGTGCGGTGAAAAAGCCCGCTTCTCCCTCGAAAAACCGAACGCCTCCATGCGCGCCTCCACTCCCGACTGAAGCGAACATACTTTATCCTCCCCCACGCCGACTCCCATCCACAAAACCCTGGGGCGGCGAACCGACGGAAACACACCCAGCCCCTCGAGCGAAACCGCGAACGGCGCCGTTCCGCCGCAAAGCCCTTTCAAGGCGGAACACACCGGCTCAACGGACTCGAGCCGCGTCTCCCCGAGGAACTTCAGCGTCACGTGAAACCCGCCCTGCCCCACCCACCGCGCGCCCCGGCACCGCCCGCGGACTCCATCCTGAATTTCCTCAATCCTGCCCCTGAGTCGAACCGGCACATCGAGTGCGATGAAGGTGCGCATCACCCTATAGACGCGTCGCGGCTACAACGTCCTCGAGTTCGAGAACGCTGTCGCATATCGCCTCCTGCGTGGAACGCGAGGGAACGTCTAAAATGAATTCCATCAGGTCGAGACCGTCAGCGACCGACACGTCGGTGTGCGAGGCGACGACGGCGCCCCTGCGCTCGTCAACGATCTCCAGCAGCTCGTTGTAAAAACTCGGGCGATGAAACATCTTCACTTTCATTCTCACGGGGAAAAGAACCGCCTCGGTCTCCGCCCATTCCACCCCGACCTTCTTCCCGCGAATGAACCTCCTGCCGAGGCGCCGGCAGTTGGAACCGTGCAGAACCAGTGTCTTTCCGTAAACGCTCCCCTCAATCGAATCCCCCGGAAGCGGCGCGCAAAGCTCGCACACCATGACCGACTCGCAGGCGCCCTTCTTGAGCTTCACCACCGAAGGCGGAAACACCCTGCTGAAAACCGGATGTGAGCGCAGCGACGTCGCAAGTTCCCTGGCGCTGATGAGGCTCATCCTCTTGCGCTGTTCCTTGAGAACGTCAACCGCCTCCTTCAGAGTTATCTGTCCGTACCCGACCGCCTCGTAGAAACCCTCAAGCGTCCCCAACCCTAAAAAGTCCACCACCGGCTTCATGCTGCTCTCTATATGCTTCTCGTCGCCGAGGTATGCCAGCCCCGCGGACTTTATCTCTTTCATCAGGTTCTCCTTCCCCGTCCGCGCGGCTTCCTTTTTCGACTGCTTTTTCAACGCCCTCATTATCGCGTACTTGGCGAGCGTGGTGTTGACGTTCATGAGCCATTCCATTTTAGGCAGCGCCTTCTCATCGGTGATCACCCGCACCTGGTTGCACGTCTGCAGAACGTACCCGGGACCCACTTCCTGGTTGTTGACTATCGCCCTGCCGAAGTGGTTGCCGATTTCCTCGCCCTCGAGATAGGCGAGGTCGAGCGCGGTGGAGCCTGCAGGCAGCGAAACCCGTTGCCCGTCCGGCGTGAAAACGAACATGTCGCGCTGGAGCAGGTCGCTCTTGAGCATCTCCATGAACACGATCCTGTCTTTTCTCTCCTGCTCCATCCGGTACTCGTTTATTGTCCTGTGGATTTCGTCAATGCGCGCCTCGAGAAAATCCACTCTCCGCAGACTCCCGGGCGCCATCAGGAGGGGGATGATCCCGTACTCGTTCGTCCGCTTCATCTCCTCCGTCGCTATCTCCACCCTGAAGGGGTTGCCGGCGTCGTCGAAAACTTCCGTCTGAATCCGCCTCTTCAGACTCGCGTCGGGATGATGCACCGTGTCCACGAATCCGGTATTGTTGCTGTGAAACGACGCGTGAACCGCCCCGAGCGCCTCGTAGCACTGGCGCTCCTCGCCGACCGTCACCTCGATGTAACCCGTCAGCTTCTTCGAATTGCCCCCGGAGCGCATCAACTGCGACGTCTCGTAAACGCTGTTGAACCTCCGCCTGACGGACAGGGGGCTTATGTGCGACAGGCGGGTTTTCAACCGTTCGACGCACCTCTCGAAAAATTCGTCCTCCGCGGCGGCTATGTTCTCCACGTACCCGTCTGCCGTCTCGAAGCCCTTCGGGTCGGTGTACCGGAACGTCAGGTTCTCAAGCTCCCTCTGGACGGCGCCGATTCCGAGGAACTTCGCAAGCGGAATGAAAAGCTGCCTCGTCTCCGCGGCGTTTTCCGACTTGCGGTCGGCGGGCAGGTACTCAAGGGTCCCCATGTTGTGAAGCCGGTCGGCAAGCTTTATGAGAACCACGCGTATGTTCGACGCCGCGGCAAGAAACAGACCGACGAACTCCGTGCCGGCGCCGTCATCGGGGTCCAGCTCGAACCGCCTCAACTTCGTCATCCCCTCGACGAGCAGCGCCACTTCCTCTCCGAACGTCGCGCGTATCTGCGTGAGGTGAATCCGGAGGTCCTCAACCACGTCGTGGAGTATGCCCGCGCTCACCGTGCGCGAGTCCATCCCCCACTCCGCCAGCTTCAGCGCCACCTCGATATAATGCAGTATCGCAGGCTCGCCCGAAAACCGGTACAGCCCCTTGTTCCTCTGACAGTTCTCGGTAAACTGGTATGCGCGGCGGATGAGTTCCAGGTCCTCAGCGTAAAGATACTCGGAAGTCATCCGGAGAAGCCGTTCCAATCTGTCCTTAAATATAATCGGCATCCTTAAATAACCCCGAACCCGCCGTGAAAACCGCCCCCGGCAGCCTCATGTATATTCTAAAAATCCGCGGAAACGTGTCAAAGCTGAACGTTCTCCATGCAACCGAAAACCCGCGCCGCCGAAGACGCCTGAAAACCACTGACAGCCTTTCGGAGCCATTTAAAAACGCCCCGGTCCGATGCCGGGACGCGCGCCGAGCCACGCGGCGGCGACAAACATGCGCCGCCCCGGTGTCCGACCGTCGGCGACGAACCGGCGCGGCGACCGTCAAGCCCCCCCCTCACCTGCGGCGGGCGTTTTTGTTCAGCATCGCTTCCGTCCTGCCGACCGCCTCCGAGGAACGCTCGATGCACGCCCGGAGCCGGCGAGCCGTCCTCGCACCCTCCTCCAGGAGTTCCGCCAGCACCTCGACCGTCTCCCCGTCCTCCAGGCGTACGGCGGGTATGTCTGCGTTCTCACCTTTTCTTTTCATCACGCCGCCCCGCGTCACGAGCGTCTATCCATTAATTTATATCGGCAGCCGCCCGTAAAAAATGACGTGATTTCCATCACGTCCGTTTGCACGCGTATATTCGAAAAACCGTGAACGCTACGACGAGGTCACTTTATGATCAGCATCGAATCAATCCAGAAAGAGCGGTCGGAGCCGACGTAGAAGGTGTAATAGCCTCTCGCGTAGGGCTTTTTCGCGAGACTGTACCTCAACAACGCCTTTTCCCTGTCAACGTCGAGGAAGAATCTCGATTTCATCAGAACGACCTGCGGACCGGTCCCTGTCCCCCACCTCGGTTCCACGTAAATGGAAAAGAAGGTGTAGAACGGGGCGGCGATGAATATCTCAGGCTCGCTGATGTCAACGTTGACGAGCGGGTTGAACTTTTTCCAGGGTGGGACGCGCTTTGCCCGCCTCATGCGTTCCTCAATGGTGTCGTTGGGTCTGACGCTCCGGTCGTACATCTTCCATGCCTTTTGCAGGAACCTGTCTGAAAAGTGGATGTCCGGCATGAAACCCATTTCGTCGAGCGTCGTCCGGACGACCTCATCGAAGTAACAGCGGTACGCCTCCCGCGAGAACAGACAGTTCTGAAGGGCGTAGTCCCTTTTTTCCTTCGCCACCTGACCGAGTCGTTCGGTGAAAGCGTAGTTCAGGGACTTCAGGGCGATGTCCACGGTCTGTGCCTCGTCGAGCCTGTTCAGGTGCGCCTGCGACGGGATGTACCCTCCATTGATCGAGTGCTGGTAGACGAGAGTCTCCGCGTATATCGTCCAGAAGTCAGAGGAAGTCGCGGTGAGCGCCGGGAAGAACATCAGGCTGATGGTTATCGCCCATTTCTTCACTGGTCTCACCTCCTTCCACTACTATTATACCCACGTTGCGATGCGACAAAACCTTTTCCACGGGAAAGCGCCGTTGCAAACCATGATACAATGTATTATTGAGGATTGCTGCTTGTTATTGGCAATAGTCTTGAATTGCATCCAGGATTGTTTATATATATTCAAATATTTGCATTATCCTCAATATTTAACGTCCGTACAGAATATAATTTCAACTCACCTTATGCATTCCGCCTCTCTCCTCCCGCCTTTCCCGTTTCAACCCCATAGCCGAGCCTTTTCCCGCCGCACAGCGCCGTTCGTTCAATCCTCAAAAACCCCCCCCGTCGCACCCCAGCCACCCGCCTGTCTTCACTTGTAATCAATTCCCGGTTAAAATCCGGGATGTAAAAATCAACGAAAGGCGCTGAACGCATGGCTGACATAAACGACACAATAGCGGAAAGGCTCAAACAGGCGATGAAAGACAGAAACACCACCGCCCTGAACGCCCTCCGCGCCGTCAAGACCGCGCTCCGCTACAAGGAAGTCGAAATCGCAAAGCCCCTCGAAGAGGAGCACGTGCTCCAGGCGCTCCGGAAGGAAGCCCGAAAACGCGAGGATGCCGCCGCCGAATACAGAAAGTACGGGAGGGACGACCTCGCCCTCAAGGAAGACGCCGAACTGGCGATAATACTTGAGTTCATGCCCGGCATGATGACCGAAGAACATATCATGGAAGCCGCCCGAAAAGCCATAGCCGAAACCGGCGCGGCGTCGCCCCGCGAAATCGGCAAGGTCATGAAGGCGCTGATGCCGGAATTGAAAGGAAAAGCCGACGGCAAAACCGTCAACGCCATTGTGTCGAAACTGCTTTCGGGTTGAGTTCTCATCGCCGCCGCTCCGAGACAAGGACGGTGGTGTTTCAACCTGACCTGCGCT
>JBFMFE010000159.1:0-37149 GCA_040752295.1 bacterium
CGAGCGCCCCGACCCGGGCGCAGTCGAGCGGGTGGACGTGTACGCGAGCCTTCTGACTGTGAAGATGGACGACTTCTCGCGGGCATTCGTGAGGCACGAGGCGAGTTCGCCCGTCACAGTGAATTTCTACCTGCCGTACAACGTCGCCGCCGGCATAATGGACGGCGAGCTTACGCCCGTGCAGTTCACGCCGAACCGCATACGGGACACCGCCGTGTGGAACCTCGCCCGGCGCGTGAGGGTGCACCACGACCTCCACCTGACCGGGCTTGTCCTCGACGAACTCGCGCGGATAATAGACATGCGGTACGTGGTGCGGCACATGAACTGGCGCGCCCTGAGCCAGATTCTCAGGCAGGTCGGACCCGCGCCTTTCAGCCGCATCGCGGGCTACAAACCCATACACGAGACGCTCCGCGACGCTGCGAACATACTTTACCGGTCGTTCAAAACGCGCGCCGAGACCCGCCAGGGCGAATTCGTTCCGGACGACATCGCGAGCTTCCGCATGAACTTCGGCGCGAGGGTCAGGATCACGCTCAAAAACGGAAGAGTCCTTGAAAGCGAACAGGACGTGCCGTACGGCGCCGCGGGAAGACCGCTCGAAGAAAAGCGCATCGAGGTGATTCGAAAGTTCAGGCAGGAAGCCGCGCTCTCGCTGCCGGGCAAAGCGGTGGGACACGCGATAAACAGAATTTCAGACTTCGAAAACCTCGACCACGCCGCCGTCCGGAACCTCGTCCAGATATGCGCCGGCGCGACCGAGCCGGGAAAAGCGCGGCAGCAGAGAGCGGCGCTGTGACCAGACGGAACATCACGGCTGAAATCATCACGGTCGGAAACGAGCTTCTCGAAGGCAGGATTCAGGACACGAACGCGCAGCGGCTCACCGAGAAGCTCGCGGGCGCGGGCGTCAGGGCTGTGAGGCGCACCACGGTCGGCGACGACGCCGGGGACGTCGCCGACGCGCTGAGACGCTCCAGCGCCGGGATCGTGCTCGTCACCGGCGGGCTGGGACCGACGGTGGACGACCGCACGATGGAGGCAGCCTCCGCCGCGCTCGGCGTCCCGCTCGTCAGAAACGAGGAGTCCGAAGACCGCATACGGCGGTTCTTCCGTGAACTCAAGCTGGATTTCCACGAGGACGCGCTGAAACAGGCGATGGCGCCGGAGGGCGCCGTCGTTCTTCCCAACGCCGTCGGCACCGCCCCGGGTTCAATCGTGAAAAAGGACGGCAGGTTCTTCGTCTTCATGCCGGGCGTCCCCGCTGAAATGGAATCCATGATGGACGCGGCGCTCGGACACGTTCTCGCGGGACGCGGCGCGGGCGAAACGGTCCTCCGCGCGTCCCTGAAGACGTTCGGAACCGGCGAGACGCAACTCCAGCGGATGATGCCCTCGCGGCTGCTCGAATCGAAGAACCCCGAGACAGCCTTTCTGCCCGCGAGGTACGAAGTCGAAATCAGGTTCACCGCATACGGGAAGACCGAGGCGGAGGCGAGGGAGGTGCTCGACGGAGCGCTGGGCGAGGCGCGGGGCGCCCTTGGCGATTACGTTTACGGCGAGGACGATGACACGCTCGAATCGGTGGCGGTGGGGCTGCTGAAGAAAAAGGGACTGACGCTCGGATGCGCGGAGTCGTGCTCCGGTGGATGGCTCAGTTCGCGGCTCGTGTCCATCCCGGGAGCGTCCGAGGTCTTCAAAGGCTCGATAGTGGCGTACACGACGAGGATAAAGGAAAAGCTCCTGCGCGTGCCTCCGAGGGAGCTTGCGCGCCACGGCACGGTGTCCGAGGGAATGGCGCAGGCGATGGCGCTCCAGGCTCTGGAGAGGCTCGACACCGACGTGGGGGTTTCCATAACGGGGAACGCCGGACCCACCGCGGGCGACCCGTGGGAAGAGGTCGGACAGGTCTTCGCCGCCGTCGCCGTCAGGGGAAAGAAGGGGAAGCCCTCGGCGGCGGGACGGAAACTGAACAGGCCCCGCAACGACGTGCGGTACATTTCCACCTCGATCGCGCTGGACCTTCTGAGGCGGGAGATTCTTTCGCTTCCCGTAACTGTTTACTGAAATGAAGTTTGGTCTTGAAAGAAATGTAGAATGTAGAATGACCAATGCAGAATGTAGATGTTCAAATCTTTCCTTTTACATTCAGAGTTCTACATTTTAGATTCATCATTCTCTTTTCTTTCTCTTTCGCTCACATCACTTCAGATTGGTAAATAGTTACCGCATCCCTGAATTTTCCGGTTCGCGTCCCGATTCTTGCCCTTTGGTGAGAATCCTCATAAAATTATGTGAAATTCGCGCTCTCTAATCCGGCGCGCCGCCGCCGGACGAAGCAGCGAAGGCGCGCGTCCGCCGGGTTCGCGTCTTCTCCGCAGGATCGGCGTTCCGGACGCGGACGACTGCAAAAACGGCTGGAGGTAATCGCAGATGGCAAAGATATATTACGACGCCGACGCGGACCTCGGGGTCCTCGAGGGAAAAAGGATCGCCGTGATCGGCTATGGAAGCCAGGGGCACGCGCAGGCGCAGAACCTGCGCGACTCCGGACTCGACGTCGTGGTGGGACTGCGGAAGGGAAGCGGCTCGTGGGACAGGGTGAAATCCGACGGACTCGAGCCGATGGAGATCGCAGCCGCGGCGCGGTCGGCGCGCGTGGTGCAGGTCCTCATACCCGACCACCTTCAGGCGCAGGTGTACGCCGATGACATAAGCCCCGCCATGGAAAAGGGCAAGACGCTGATGTTCTCCCACGGGTTCAACGTACACTTCGGGCAGATCGCGCCGGAGCCGGACGTTGACGTTGCGATGGTCGCGCCGAAGGGACCTGGGCATCTCGTCCGGCGCGTGTACCTCGAGGGGGGCGGCGTTCCCGCGCTCGTCGCCGTGAGCCGTGACGCGACGGGCGGCGCGCTGGCAACGGCTCTCGCGTACGCGAAGGGCATCGGGGCGACGCGCGCGGGCGTCATCGGGACCACGTTCAGGGAAGAGACCGAGACCGACCTTTTCGGCGAGCAGTGCGTGCTGTGCGGCGGCGCGTCGGAGCTTGTGAAGGCGGGCTTCGAGACGCTCGTGGAGGCGGGCTACCAGCCCGAGATCGCCTACTTCGAGTGCCTGCACGAACTGAAGCTCATCGTGGACCTCATGTACGAGGGGGGGCTTTCGCGCATGAGGGACTCGGTGAGCGACACCGCCGAGTACGGCGACATGACCCGCGGGCGGCGCATCATCACCGCGGGTACGAGGGAGGAGATGAAAAAGATTCTCGCCGAGGTGCAGGACGGCTCCTTCGCGCGCGAATGGATGGAGGAAAACAGGAAGGGGCGCCCGCTCTTCAACGAACTGGCGCGGAAGGAAAAGGAGCACGTCATAGAGGAGGTCGGGAAAAAACTGAGAGCCATGATGGGCTGGCTGGGAGAGAAGAAATGAAAACGCCGGGAGCGGGAAAAGAAAAGAGACCGGAGCGCGTGATCATCTTCGACACGACGCTGCGGGACGGCGAGCAGTCGCCGGGCGCGACGATGAACGTCGAGGAGAAGGTCCGGGTGGCGGCGCAGCTGGCGCGCCTGAACGTTGACGTGATCGAAGCCGGATTCCCGATCTCGTCGCCGGGCGATTTCGAGGCGGTGACCGCGATATCGCGCAGCGTCGAGGGACCCGTCATCTGCGCCCTGTCGCGGACGGTGAAGGAAGACATTGACCGCGCGTGGGAAGCCGTGAAACACGCCGTTCGACCCCGCATCCACACGTTCGTGGCGACATCGGCCGTGCACATGAAGAAAAAGCTGCGCAAGACGCCCGCGCAGGTGATCAGGATGGCGGAGGACGCCGTGAAGCGCGCGAAGGGACGCACTCCCGACGTCGAGTTTTCGCCCGAGGACGCCGCGCGCACCGGCTTCGATTTCCTCTGCGAAATCGTCGAAAAAGCCATCGCCGCCGGCGCGACGACCGTCAACATCCCCGACACCGTGGGCTACACGACGCCGGTCGAGTTCGGCGACCTCATACGGCGACTCATACGCAGGGTCCCTAACTCGAAGAAGTCGATCATCAGCGTGCACTGCCACAACGACCTCGGGCTGGCGACGGCGAACTCGCTCGCGGCGGTCATCGCCGGCGCGCGGCAGGTGGAATGCACGATCAACGGGCTGGGCGAGCGCGCCGGCAACGCCTCCCTCGAGGAAATCGTCATGACCCTGCACACGAGGCGGGACCTCCTGCCGTTCACAACGGGCATAGTGACGACGGAAATCCACAAGACGAGCAGGCTGGTCTCGAGCGTCACCGGCATAAACGTTCAGCCGAACAAGGCGATCGTCGGCAGGAACGCCTTCGCGCACGAGGCGGGCATCCACCAGGACGGCGTCATAAAGGACCGCCGGACATACGAGATAATGGACGCCGAGACCATCGGGCTGACCAGCAGCACGCTCGTCCTGGGCAAGCACTCGGGAAGGCACGCGTTCGCCGGGAAGGTCAGGGAACTCGGCTTCGACCTGAAGCCCGCGGACGTCAACCGCGCGTTCGCCCGCTTCAAGGAAATCGCCGACATGAAAAAGGAGATAACAGACCTGGACATACAGTCAATCATCGAGGACGAGATAATACGCATACCGGAGACGTTCAGTCTCGAATCGGTGAACGTGATGTGCGGCGGCAGGGTGAAAGCGACGGCGATGATCGAAATGATGACAGACGGCAAAAAGGTGGAAAAATCCGCGATCGGCGTCGGCCCCGTGGACGCCGTCTACCAGTGCATCAAGAAGATAACGAAGGTCCCCAACCGCCTCGTGGATTTCAACGTGAAATCGGTCACGGGCGGCATTGACGCAATCGGTGAGGTCACGGTGAAGCTCGCCGACGAGCAGGGCAGAATCTTCACGGGCAGGGGGGCGAGCCTGGACATCATCGAGTCCAGCGCGAAGGCGTACGTCAACGCCATAAACAAGATCGTTCACTGGGAGGGCACACATCCCGCAAGACCGGGGGGAGCGAAGGGATTGTGACCGCCGCCGCGCAGCGCCGGGCGGACGGAGTGAAGCGTGACTGCCGGAGGGGCTAAAGTGAAGGGTAAAAGGCGCATAAGGGTGCTCGTCTCCGGCGCATGCGGGAGGATGGGCAGGGAAGTGGTGCGGGCGGTCGCCGCGGAAAAGGACATGGCGGTGGCGGGGGGGGTGGACGTCGCGGGCGAGGGCCGAGACGTCGGCGAGCAGGCGGGTGC
The DNA here is from genome assembly GCA_040752295.1 of bacterium. Classification (GTDB taxonomy): domain Bacteria; phylum UBP15; class UBA6099; order UBA6099; family JBFMBQ01; genus JBFMFE01. The sequence continues at coordinate 5,228 of JBFMFE010000159.1, forward strand.
GGGCAGGCTGGGCGTCCCCGTGACGTCCGACCTGAAGGAGGCGCTGTCCGCCGCCGCGCCGGACGTCGTCGTGGATTTCACCACCGCCGCCGGCTTCGAAGGGCGGGCGATGGAGATTCTGCGCCGGAACTGCCGCCTCGTCGCGGGGACGACCGGCATCCCCGAACCCGCGCTCGAAAAGATAAGAAAAACATCCGAACGCCGCGGGCTTGGGGTGATCGTCGCCCCGAACTTCGCCGTCGGCGCCGTACTCATGATGAACTTCGCCAGGCAGGCGGCTCGATTCCTGCCCGACGTCGAGATAGTCGAGCTGCACCACGACCGCAAGGCGGACGCTCCCTCGGGAACGGCGCTCTACACAGCCGGACTCGTCAACGGCGCGCTCCGCGGCGCTCCGGGCGCGAAAGACCCCACGAAAACCCTGAAGCTGAAGGGATGCCGCGGCGGAAGGGCGGGAAGGGTGACGGTTCACAGCGTGCGCCTCCCGGGCTTTTTAGCCCACCAGGAAGTGATCTTCGGCGGTCCCGGGCAGACGCTCACGATACGGCACGACACGACTTCGCGCGAAGCCTTCATGCCCGGCGTGCTGTTCGCGGTCCGCGCCGTCGTAAAACTCGACCGCTTCGTGTACGGGCTTGAGAACCTTATGTGAGGCGACACGGGGTCCCGCAAAAAAGGAATGCAGAATGTCCAATCTAAAATGTAGAAGTAAAAAGAAAATGACAGGCTGGAAGCCTGTCCCACTGAAAGGCTGGAAGCCTGTCCCAATTCCCGGCTCCATGGCGGAGCATGGAGCCGGCGAGCTGATTATACACCGAAGTCATCCAGTTCAAGAAATCATTCAAATCGGCGAAGGATTCGAGAAATTGCCTTTTTTTATACTTCGGTTTCTTTTTCCGATTCGTTCTACATTCTACATTCAAAATTCTACATTCTACATTCGTATTTCAGACTCGCTGCAAAGGCAAGAAGGGCGCATCAACTTTCCCCCCATACTTTGGAACGTTACTAAACTCTTTCCATCCGAAACGTCCTGCGGGCTTACGGCGCGTCCCGGAGTATTCCGGGCGGAACGAAGGGGCTGGATCGGACTCCTGCGCGAACTCGCCGAGTCGGTCGAACTGAGACGGAAAAGCTCCACCGGGCTCATCCGCGTGATACTCGAAAAGATGAAGGCTGAGCGGGAGGAATCGCGGCAGATCATCGCCGACGTCCTGAAGGACGTCTTCAGTTCGGCGGGACTCGCGACGCGTTCCGACCTCAAGGAAATACGCGACAGGCTGGATTACCTGGGCAGAAAAACGTCGCGCATCGAAACCGCCGGCGGAAAAGGAGCGAAGCGGAAAACCGGAGCGCGGAGGAAATCCGGGGGCGGATGACCCGCAAACCGGAAACGGGTCGTTCTCACGGGGACGCTACGCGATGAAACTCGGACTTTCGGCGAAGTTCACGGGGCTGATCTTCGCGCTTTTCGCGTTCACCGCTTACGGAGTTACCCATTTCCACCGCGAGGACGCATTCGACCGGCTGATCGAAGAGCGCAGCGGGACGTTCAGCCGCGCGGCGAAGAGCGTTGACGTTATGATAGCGGACGCGCGGAGCGTCGAGCGCGAGGGAGCGGTCGAAAAACTCGACTGGCTCGCAGGGGTGACGGGCGCGCGCGTGCTGCTGACCGATCCCAGGGGACTGGTGGTTTACGATTCGGAGGACGAGTCCGCCGGCATCAGGGGCGAATGGGAGAACCCCATCCCGCACGGACAGCGCAGGCGGGACACCGCCGTGTTCTACCTCGTGAGGGAGAGCGAGTCCGGAACGGAATACATACCGCTCGATGAAAAACCGGGCGCGCCGCGGCGCGGGGAGAAGGTTTCCCTCAGGGTCATCGCCCCCCTTCGCGGGAAGGGAAAGAACGGCGGGTTCCTGATCATCATGGACCCGCTCGAGAACGTCCGCGGGGACATCTCGATGACGCGCTATCCCGTGATCATCTTCATGAGCGTCTGGTTCGTCGTCGCCGCCGCGCTGTTCTGGTTTTTCGTCAACCACAGCGTCCTTGTTCCGGCGAGGCAGCTGACGGATTTGTCCCGCAGCGCCGCCCGGAAGGACTTTTCGGGGCGGGTCGAGTTCACCTCCGGCGACGAGATCGCCCTCCTCGGAAAGAGCTTCAACACGATGATGTACAACGTCGAGAATTTCCTGCGCGAAGCCGACGAAAGGAACGAGGGACTGATACACCTTTCCTCCGAGCTTGAGGCGCGCAACCAGGACCTTCAGCGGCGCCAGCGGCTCATAGATTCCGACCTCAAGCTTGCGCACAGCATACAGCAGGAACTCCTCCCTCGCGCCTATCCCCAGATAGAGGGCGTCAGGATCGCGGCGGTGACCTTCCCCGTCGGCGAGGTCGGCGGCGACTGTTTCGACGTCTACAAACTCGGCGAAAGAAAGCTCGGCGCGTTCATCGGCGACGTGTCCGGCAAAGGCATATCCGCGGCGCTCGTCATGGCGATGGCGACCATCCTCTTCAGCCAGCTCAAGGACAAGTATCCGTCACCCGACGAAATTCTCACGAAGGTGAACGAAGTGATGTACCGCCACTTCGGCTCGCAGCACTCCATATACCTCACCTGCTTTTTTTTCTTCCTCGACCTGAACACCATGACGATGAGCTTCTCCACGGCGGGGCACACGCCGCCCATACTGCACCGGCGTGAAACCGGCGAGGTGACGTTTCTCGAGGCGGAGGGCTTCGGACTCGGCATGTTCCCGGGCGTGAGATACGAGAGAAAGACCATGAAGCTCGCCCCCGGCGACAAGATCATCCTCTACACCGACGGCGCGGTGGAATCCCGCAACGAACAGGGCGCGATGTTCGGAACCGAGCGCCTCGTCGAACGCGTGAAGTTCTACAGCGGCGCCAACAGCTACCAGCTCACGCACAACATCGTGGAGGACGTCGGCGAGTTCGCCGGCGCGACCCCGAGGCTGGACGACCTCACCATACTCGTCGTCGAACTTGAAAGGACGCCGGACGGCTGACGCCATGCCCGCATCGCCGCGGTCAATCTCCTCGATTTTTGCAATATCAGTGACGGCGCCGGGACTGTTCCTGCTTGCCGCGCTCGCGGCGCGCGCGTTCGCCGGGGAAACCGCCGGGGACCAGAGCGAGGAAGCCTACAGGCGCTACAAGACCGCCGTCGAGCTTCACTTCCAGGGAAACCTCGAAGCCGCCGCGCTCGAGTACAGGAACGCCATAACGCTCGATCCCGGCGTCGCCGCCTACCACGCCGACCTGGGCGAGGCGTACCGCCTGATGGGAAACAGCCGGGGCGCCATCGAGGAACTGAAGACCGCCATCCGGCTCGCTCCCGATATGGCGGACGCCTACACCACCCTCGGCGTCGTGTACGACTCCGAGAACCTCCCCGTCAAGGCGATCCAGTGCCACAGACAGGCGATCGATATCCGCCCCGATCACTTCGTCGCCATGAACAACCTCGGACAGGTCTACGAAAAACTCGGTCTTCAGAAAGCCGCGGTCGCCGTGTACAAGCAGGCGCTCGAGTTCAACCCCGTTTTTCCGCCGACCCTCGACAACCTCGGAACGTCCTACCTGAAGGCGGGACTGGTTGACGAGGGCATCGCCCTGATCGAAAAGGCAATCGAGAACAGCGACGCCCTCGACCCGCGGCTGGGGCTGTACTACAACGACCTGGGCGCCGCCTTCGTCATGAAAGAGCGCTACCGCGAGGCGAGGAAACACTTCGAAAAAGCCGGCGAACTGCTTCCGGGGCAGCCCGACATCATGCGCAACCTCAAATACGTATCCGAACTCATCGAACGGATGGGCGGGGAATCGTCCGGCGGGGAGTGACCCGCCGGATACGGCGGCGCAGGGCGCGCCGGGAAGGGGAATGCTTCTCAATTCTACGTTCGTCTCTTTTATAACGAGCGCTGCTTCTTATTACCGGGAGCATAAAAATACTTTACACATCTGCCACGGAAACACGAAAACGCGGAATGAAAGATTCTGTTCGCGCCACAGGCGCGAATAGATTTTTCCGTGATTCCGTGCTTCCGTGGTAAGAATTCATGTAATGTATTTAATGCTCCCCTCAGTAAGTTAACGCTTACGAGGACGACACGCCGGCTCTCATGACGCCGAAAGTAATCCGAAGACGGTACAAGGACCAGCCGCCGATTGACAGGTTCGACCTCTCCTGGGTCGTCCCCGGCGCCGCCGCGGCGGCGCTCAAGGACGAGGGACTCGCGCCGTTCCTTATAGCGCCTGAAATGCGCCTGGGCGCGCTGACGCTGCCGTACGCCGGCACAACGGCGCGCAGGGTCGCCTTCGAGCAGTTCTTCAAGCTGTTCCGCGTCTCGGAGGACGAAGCCCCCGACTGGAACAGCAGAACGACGGCGAAGTGGTACGCCTCGCTGTACCCCGGGCGGAAATACCGCGCCGTCGTGGCGGGTCCCCCGCTGGGCGCCGCCGCGTCGCTCTCGGCTCTTCTCCGCGCTCCCTTTCTGTGCGCCAACTACTGCTTTCCGCTGATCAAGCAGGGACCCGTGGACCCGGAGGACGTGAAGTCCCAGAAGGAGTTCGGACAGAAAACGGCGAACCTTTTCCTCAAGCGCGACGACGGCGTGACGGTCGTGTGCGAACACGACCCCATACACAACCGCCTGCGCGCGCGCCACACGACCTTCCTGCGCTTCAAGTTCAACGACTTCCCCCCCGCCTACCAGCGGTTCGCGTCGGAAAACCTCGAGAAAGACGGAATGATCGTCTGCTGCGACGTGCGCGTGGGCTGGCGGCAGTACAGGGGCGTACAGGGATACTACTTCCAGGTGGGAGCGCCGGGCGGCATCGAGGACGAGGAATACCTCCGCGGGAGCAGGCGGATATCGAAATTCCTCGAAAAATACCTCCTCGAGGGAAAGTTCCAGTACCGCCTCGCCGAGCCGTTCGAGATGCTCCCCGAGTCGCGCTTCGGCATGCTCCCCTCCTTCAAGGAGTCGGCGCGGCTCTTCGCGCGGAACGCCGGAAAACCCTTCCTCCACGTCGTGTGCGAGGACGCTTACACCCTGTCGCGTCTCGCGGCGGCGCTGTTTGTCAGGGCGAGCCGGCGCGAGGGAAAGCGCCCCGCGAACATACTCATCCACTCCGGCGCGTTCGTCCACCCGTCGCCCTGCTTCGAGTCGAATACCATTCCTCTGTGGGTGCCCGACGCAAGCTACAGGTCCTGGAGGTTCGCGGGAGAGGTTCTGGACGCCTACCGCTTCAAGCTCGAAAACGTCCTTCTCGCCTTCGAACCGTCCCTCGCCGACCCGCCGGACGTCTTCAGCCTGGAGCGCTGGAAAAGCCTCGTCGGACGCAGAGGCGCGGTGAAGCTGATCGCGACGAACCAGCGGACCTACCCCGTGAACACCGACGCCTACGCCCGCTTCTGGAAATCGCTGAAATCATGGAGCAGGCGGAACAGCGACCCGGTGGACATGTGGACAGAGGAAAAAGACCTGCTCGAAGAGCTTGACCGGCTCGGCATCATACACTCGGTCGAGAGACCCTCCGCAGGTTAGCCCGGGCGGCGGCGCCCCGGACGTGAGGAAACGAAACGCATCCCGCGGGCGGGGCGGGCAGGCGCCGCGCGCCGGGATTCAAGCCGGCTCCCGTAACTTCGGCAACGGCGTCGAGTACCCGCTCGATAAAAGCGGCGCGACGCGCCGGGGTTACACGCGACGCCGGATGTGGTACAATATGGAATAAAAAGAGGCGGCGCTCATGAACATAGACCTCGAAAACAGGAAGGATCACCTGATCGCGCGCCTGAACGGGCGCATCGCGGGCGAGACGTCCATCAGGCTCTACAGCCAGATCAAATCCCTTCTGCCCGAGGATGAGAACAAGAACCTCGTGCTCGACTTCAGCGGCGTGGACTTCATAGACAGTTCCGGACTCGGCTCGCTCGTGGCGGTGAATTCCCACCTCCTGAAAAAGGGAAAGAAGCTCACGCTCGCTTCCGTGCCCGAAAACCTGATGGGGCTTCTCAAGGTAACCAACCTGACGAGCATTCTGGACATCGTCTCTTCAGTGAAAGATGTCTCCTAAAACCGCCGCGTTTATTTTCAGAGGGCTGTCGCCCCTTTTCGTTCTGCTCTGCGGCGCGGCGACCGCCGCCGGGACAGTGCGCGTGCAGTCTTTCGCCGGAACGGCGGAAATCCTCTCGAACGGCGAGTGGAGACAGCTCCAGGGCGGCGAAACGCTCGAAGCGGGCGTCTCGCTCCGCGCGGGCGCCGACTCCCGGCTGCAGCTCGAGCTTCCCGACAACTCGTTCTTCCGCCTCACCGAAGGTTCCGCGTGCAGGATAATCGAATCGAAATCCGAAAAGAAAAACGTCAGCCTCAGACTCGAACTGGAAACGGGAACCCTGATCGTCTCCACCGCGGGCGCGAACGCAAGGATTGAGATAATCGTCCCCGACGGCGGGAAGTTCACCGGAAAGGGACTTTTCTCCGTGACCGCCGTCGGGGACGACGCGGCGGTCCTCTCCGTTCTGAAAGGCGAGGCGTGTCTCGCGGACGGCAAGAAGGACGTCTGCGCGAAGAAGCAGCAGGACCTGCGCGCGGCGAAGGCGGAGCAGCCCGGAAAACCGGGGAAAATGACCGACTCCTCGCTCGAACTCTGGAAGCGTCAGAAGTTCCTCCCGCCCTCCGGCGCAGGCGAGCTTTTTCTCAAAGTGATCCGCCCCGAGGAAGGACGATGCCACGATCAGCCGGAAATCTTCGTGGTCGGCAACACGCTGCCCGGCGCCGCGGTCAGGGTGAACGGCAATGAGATGAAGGTGCGCCAGAACGGCGAATTTTCCGGAAGCGTCAACCTCTTCGAAGGCGAAAACAGGCTCAATTTCACGGCGATCGCAAGGGAGGGCGAAACCCTCTCCGTCGTCCGCACCGTATGTCTCGACACCACCCCTCCCCTTCTGACGGTGAGCCAGCCGCCCGACAACTTCGACCCCACACAGTCGGGCAGCTGCTCGGTCGGCGAGTGCCGAATCCTGATATTCGGTCTCACCGAGCCGGGCGTCCTCCTCATCATTAACGGCGTTGACGTGAGCCGCTTCATACAGGACGACGGCAGTTTCCTCATACAGGACTTCCCCGTCAGGATGACCGACACCACGCTCACCGTGCAGGCGTACGACTCGCTGCGGCGCACCACGTACGACATAATTCAAATACAGTCGCCGGTGGATTCCGACGGCGACGGAGCGTACGACTTCCTCGACGCCTGCCCCCTCGACCCGCAGTGTAAATAACACGCGCGTTCATTTTCCCCCGGGCGCAATCCCGAAAAGCTGAAAAAGTTTTATCAGAGAACGTCCGGGTTTTTACGGGGCAAAACATGGGAAAGAGGCGCGAAGCGCCCTGGAGTGCGGTGATTTATCACCGCTTTGCCTTTGCCGGCGATTAATCGCCGGCATTGAAAGCGGCGCTGAAGCGCCGCACTCCAAAGCTGCAAACCCCTACGACAAAGGATTTTTCCCGTCCGGGGATATGGTCGTCGTGAGGCAGTATCTGATCTTTCGCGCCTGAACCGTCCTCGATTTATGCTAAAATGTCGAACATGAACGGCACAGCGGCGAACGGGGGCGTCCGGAACGTCATAGTCGTCGGCGGCGGGCTTGCCGGACTGATGGCAACCATCCGCGCCGCGGAGAAAGGCGCGCGCGTTGACCTGTTCTCCGCCGTCCCCGTGAGGCGTTCGCATTCGGTGTGCGCGCAGGGCGGCATCAACGGCGCGAAAGACACCAGGGGCGAGGGCGACACGCCCTTCAAGCACTTCGACGACACCATATACGGCGGCGACTTTCTCGCCAACCAGACGCCGGTGAAGGGGATGTGCGAGGCGGCGCCGGGAATCATTGACATGTTCGACCGCATGGGGGTGATGTTCAACCGCACGCCCGAGGGACTGGTTGACATGCGGCGCTTCGGCGGCACACTCTACCACCGCACCGCCTACGCCGGCGCGACGACGGGGCAGCAGCTCATGTACGCGCTCGACGAGCAGGTCAGAAGGCTCGAGGCGGAGGGACTCGTCAGGAAGTTCGAGAACCGGGAGTTTCTCTCCATCGCGCCCGACGGCGAGGGCAGGTGCAGGGGAATCACGGCGATGAATCTCGATTCAATGAAGGTCGAGGCGTTCCCCGCCGGCGCGACGATACTGTGCACCGGCGGCCTGGGCATGATCTTCGGCGCCTGGACCACAAACTCCCGCAACAGCACCGGCAGCGCCGCCGGCGCCGCGTACCAGCAGGGCGCGGTCTTCGCCAACGGCGAATTCATACAGGTGCACCCCACTTCAATCCCCGGAGAGGACAAACAGCGGCTCATGTCCGAATCCGCGCGCGGCGAGGGTGGAAGAATCTGGACGTACAGAGACGGCAAGCCCTGGTACTTCCTCGAAGAGTGGTTTCCGCTCTACGGCAACCTCGTCCCGCGCGACGTGGCGTCGAGGGCGATCTTCAAGGTCATCTTCGAGATGAAGCTCGGCGTGAACGGCGAGAACGTGGTCTTCCTCGACCTCAGCCACATGGACCCGGCGCAGCTCCAGGCGAAACTCGGCGGAATACTCGAAATCTATGAAAAATTCGCCGGCGACGACCCGAAAAAAATCCCCATGCGCGTCTTCCCGGCGGTGCACTATTCCATGGGCGGGCTGTGGGTTGACTTCGACCACATGACGAACGTACCGGGGCTGTTCGCCGCAGGGGAGTGCGAGTACCAGTACCACGGCGCAAACCGCCTCGGCGCAAACGCCCTCCTCGCCTGCGTGTACGGCGGCGGAATCGCGGGGGACAGGTCGGCGGACTACGCCGCAAACCTCCGGAACAAAGGGACGGATTCCTCGATCTTCACGAACGAAGTGAAAAGACAGGGGGAAATCAACGACGGGATTTTAAAATCCGACGGCAGCGAGAATCCCTTCAACCTCTGGAGGGAAATGGGAAAATGGATGTCCGAAAACGTAACGGTCATACGCCGAAACGACGCGATGAAAAAAACCGATGAGAAACTACAGGAACTGCTCGACCGCTGCCGCAGGCTGAAGCTGCCCGACTCGGGCGGATGGAGCAATCAGTCGCTCGTCTTCGCGCGCCGGCTCCACAACATGCTCCACATCGCGCGCGTCATCACGCTCGGCGCCGTCCTCCGCGAGGAAAGCCGCGGCGCACACTACAAGCCGGACTCGCCCGACAGAAACGACGACCAATGGCTCAAGACCACAAGGGCGAAGCACACCCCGGACGGTCCGGCGTTCTCATACGAGGAGGTGGACGTCCGGCACATCCCGCCGCGCCCCAGAAAATACGACATCGAGTGAAAAACCCGAAAAAACGTAACTGATTACCGATCTGAAGTGACGTGAGCGAAAGAGAAAGAAAAAGAGAATGATGAGGGTAAGGTTCCATGATGGAGCATGGAGCCAGCAAAATGATGAATGTACCGTACCCGAAAAGAAATAAAAGAATGCGGGCACGGGCACGCACACGGGCACGGGCACGCGCGCGGGCAGGGGCACGTTAATAGCTTATAAGTAGAATCCTGCGCAAAACGGCAATGATTTTAAAGAGAATGATCAAGGTTAAGGCTCCATGACGGAGCATGGAGCCAGCAAATGAAAAACCGGAAAACGCGATGAACGGGAAACCCGACGAAGGAAAAGTTCTGATAAGGGTCCGAAGGCAGGACGCTCCGGGAGCGCCGCGCCGCTGGGAATACTTCGCCGTGCCCCTCCGCAGGGGGATGAACGTGATTACCGCCCTCCAGGATATATGCGAAAACCCCGTCACGGCGGACGGCGCCCCCACGACGCCCGTCGCCTGGGACTGCAACTGCCTCGAAGAGGTGTGCGGCGCGTGCACGATGATCATCAACGGAAAGGCGCGGCAGGCGTGCAGCACGCTCGTGGACACGATCAGACACCCCATCGTCCTCGAACCCATGTCCAGGTTCCCCGTGGTGAGAGACCTCGTGGTTGACCGCTCGGCGATGTTCGAAGCCCTCAAACGCGTCAGGGCGTGGATTCCCTTCGACGGCACGCACGACCAGGGCGCGGCTCCGCGGATGTCGCACCGCGACCAGCAGACCGCATACCCCCTCTCGCGGTGCATGACATGCGGCTGCTGCATCGAAGCCTGCCCCCAGTGCAACCCCCGCTCACAGTTCATCGGTCCCGCGGCGATAAACCAGGTGCGGCTCTTCAACATGCATCCAACGGGAAGGTTCAACGCGCACGAGAGGCTCGAGGCGGTCATGGGACCCGGAGGCGTGACCGACTGCGGCAACGCGCAGAACTGCGAGGACGCGTGCCCGAAAAACATTCCCCTCATCTCTTCCATTGCCGAAGTGAACAGGGCGACCACGCTGCTCGCGCTCTCGAAACTGCTCGGGCGCAAATAACCCCCCTTGACGCGGACCGCCCGCGAAATGCCGCCGGCACGCGTTACTGAAACCCGGACGCGTGAAAAAGTTACAAAACGCCTTAACCATCTCCCTCCAGCTTCTCTGCGATCTCTTTCTCGTCGGCTTCGGGCTGGGTAACGATTTCGGCTTCCGCCCCCTCGGCTCCATCGGCATCGCCGTCGCACTTCTCCGCCTCGACCCGCGCATACGGAAGTCCCCCCTCATTTTCACCGTTTACTGGCTCGGCACAATCCTCACGCTCGACGTTTCTCTGCTTCTGGTTTTCGGCAGCCTTTACTACCGGGCTGTCTCGGTCCCCGCCGCCTTCCTGCTTCTGCTGCTCATACGCGCGAAGACGGGATGGTTCCGGTTTCTCACGCCCGTCCAGTTGACGGCGCCGCCAATAGTCATCGCCTTCGTTTTCGTGCTGTTCGCCGAGAGGTGGTGCCCGGATTCAAGATGCGCGGCGATCAACGACCAGCCCGGCTGCCGCACGCTGACCGGCTCAGGGCACGTGAATTCACTTTCACCCTCGTCCATACCGCTCTTCATGGTGGAGCGTCCCGAAAGAGGCGACGTCCTGTTCAGCAACCGGCAGGAGGCGCCGCGCATGGGAAACAGGCTTTTTGAAAACGCCATCCTCCGTCTCGACGCCGCAACCGGGGCGGTCACGCCGTGGTTCGCGAAGGGCGAGGTCATCGCCCTCGCGCGCGATGAAAACGGCGGCGAAATCTACGCGATAATCCAGAAAAATTTCAAAGACGAGAACGCACCGAACGTGGAACTTGTACGGTTCGACGCCGACGGCGCCGTCGCCGACCGCGAATCGCTGAACCTTCCGCGTGCGACTTACACCCTCGGGATAATCGTGGTTCTCGACAGGACGGTCATCGCCGTCGTCGAACCCGAATTTTACGTCTACGACAAGCGCGCGCGGGAGATAAAACACGTACGCATAGCCGGCAAGGGAAACTCGCCGGTCTATAAAACCGTATGGACACCGCCGTATCTGACGGGGGTCTTCTGCGCGTCGCCGCTCCTTATGCCCGTAGTCGGGATGCGGCAGATAATGAAGATAGACATGCGGGAAATGAGGCTGGAAAAAGCGTACCGCGACAACCTTTTCGGGTATTACGACGTCGCGCTAGCGCCCGGGAGAAAGCGGTTAGTTGCGAGCCGGTTTCTTCTTCCCGGGGGAATAATGATGGATTTCGACCTGAAAAAGGTCGGGAACGTGCCCCTTCCGCAGGGGACCCGCGAGATCGAATTCACGAAGGACGGAAAGTACCTGCTCTCGACGGGGTTTTTCGACGGAATGCTGTATTTCATGGATTCGGAACGGTTCGATATCGTGAAGAAGGTTTTCGTGGGAAAAGCGGCGAGGGTCCTGACGATATCCGCATCCGGACGAATCCTTGTCGGTTCAGGCTGTGGCGTTGTGGAGGTTGACCCGGCGACGGCGGCGGCGAAAAGCGACGATGTGAACCGGAGAGCCGTGGGGGCATCAAGCCGGTGAGTCCGGCAATAACGTTTTCGGACACGTAATCCTAAGTGCACTATTTCGTAAATACTCTAACATATTCTGCGCGAAGCGCCTTGGAGTGCGGTGTGTGAACACCGCCTTGACTATCGGAGATGAAGGCGGCGATGGCTCGCCGCAGTCCAAGGAGGCTTGGCCTCTGAAAATACGTTAGCGAATTTATGAAGTGATACACTAAGGTTTCAAAAAAGCTTGTAGCGGTAGGAAAAAATTTCGAAGGGGGTATTGACAAGGCGTGCGGGGGTAGTATAATTAGATTGCCCTCTAATAGAGGGCTATGAGGACGAGAGCGCTCGTTATGGCTGATGCTGTGAGCATTTCTCACTCGAATTATATCATCTGCTGAAAGGGTCATCATGGCTCTTAAAGAAGCCGTCCTCGGTCTCCTCTTCGACTCGCCAAGAACGGGGTACGAGATCAAGCGTTTCTACAGCGAGACGATCATGAACTTCTGGAACGTGAGCGACGGGCAGCTCTACCCCACGCTGCGGAGAATGAGGGAGGACGGTCTTGTCAGCATGGAGGTCGTCCCGCAGGCGAACACCGCCGACAAGCACGTCTATTCCATCACAGCGGAGGGAAAAGCGGCGTTCACGGAGTGGCTCAAACAGCCCGTTCTCAAGTTTCAGGAGATGAAAGAGCCGTTTCTCATGAAGATGTTTTTCTTCGACAGGCTTTCCCGCGACGAGGTGGCAAACCACCTCCGCACACAGCTCGACCTCCACTACACGATGATGGACGAATTCAGGAAGGTCGAGGAAACCTACAGGGACACACTGACCGACTACCAGAAGCTCATCGCCGAGGTGGGGCTGATTTACATGGAGTTCCGCATACTGTGGCTGACGAGGCTGCGGCAGCTCCTGGAGGGAAACAGGATAGACGGCAGGCACGGGCTGATTCCCGAGGGAATGCGCGGCGCGGTACAGGCGTTTTTCCTCGCCCTTTTTTCGGACGGGGTCGCACCCGAAATCGAGGAAGCCCTTGAGCGTCTGAGAGCGTTCGGGGGCGGCGCGCGCCGCGACTCCGACCGTGACGGCGCGCACGAGGAGGCGGCGCCATGAAAAACAGGTACGACGTCGTGGTCATCGGGGGCGGACCCAACGGGCTGGGGATAGCGTGTTACCTCGCAAAGTGCGGTCTGTCGGTCTGCGTGTGCGAGGACAGGATGCAGGTCGGCGGCGGGGCGGAGAACACCGAACCCATGCCGGGATTCCGCATAGACCCTCACGCCACGTATTTTTACGGCGCCGCGGGACCGGGCGTCGAGCAGCTCGAGCTTCACAGGCATGGTTTCAGGATGGTGTACTACAGGGGCATGATGGGGGGCGTCACATCGGACGGGAAAGCCCTTGTCTTCGGCAGGTACATCTCCGACCACGGGATGAAGGTTCTCTCGAGGTTTTCCAGGGAGGACGCGCAGGTGTGGGGGATTTTCGACGAGGCGATGCAGAAGCACTCGGTGGAGATACTGAGGTCAATATACTGGACGCCCCCGCCGCCGGCGGGCATGACGATTGACAACAGCGATCTGCCGTGGGTGAAGATACTGAAAAAGGCGGTTCCGTTCTTCGACGAGTCGTGGTGCGATATGTCAACTTTCGACATCCTCGAGCCGCTCGTCAGGACCGAGGCGCTCAAGGTCATGGTGGGGATGGCGGCGTGGTACAACGGACCCAACCCGGACTGGGCGGGCACGGGCATCTTCGGGCTGACGTGCAACCTGCTCGCGCACTACTCGTCCGGCTCGCCGGTCGGGGGAATGCACACGCTCGCGCACGCGCTCCTGCGCTGCGGGCTGTCCCACGGCGTGCAGTTCCTCACGAACTCGAAGGTGGAGCGCATTATCGTCGAGGACGGCGAGGCGAAAGGCGTCGTCCTCGCGGACGACGCGCCGGTGAAAACGAAGAAAATCCTCGCCGACAGGGCGGTCGTCAGCGCCGTGCACGTCCAGGACACCTTTCTGAAGCTCATCGAGCCGCGCGACCTCGAACTCGATTTCATCGAAAAAGTCCGCAACATTAACCTCAAGGGCGGCAGCCTTTTCGTCCTGTCGCTCATTACGACCGAGTTCCCGAGGTTCAAGGGCGACGCGGAGGAGGTTTTTTCGGCGGGCTACCCCTCATGCGTGTTTCTTCCGGTGGACTCGCGCGAAACCGTCATCAACCAGATGCGCGACGTTTACTCGTTCAACACGCACCCGACCCGGATGGAGAGCATCGTCGTGCCGTTCTGCAACCACGACATATACGATCCCACGCGCTGCCCGAAGGGCTACCACGTCTTCTCGCCCATATACCTTCAGGTGCCGCCGCCGGAGTATCACGTGGACGGTCCCCTCGCGGTGAACGCGGCGAGCGGGGAGATCACGGCTCTCATCCTCGAGGCGGTCCGCCGCGTCGCCCCGAACCTCACGGAGGATAAGATAGCCGCAAAGTTCGTGAACACCCCTTACGACTCGTCCGTGCGCAACCTGGGCTTCATCGGCGGCAACTGGTACGGCTCGAGGGAAGGCGAGGAGGAATGGTACAACCTTCGCCCGCTGCCGGAGCTGTCGCGCTACAGGACGCCCGTCCACAAGCTGTACCTGTGCAACCACACGTCGTATCCCGGCGGGCTGTGCCTTTTAGCCGTGCCGTACAACCTGATGCACATACTCATCGAGGACCTCGGACTGGAGCCGGGCGCGTGGTGGTATCCGTCCCCATATTACATCCGGGAGGGCGAGTGACGTGGAAAACCTGACGGTGAGACCCGAAGACCCGCCGGTGCCCGAGGCGGAGCGCGAGACGCGCGCGGACGTCGTTGTCATCGGCGGCGGCCCCAACGGGCTGATCTGCGCCGCCTATCTCGCGCGCTGTGGAATGAAAACGGCGCTCCTCGAGAGGCGGCAGGAGATCGGCGGCGGTCTCGCCACCGAGGAAATCCTCTTCCCGTGCGGCTACGCCAACACACACGCCACGTACCACATGATGGTTGACTACATGCCCGTGCTGCGCGATTTCGACCTCGCGGCTCACGCGCTGACGTTCATCAAGCCGCATTTCCAGACGGGGATCGCCTTCCGCGACGGCGGCTCCATTCTTCTGACGAGCAAGGCGCGGGACTCCGCGGACGAGATCGCGAAGTTCTCGCACAGGGACGCCAGGGCGTTCGAGACGATGATACGCGGCTGCCGGAAGATGGTCGAGGAAATACTCGCCCCGGCTACGTACCACCCGCCGGTCCCGCCGGTCGAGTTCTCCGTGAAACTCAACCGCACAAGCGCGGGAAAACAACTCCTCGCCCTCTCCGATAAAAGCCCGCTGGAAATCTTGACCGGGACCTTCACGGACGAGAGGGTGAGGGCGCTGTTCCTGTACGTGTCGTGCATGTGGGGGCTTGCGCCGGAGATCACGGGGCTGGGGTTCATGGTTCCGCTCCTGATCCACCGGAACCTTCACAAGTGCGTATGCATCGGCGGCTCGCACAAGCTGGCATCGAGCCTCGCGAAGGAGATAATCCTCGCCGGCGGCGCCGTCCACGAAAACAGCGAGGTCGCGCGCATCATCGTCGAGGGAGGCAGGGCGGCGGGCGTAGAGACCCGCGACGGGCGGCGGTTTCTCGCCGGCATCGTCGTCTCCAGCCTCGATCCGCAGACGACGTTCCTGCGGCTCGTCGGTGAGAAAAACGTCCCGCCCGCGCTCGCGAAGTACGCCGGAAAGTGGGAGTGGGACAAGTGGAGCCTTTTCACGCTCCACGCGGCATTGAGGGAGCCGCCGCGCTACAGCGTCCGCGACAGGAACATGGACAGGGCGTTCATGACCGTCATCGGCGTGGAGTGCGTGGAGGACGTGATTGGGCTTGCGAAGGCGGCGGCGGGCGGAAAGGTGAAGCCCGCGGGGCACGCCACGACCGAGACGGTCTTCGACCGCACGCTCGCTCGCGAGTCCGGCGGGCACTCGGCGTTCCTTCAGGTGATCGCCCCGTACGATATAGAGGGCGGCTGGGACATGAGGCGAGCTGAGACCGAAAAAAACCTCCTCGAACTGTGGCGCACCTACGCGCCGAACGCGGCGGACGGCAACATCGTCATGACGGCGTCGGAAACGCCTCTCGACATCGAGCGCAGGATACCGTGCATGGTGAGAGGCTCCATCAAGCACGGCGATTACAACCCGCTCCAGATGGGATACTTCCGTCCCAATGATCTCTGTTCGTCCTCGAAGACGCCGGTCGCCGGGCTTTTCCTCTGCGGCGCCTCGATGTATCCCGGCGGGCTTATCCTAGGCGGACCCGGCTACATCGCGGCGAACGCGGTCGCCGAGGAAGCCGGGGCGAAAAAATGGTGGGCGATGCCCGACAACATAAAAAGATACGTGGAGGTCTATTTAAAATGAGGGTGTGGTCGAAAGGGCTGGGCAACATCGAGCTGATACTCGACTTCGAGAAGTACCGCGTGGAACGCGAAAACAGCGGCTCCGAGGAGAAATTCTTCATCAAGGGCATGATCACCGACCCGGTCGTGTGGGACTTCCGCATCACAATGACGAGGGAAGACATCCCCGGACTGCTTCACATCGCGCTGAACCAGAACATCATGCTCATGTTCCTGAAGAACCTGCGGATGACGCTCGCCGCGGTACTGGGGCGCCTCTTTTTCCCGAAAAAGAAGCCAGCCGATGAAAAACAGTTATGACGTCATCGTGGTCGGCGGCGGCGTGAACGGGCTGACGGCAGCCGCCTACCTCGCGAAAGCCGGACTCGACGTGCTCGTCCTCGAGCGCCGCGACGAGGCGGGCGCACACTGCTCCACGGAAGAAGTCACCATCCCCGGGTTCAGACACAACCTGCACGCGACCTGGATCATCGCCGGCTCGGGTCCGGTCGTCGAAGACCTCGAACTCGAAAACTTCGGTTTCCAGCCGCTCATCACGGAGTACGACTACGGGTTCCCGTTTCCCGACGGGACGTGCCTGCTGATGCACACGTACGATTTCCAGAAGACGTACGCAAGCTGGGCGAGGTTTTCCCGGAAGGACGCCGACACCTTCCTTCAACTGGCGGGCGCCACCGCGCCGCTCATACCCGAACTGATGGACATTATCGTTTACCGCGCGCCGTCGCCCGAGAACTTCAACCGCGCGCTCGAAATCCTCGACAGCGTGGAAATGCTCCCGCGCGGCGTCATCGAGATGAACGGGCTGGAGCTTTTAGACGTTCTCTTCGAGAACGAGCGGGTCAAGGCGATGTTAGCCTCGCTCGAGTGGATCGGGGGGATGCCGCCCTGGAACCGCCTCGTCGGCGCGCTCGGCGCTCTGATGGTGCTGAGCCTGGGACCCGTTTACGCGTGCCACCAGCTTCGCGGCGGCAGCCACTCGCTCCCGCACGCCCTCGTGAGGTGCCTTGTGCGCAACGGCGGCTCGATACTCTATTCCTGTCCCGTGGAGAGGATAGTCGTCGAGAGCGGGAGGGCGGCGGGCGTCAGACTGTCCAAAAACGCCGTGTTCGGCGAAATGGAATTTTCCGCCCGCCTCGCCGTCATAAGCAACCTCACCGCACAGCCCACCTTCCTCCAGCTCGTGGGCGAGGAGAACCTCCCGCCCAACGCCGCGGCGCGGATTAAACTCTTCAGGTACGACGAGCAGGTTCTGTTCGGCGCGCACTACGCGCTGAACGCGCCCCCGGCGTGGAAAGCCGCTGGCTTCGACCCCGGCATCGGCAACTGCTTCATGGGCTACATGGGCGCGGAAACCATGAAGGACATCGAGGACTTTTCGATATCGTACATCGCCGGGAAAATCCACGAAAAAATAATGGTCAACTGGTTCGTCCCCACGCTCGCCGACCCCACACAGGCGCCCGAAGGATGCCACACAGCCTTCGCATGGCTGGACGCGCCGTACGACCTGCGCCGCCTGGGCGGACCCGAAAAGTGGGACGACATAAAACACGGACTCCTCGACAGGGTCACCGCGCGCTGGGAGGAATTCGCGCCGGGTTTCACAAAGAGCATACTCGCCGCCTTCCCGTACACGCCGCTCGACATATTCAGGCGAAACCCATCGGCGGTGAAGGGAAACTGGATAGGGGGCAGCGTCTGCCCGGGGCAGCTCTACCTCGACCGCCCGTTCGCGGGCGAGACGACCGCGCCGCGTACCCCCGTGCCGGGTCTCTACATAAGCAACTCGATCTGGCCGCCCGGAACGACCTTCCTCGGCGCCGGCTACGTCGCCGCGGACGTCGTCGCGAGAGACCTCGGCGTCCGCGACAGGGAATGGTGGCGTGCGAAGCCGATCAACTGGTGGCGCAGGTTCCTGTCAAAGTACTTCTGATAGCCCCGCGCGGGGATTGCAAAAAAACGCGCCTGCCGACGCGGACCCGGCGAAAAAATGAGACACGACTACGACGTGATAATCATAGGCGGGGGACCCAACGGTCTCACCTGCGCAGCCTACCTTGCGAAAGCCGGACTGTCCGTTCTCGTCGTCGAGCGCCGCCACGAAACCGGCGGCGGACTGACAACGGAGGACTTCTGCGGCGCAAGATTCAACCTGCACGCCACATACCACATGCTCGCGGACGTAATGCCCCCCTACGCCGACTTCGACCTCCCCGGCGAGGGCGTCTGCTACGTCACACCCGAAACCCAGGTCGCCTTCATCGCCCCGTCGGGAAAGACCGTCGTCCTCTACAGGGACGTTGAAAGAACGGCTGAGTCGCTGCGCGCCGTTTCGCCCGCCGACGCGGACAACTACCGCGCCATGATGCAAGAGTTCGAACAGATGTGCGACCGCGCGCTTATCCCCGCCACGTACTCGCCGCCCATCCCCCCGGTCGAATACGTTGTCATGCTGAACCGCTCTCCCCTCGGCGCGAAGATCGCCGCCCTCTCCGAGATGTCCCCCGTCGAGATACTCGATCACTACCGCATCGGCGGCTCCACACTGCGCGCCGCCCTGCTGTTTCTGTCCACAATGTGGGGCATACCCGCGGACACGGGCGGGCTGGGCTACCTCGTGCCGCTCTACGTCCGGCGCATGACGGGCGCGGCGCTTCTCAAGGGCGGCTCGCACAGGCTCTCGTCGGCGCTCGCGCGGATCATCGTCAGGAACGGCGGCGACGTACTCGACGCCGCGGAGGCGAAGAAGATACTCGTACGCGGCGGCGCCGCATGCGGTGTCGTCCTCGCCGACGGCCTGGAGATCGCCGCCCGCGCCGTGGCGAGCAGCCTGCCTCCGCCGCAGACCTTCCTCGACCTCGCGGGCGGGGAACACCTCCCCGGCGCGCTCGCCCGGTCCGCGTCGCGCTGGCAGTGGGAAAAGCGTTCCCTCTTCGGTCTGCACCTCCTTGTGCGCGAACCGCCCCGGTACGCGGCGGCGGGCGGAAACGAGGACGTGAACCGCGCGCTCGTCTGCGTCCTCGGACACGAAACCCAGGAGGACGTGATGCGGAGCGCCGCGGACGCGGAGAGCGGAATACTCCCGGCGAAACCGTCGGGGCACGTCACGTGCGTCACGGCGTTCGATCCCTCGTGCGCGCCGGACGGGATGCACGTCGTGAGGTGGGAGAGTTCCGCGCCGTACGCCCTCGCGGGCGGGCGCGGCTGGGACGACGCAAAGCAGGAATACGCGGCGTCCTGCCTGGGGGTCCTCGGCGAATACTGCGAGGCGCCCCCCGCCCCCGCCCTGCTCTACCCGTATTCGCCCCTCGACGTGGAACGCAAAATCGTCAACATGACCCGCGGCTCAATCAAGCACGGAGAGTACAACGCGATTCAGATGGGATACTTCCGCCCGAACGACATGTGCCAGGGGTCGCGGACGCCCGTGAAAAACCTGTACCTGTGCGGAGCGGGGGCTTATCCCGGCGGGATGGTGATCGCCGGTCCGGGCTACATCGCCGCGGGCGCCGTCGCCGACGACCTGAAGGCGGACAGATGGTGGCGCCCGCCGGACTACGTCACGAGGGCGAAAAAAGACGGGCTGATTCCGTAGGCACGGCGGTTCAGAAACATACAGGCGTACCAGGCGCCAAGCGCTCTGGAACGTAACAGCTTGCCGCATACAACGCAATCGTCCTCAGCCAGTTCCATCAAATAACGTGTCTGTTCCTCTGTCGTCAAACGGGAACCCCCTCCTTCTCCACGCTGTCGAAAACCTTGAATCCGCTGAACTTCTTTTCTTGCGATTCCGACACCACAAGAGGAATTGCGAGCAGGCCGTATTTGTTTCCGATATCGAGGATCACGTCCGTGATGCGGTCTTTAGTGTAAAAGTCCGCCACTCCGTCGGGAACGACCACCATAAGGTCAACGTCCGAATCCTCGCGATCCTCGCCCCGGGCGCGGGAACCGTAAAGTATCACCCGCGATTCCCGACCGGCGACCGATTCCACCGCGCCTTTTATTTCAAAAAGGATGCGTTGAAGCGCATCGTCTTCGGGGATATTCCCCACGCGGTTTCACCTCCGTCTGTCTTGTCTTCCGCCGGTTCAATCAACGCTTACCGAAAAAAGCGAAAAGCAAACCGGTGATGACGCCTATCTGCCCGACCCAGAATATGAACATCCATTTGATGAGATCGGCTTTTGTTTCAGAGAGTCTTCTTTCGAATTTCTCCTCGATAACTTCCAGCCTGCTGTCAAATTTTAGTTCCATCGAATCATGATTCCCCTCAAATTTTTCTACGACGAAAACCAGTATGTATTCCTTCTGCTTCTCACCGCCTTGTTTACAAGGTCAACGAGGGCGTCAATGCCGTCATCTCCCAATTTTCCTCTCAGCGCTTTCGGGGGCGTCAATATGGGCGTTTTGATTCACCTCAAATAAAAAATATTATACGGAAAATCACCGCCCGGCGCAAAAGGAAGCCGCCGCTGCCGCGGAGTGCCGGTTTGCGGCGGCGAACCGGCGTCAGCGCGTGTGTTTTTCGGGGAGATAGGTTCTTCGTATTTTCCAGACGTCGAACAGGCTGCCGATAAGGGTTTTGAGTTTCAGCTTTGAGGTTCCGCCGAGGCGCTCGCGGAAGACGAACGGGATTTCGCGGACGCGGAGGTCGTGCAGCGCGCAGAGGAACAGGACTTCCTGGACGATTGCGGGACCCGGGGAGAAAAGGCGCGCGGGGCGGACGGTTTCGAGGGCGCCGCGCGTGAAGCACCTGAAGCCTGAAGTGCAGTCGCGGACGCGCAGACCGAGGACGAGCCTGATGTAGAGGTTCGCGAGCGATGTGATGAACTTTCTGTGCGGCGCCCTGCCCTGCTCGCCGCCGCCGGGGACGAGGCGCGAGGCGACGACGACGCCGGCGTCCGCGGCGGCGCTGATGAGCGCGGGTACGTCCTCGGGGGGGTGTGAGCCGTCGGCGTCCATCTCGACGACGAGGTCGAAGGCGTTGTCGAGCGCCCACTGGAAGCCGGCGGCGCCGGCGTACCCCCTGCCCCTGCGTTCGGTGCGCAGCAGGAGGTGTACGTCGGGGTCGGCGCGCGCCATTTCGCGGACGACGTCCGCGGTGCCGTCGGGTGAGTCGTCGTCAACGACGAGAACGGAGACGTTTTCGTGGAGAGCGCGGATGCGTGAGACGACGCCGCGGATGTTGCCGGCTTCGTTGAAGGTGGGGAGGACGGCGATGATTTTTTTCATGGCGCCGCGTCGTCGGTTATATGCCGCGCGCCGCTGACCTTCGTAAATACGGATTATTCATCCGGGGAAATCGCGATAACGAACGACGGACATTGAGTTTCGAGGCGCGAGGTTCTCTCCCGGGGCGGGCGGGAGGTTGCGGGGTTTACAGCGCCGTTTTCATAGCGTCCCTGGTCTTCTGCCCTTCAATCCTCACGAGTTCCGCGACGTATCTCGTTGTCTCCTCTATCCTTTCCAACGACTGTGCCTGCCGCTCGAGCATCTGGTTCTGACGCTCGAGTATCTGCCCGTGCCGGTCAAGCACCTGCCCCTGCCGCTCGAGCATCTGGTTCTGACGCTCTCCGCTTTTCTGCATTTCGTGCAGAATCCCTTTCGTATGCTTCCCGTTTACAAACACGGCGTAAAAGGCAAGCACGAGTCCGAGGAGCGAAGCGAGAATGCCGGACAATCCGAGAATCATTGCAATCATTGGTTTAATGATAGTACAAATTCGCGGAGGTTTCAACGGGGTTGGACCGGATTATTCATACGGGGAAATCGCAATAACGCCTGCCTGAGCGTTGCACGCAGACAGGCTGAATTTTCGTACAGCCCGCTCACACACGGGCAGGGGATTTGGCGGCGATGAATCGCCGGTAAAGGCAAGGCGGCGATAAATCGCCGCCTGCCTGTGCCGTCGGCACGGCAGACAGGCACTCCAAAAAATGGAGGAATAATCAGTACAACAAAAGCCCGGCGCCGAAAGAACCGCCGCAGCGTCCGTGACCGGCGTCAGGAGCGCATTCTTTTTGCCAATCTTGCGAGTGGCGCCTCTTTGAGTTCGATTGCGGAATGGGGACAGACCTCGTGGCAGCAGAAGCATCGAATGCAGGCGTCGGGGTCAATGAGGAAGTCGGGTCGCGAGGAGATAGCCTGTACGGGGCAGACGGCGGCGCATGTGCCGCACTTTTCGCATTTTTTCTGACGGATGACGGGGCGGACGTCGGTGAGGCGGTTTGCGAGGTCGGAGAGGAGTCCCGCGGCGAGAGTGACGTGCGGGGGTGGTTTTTTTATGTTCTTTCTGAAGGAAGCCGGTGGGTCGCCAACGACGCGGATGGACGAGAGGTCCGCCGAGCCGAGCCTCATCGCCGCGGCGGCGCGCGTGGTGAGCACCTCTTTCGGCGCGTAGCCGAGCAGGGACGTGACGATGGCGTCGAGCGCGACGGCGTCGCGGGAGGCGGCGATGAAACCGAGGCGCACGGGGGCGCCCTGGCTGGGTCCGGCGCCTTCCATGCCGGTGACGGCGTCCATGAGAGTGAGCGCGGGGCGGAAGATGGAGAAGATTTCGGCGAGAGCGGTTGAGAAGTCCGCGAGTCTGAGGTTTTTGTGCGCGAGGACGCGGTCGGCGGTGGTGACGAAGCCGAAGAGGTTTTTCACCGCGCCGGTGTATTTAGACTGCATGTGCGTTTTGGGCTTGGGGAGGTTGATGATGACGTCCACGTCGTCGAGGAACTTCGGGACGTGGACTTCGGTGATGATTTTCGCGTCCGGTATGAGGTGTTTTCTGAAGCCGTGGGCTTCGAGTTTCACGAGCGTTGCGCCGGTTTGTTCGGCGGCGGCGTCCATGCCGGTGACGCGGTAGATTTTTTTTGTGGTGCCGACGTGGAAACCGCCGGGGAGGTCGCCGAAGAAGGGGAGAGCGCCGGCGCGCTGGACGAGGCGGACGGCAGCGGCGACGAAGAGGGGGTGCGTCGTTGCCGCTCTTTCGGGGTTTGCGGCGAGGAGGAGGTTGGGCTTGAGGAAGACCTTCTGTCCGGGGCGGACGAATTTTTCGATGCCGCCGAGGAGTTCAATGGAGCGGTCGAGCGCGGCGTCGAGGGAATCGGGGTGGTAGTTCCGGCACTCGATGAGGGAAACGAGCGGGCGGGTGGCGCCGCCGTTGCCGAGGTGTCCGTGCATGTAATTGCTCACGGTCATACATAATTATAGCGGGCGGCGGCTGAAATCAGATAAGAAGCGCGGAGCCGGGGAGAGAGCGCCCGACGGATAAAAGGAGGGGAATCATTTATCATGCCTATGTTCGGGGGTAATTGGGCAAAAGGAAAATGTAGAATTTCCAATGTCCAATGTAGAATGTAGAAGTAAAACGAAATGACAGGCTGGAAGCCTGTCCCACTAAAAGGCTGGAAGCCTGTCCCAATTCCCGGCTCCATGGCGGAGCATGGAGCCAGCGATTTATTCACCGTGGTCATCAGGTTCAAGACCGGATTATTCATCCGGGGGAATCATTTAATGTAACCGAGTGCGCGGAGTCTTTGCGCCGCTTCGGCGGAGAGGGGTTTCGTCGCGGGCGCGGCGACGGCGGTGCGGGTGTCCCAGAGTCTGGTTCTGCGGGCGAGGTCGGCGGAGACGGGGTCGTCGGGAGAAAAGAGGTTGAGAAGCTCGCCGGGGTCGGCGGCGAGGTCGTAGAGTTCGCGTGCGCCGGAGCGATGGAGAATGAACTTGCGGCGTTTGTCGGCGGCGCCGGTCATGAGCGGGAGGTCGAGCGGTTCGTATTCGTCGCGCAGGGGGCTGATGTACTCGTAAGCGGTTTCGAAATGCGCGGTGTCCCTCTGGAGCGGCGCCCCGTCGAAGAGCGCGTCCTTCAGGCTCGTCCCGTGGAGTCCGGGTGGTACGTTCCGGTTCAGTATGGAGAGGACGGTCGGGAAGACGTCGGTGATCATGGCGAGGTCGCCGCTGACGGCGCCGCGGGGGACGCCTGGTCCGGCGACGATGAGGGGGATGCGCACCTGTTCATCGTAGAGGCGGTGTCCGTGGGAGTACTGGTCGTGGTCGTCGAGACCTTCTCCGTGGTCGGAGAGGAAGATGACGTAGGTGTTATCGCGGAGGGAGTTATCGTCAACGAATTTCATCAGGCGGGCGAGTTCGTCGTCGGCGTAGGCGATCTCGGCGTCGTAGAGGGCGGTGACTTTTTCAATCATCGCGCGGTCCGCAGTTTTGTTCGTGATGCGGACCATCCATTCGCGCAGGAACTTTTCGAGGTTTTCGTTTTCCCGGACGGAAGGTATGCGTTTCAGGTATTCGGGCGGGGGGATGTACAGTTCGTGGGGGTCGAAATAATGGACGAAGAGGAAGAAGGGACGACGGTGGCGCCTTTCGAGCCAGCGGAGCGCGGCGGAGGTGACGAGCGCCGCCGGGCGTTCATCGAGGTGCGCGTAGAGACCAGCGAGGTCGAGCATGGGCGCCGCGAGGGTGCGGTCGAGCACGTCGAGGAAGGAGAAGGCGTCGGCGTAGAGGTCGAAGCCCTTGTGAAGCCCCGACGTGTAGGATTTCATAGTGAAGCCGGAGACGAAGGCGGCGGTGGAGTAGCCGAGTTTCCGAAGTTCGCCGGGGAGGTTCGGGAAGGAGTCGGGGCGCGGTATGCCGTTTCTGACGACGCCGAGCGTGCGGGGGTGCAGCCCTGTCATGAGTGAGTTGTGAGCGGGTCCGGTGGCGGGGACGGTGGTGTAGGCGCGGCGGAAGAGTGTTCCGCGTGCGGCGAGCGAGTCCACGGTTTCCGTCCGGGCGTTTTCGCAGCCGTAGCATCCGAGGTGGTCGGCGCGCGTCGTGTCGAACGAGACGAGAAGGAAGTTAGGAGAGTCCGGCGGCGCCGCGGGCTTCGTGAACGCGTCGAGGGGAAGCAGATGCCTGTAAAGGAAAAGAACGAGAGCGGCTGCGATGAGCGCCAGGGGGAGCGGTCTGAAGTGTGCGGCGACGCGGCGGAAGAGGAACGATACGGCGAAGAAAACCGGGAGGGCGCAGGCGATGAGGGCGAGGGAGGCGGCGATGCTCTTGATCGAAAAGAAAGGCGTGCCGCCGAGAAACCAACGCGCGTGCACGACGATGAAGAGATAAAGGAAAAGGGCGGAAGTGACGGCGGCGGGAGCGGCTCTTTGCGCCGTGTGCTTCGGGGAGAACGGCGCGGCGGCGGAGAGGAGTGCGAGAGCGAAGGGGATGATGAACGCGGAGTAGAGCGCGGCGGCGAGGAGGACGGCGAGGAAGAAAAGTGAGACGCTTCCGGTGGGGAGGGAGGAGGGATTGAGGAGCGCGCATTCGACGAGGCTGAGGAGCGCGCCCGCCGCTGCGCCCGCGAGCGCCGTCCGCTTGAATGTTTCAAGCATCGGGCACCGTCCTTCGGGCGCCGCTGCGGCGGCTTTTCGGGTCTGCGGTTTGGAGAAGGACTTCGCGCATGGCGGCGAAAATCTTATCTCTCGTGTAGTGAGCGGAGACGAACCTTCTGCCGTTTGCGCCGAGGCGCGCGGCTTCGGCGGGGTCGGCGGCGAGCGCGAGTATGGCTTCGGCGAGTTGTCGCGGGTCTTCCGGGGGCACGACTATTCCGGCGTCCGCTTCGCGCAGCAGGCGCCCGCCCTCGCATTCCGCCGCCATGACGACGGGGAGTTCGCAAGCCATGTACTCGAACATTTTAGCGGGGAGCGCGTCGCGTGAGTATTCTCCGGCGGCGCGGGAGCAAATCCCCGCTCCCGCGAGAGAGAGGACGTGCGGAATTTCGTCCGCCGGGCGCTCGGATTCGAAGAAAACGTTTTTGAGGCGGAGTTCTGCGGCAAGTTTCTGGAGTTTTTGTTTTTCGGCGCCGTCGCCGAGTATGAGGACGGCGACGCGGGGGTCGCGCGCGAGGAGTTCGGCGGCGCGGACGAGTGTGTGGAGGGCGTGCGCCCTGCCGATGCGCCCGGCGTAGACGGCGACGAACCTGCCGTCGAGCGCGTGTTTTTTCCATACCGGGTGCGATGCGGCGGGGCGCTTTCTGAAGAATTCGACGTTGACGCCGTTCGGGACGAGTCTGACTTTCTGCGGGTTCGCGGTTCTTGAGCGGATTTTTTCCGCCTGAGTATTCGAGACGGAGAGGACGAGGGCGGCGGAGTTGTAGAGGAACCTTTCAAGCGACCTGAGGAGGCGGACGAGGATGGGATTGGAGACGAAGCCGAGTTCGACGAGCGGATCGGGGTATATGTCGCGGACGTCGAAGACGAAGGCGGCGCGCTTCGCGCGCGAGAGCAGCCATCCCGCGGCGGCGATGAAAAACGGGGGAGAGGAGGCGATGACCACGTCTTGACGGGGGAGGAACATGCCGAAGAACGCTGTGGAGGCGGCGAGTGAGAACTCGCTCAGCAACTGGAGGAGGAAGCTTCCGCGCGGGCGGACGAACTGCCGGCAGCGGATGACCCTGACGCCTTCGTGGAATCGGACGGCAAGGGGTCGGCGGCGGTATCCGGGGAGGACGACGCCTGCTGGGTATGATGGGATGCCCGCGAGCACGGTAACGGAATCGCCGGCGCGGAGGAGTTTTTCCGCCATTTCGCGGACGCGGAGGGCGGCGGCGCCCGTTTCGGGTGGATAGACGGGTGAGACGATCAAGACGCGCATGGTTGATGCGCTGGGCGGCTTTCCGGATGGAACGCGTCCCGTTTTAAAGCGGCTTACTACCAGGGCGCGAATGGTACCGGGCGGCGAGCCTGCCTTATATTATCACGCGAGCCTGGACATTGCATCCCTGACGTTGAGGTTCGGGATTTGCGGAGGGTCAACGAAAATCCTGTGCCACATTTCAAAGACGAGAAGCAGAAAGAGCTGTTCGGAGAAGTTGCGTTTGCCGTCCCGGTGAAGTTTTATCATGCGCTGGACGGAGGCGGGTTTGAAGAAACCCCTTTCAGCGAGGACTCCGGGTGAGAGGCAGTCGCGGAGGTGGTCGTTGAGGCGGTTTTTGAGCCAGAGGCCGAGAGGGAGCATGAAGCCGTGTTTTTTTCTGAAGAGGATTTCGTCGGGGAGAACGTTTTTCATGGCGAGTTTGAAGATGTATTTAGTGGAGAGGTTTCTGATTTTGAGGTTGTTGGGGATGCTGCGGGAGAATTCGACGAGGCGGTGGTCGCAGAAGGGGACGCGGATTTCGATGGAGTGCGCCATGCCGATTTTGTCGGCGTGTTCGAGGAGGTCGTCAACGAGGTAGGTGTTGAGGTCGGCGAAGAAGATGTTGTCGAGCGGTTCGGGGGCGTTGAACTCGTCGAAGAGGGCGGCGAAGAGGAGTGACGCGTCCGCGCCGGCTGTTTCGGCGTTGAGGACGTCCGAATAGAGCTGTCTTTTCGCGTCCTCGGAGAAGCGTGCGAACCAGTTGAAGTAGCGCTGCGGCGGCGGGAGCGCGGCGCCGGAGACGAAGCGGCGCGCCCAGTTGGAGAGGAAGCGTCCTTCGATTTCGCGCGCCTGGGGCGCGAGGGCGACGAGCTTTTCGATGAGAAGCTTTCTGACCGGGGCTGGTACAGCCGTGTAAAGCGGGAGGAGTTTTTCGGCGAGGTAGCGGCGGTAGCCGCCGAAGAGTTCGTCGCCGCCGATGCCGGCGAGAGCGACCCTGACGTGGCGTGAGGTGATCGCCGCGACGAGGTGGTTGGGGAAGCAGGTGACGTTGGGCTGGTCGGCGTGCCAGATGAGGCTGGGGAGGACGTTGAGGAGGTCGTTGACGTTGACGCGGAACTCGTGGTGGTCCGTGTTGAAGCGGCGGGCGACGGCGGCGGCGAAGCGGAGTTCGTCGAACCCGCGCTCGGCGGCGCCGGAGAAGCCGATGGAGAAGGTTTTGGGCGGCGCGGGGGAGGATTCCGACATGAAGGCGACGACGGCGCTGGAGTCCACGCCGCCGCTGAGGAAGGCGCCGAGGGGGACGTCGCTGATGAGGCGGCAGGCGACTGCTTCGCGGAGGCGGTCGCGGATTTCGCGCCGGAGCAGCGCGGTGTCGCGTATGAGGGGGGCGCCGGTTTCGCGCGTTATCCGCCAGTAGCGTTCGAGTGTGAGGCGTCCGTCCCTGAATGTCATCGTGTGACCCGGCGGCAGCCTGCGGACGCCCTCGAAGATGGTCTGCGGTCCGGGGACGTACATGAGCGAGAGGTAGTGATGGAGGGCGGGGAGATGGATTTTTCTTTCGACGACGCCGGAGGCGAGGAGGGCTTTTATCTCGGAGGCGAAGACGAGGCGACCGTTCGAGTGGTGGTAGTAGAGGGGTTTGACGCCGAGGCGGTCGCGCGCGACGAAGAGTTCGCGTTTTTGCGAGTTCCAGACGGCGAAGGCGAACATGCCGAGGAGTTTGTGAACGCAGTTCGCGCCTTCTTCCTCGAAGAGGTGGAGTATGGTTTCGGTGTCGGATGCGGTGGTGAAGACGTGTCCCCTCGATTCGAGTCCGGCGCGGAGTTCGCGGTAGTTGTAGATTTCGCCGTTGAAAACGATGCAGAGGGAGCGGGACTCGTTGAAGATGGGCTGGCGTCCGGTGCGGAGGTCTATGATGGCGAGGCGGCGCATACCGAGAGAGACGCCGGGGTCATCGTAGTACCCCTCGTCGTCGGGACCGCGGTGGAGAAGCGTGGCGCACATACTCCTGATGACGTTCGTGTCGGCGCCGGGGGCGATTCCGCATATACCGCACATGGTTTCACCGGATGGCGGGGAACTCCTGCCTGTAGGCGTTGATGAGTTCCGCCGAGTCGTGCTGCCAGGAATATTTTTCGGCGACCGCCCTTATGCCGTTCGCGCCGAGGCGGCGGCGGAGCGCGCCGTCGGAGAGCAGCGTGCGGAAGGCGCCGGACATGGCGTCGGTGTCGCCGTAGGGGACGACGAGTCCGCAGTTTTCGCCGGCGACGACGCGTCTGAGGGCGGCGGTGTCGGTTGCGACGACGGGCTTGCCGAGAGCCATGTACTGGAAGAGCTTGTGAGGGAGAGTGGTGTGGAAAAGCTCTGAATCCTCGTGGGGGACGACGCCGACGCAGGAGCGTTCGATGACGTCGTACATTTCGCCGAAGGGGAGCCAGCCGGTGAAGACGATCCTGTCGTTCGCGCCGAGGGAAAAGGCGAGGGATTTGAGTGCGGGTTCGGCGGGACCCGCGCCGACGAGGAAGAGCCTTGCGTCCGGGAATTCACGGGACAGAGCCGCGAAGGCGCGTATGAGGAGGTGAAGCCCGCGAGAGGGTTCGAACCTGCCGACGTAGGCGATGTCGAGGGAATCGGCGGCGCCGGCGAGGAGGGCATCGAGCCTAAATTGCGCGATGTGCGGGTCGAGGGGTTCGCCGTTGCCGACGACGTGGATTCTCAGGGGGTCGGCGCCCATTTTTTGGAGTCTTGGGAGCTGTTCGGGGACGACGACGAGGATGCGGTCGGCGAGGCGGACGCAGAGGCGCTCGAGGAGAGCTGCAAGCGAGGGGTTCTTGAAAAGGAACTCGAAGAGCGTCCCGCGGTAGATGGTCTTCAAGAGGGCGGGATAGTTTTCGTGGAGATCGAGGACGAGTTTTTTGCGGAAGAGCCTTGCGAAGAAGATGCCGATGGGCGCGAGAGGGAGGTCGTGAACGTGGAGGACGTCGGGACGGAGTTTGAGGATCAGGCGAAGGGCGGCGAATATCCACCTTGGGTTGAGGAAGAAGGGGAGGCTGCAGAGTTTTGCGAAGCGGCGCAGCGGGCGCGGGGGCATTGCGAGCCTGTGGACGGCGATATGCGGAAGGCGTTCGAGGAGGGGGTCGCCTCTGGTGTTGCCGGCGAGGATATGGAGTGAGAGTCCGTGGGAGTGGAGTGCTTCGACTTCCCTTTCGACGCGTGGTTCGGGAGGGAAATCGTCGTGAATGATCATGAAGACGGTGAGGGGGTTCATTTGTGAGAGTGTGCGGGGCGCGCGGCGGAACGTAAGAGAGCCGCGGCGCGGGAGAGGAGTTCGCGCCAGTCCTTAAGGATATTTTTTCGGCGCAGGACGTCGGCGTAGAGCGCGGGGTTGAGGAAGAAGAGCCTTCCGTAGAGGGAGCGGAGCGTGAACCTGGCGGCGAATGCGACGGCGTCGCGGTGTACCTTTCTGAGTTCGGCGTCGGAGAGGACGTCGCTTTTCATGGGGAGTGTTCTCGCGCGGACGTCGCCGGTTGTGACGTAGGCGCTCCAGTCGGTTGTGGCGATGAGGTTTTTTTCGCGTGCGACCTCGAAAAGTTCCGTGCCCGGATAGGGCGTGGCGAGGGAAAAGCACGGCATGTCGCAGCCGAGGGACTCGATGAGGCGGAGTGTTTTTTCGACGCTGCGCGCGTCCTGCCCCGGCAGCCCCGTCATGAAGAAGCCCATGGTGAGGAGATTCGCCTGTTTAGCCCAGAGGAAAGCCTGCCTGAACTGATCGATTGTGATGTTTTTGTGGATGGCGTCGAGGAGTTGAGGGTCGCCGGATTCGACGCCGATTTCGACGCGCCTGCATCCTGCGGCGAACATTTTTTTGAAGAGTTCGGGATCAACGGTGTTGGCGCGGACGTTGCAGGACCAGCGGAGGCTGTCGAGACCGGCGGCGATTATCATGTCGCACAGTTTCATGATCCGGGGTTTCTGTATCGTGACGGTGTCGTCAACGAAGTCCATGAATTTCATGTCGTACTCGTCCACGAGGCATGTGATCTCCGCCATTATGTTTTCGGCGGTTCTCGGGCGGAACTTTCTGAGGAAGACGCTGTGTGAGTCGCAGAATGCGCACTGACCGGTGCATCCGCGGCTGGTGATGAGGTTGAAGACGGTGAGTTTTGCGCGGGACGGCAGCGCGGACCTTTTCACGAGGCCGAGGGGGTTTGCGCCGTAGCGGTCGTGATCGAAGAGGCGGCGCGCCGGGAAGGGTATGGAGTCGAGGTCGCGTATGAGTCCCCTTGCGCCGGTGCGGAAGACGAGGTCGCGGTCGCGGAAGACGATGCCTTTAACGGCGCGGAGCTTCGGTGTTCGGGCGGCGGCGATTGTTTTGACGAGTTCGAGGAAGGTTTCCTCGCCCTCGCCGACGACGACGCAGTTAATACTCGAGTGAAGGAGGACGTCCTCCGGGATGGCGGAAGCGTGGGGACCGCCGGCGGTGATGAAGATTTTTTTTGAATGATTCCTGATGAGTGTGGCGGCGCGAACGGCGGCTGGCGTCATGGGGGTCATGAAGGAAAGCCCGACGATGCCCGGAGCGAGGGAGACGAGGGCGTCCTTGAGGGCGTACCAGGGAGAGGGGGCGGTGTTCATGTCGAGCGCTGAGACGGGAAGCCCCTCATTCTGGAGGACTGCCGCGAGGTAGGCGATGCCGAGGGGCAGGTGTTTGTCCGCGCCTTCGTACGGGAGGTAAACGAGGAGCGTGTTCATGGGAGGCAGGCTTTGGACTACGGGCTACGGGCTACGGACTACGGGTATTGACACACTACATTAACATACGGGACGCGGCATGGAGCCGATAATCAGAAAGATAAACATCCATGGGGCAGTGCCCGTTCAGAGATTGATGCGGACGCTTGGTGTTGTATTCGAATT
>JBFMFE010000160.1:0-11339 GCA_040752295.1 bacterium
ACCGTCACCTCGCCGTGACCGCCGGGGCGGGGACGGGGAAGACCTTCGTGCTCGCGGAGCGTTACCTGCGCATACTCGAAAGCGAGGACGCCGGCGCCGAGAACATCCTCGCAGTGACGTTCACCGATAAAGCCGCCGGCGAGATGAAGTCGCGCGTTCTCTCTCTGATCCTCGAACGGTTCAGGGAAACGGCGGCGGACCCGCGGCGTCCGCCCGGCGAAAAGGAGAGGCTCGAGCGCGTAATCGAGGTCCTGCCCGACGCCCCGATTTCCACGATCCATTCCATGTGCGCGGCGCTGTTGAGGGAGTTCCCGCTGAATTCGGGCGTTGATCCGCACTTCGAGGTCCTCGACGAGCGCAGGAACGACGACCTCGAGAGAAGAGCCGTGAGGGACGTCTTCGAGTCGCTCGCCGACGCCGGCGACGGGGATTTCGCCGTGCTTCGCAACTTCTGGGACGCCAACAGATGCGAGGAGAACATACGGTCTCTCCTGGGCGAGGCATACAAATCGCGCATATGGGCGGAAACGTATTCAAAGTGGACCCCCCCGCAGGCAAGGGCGCACCTCGAAGGGCTTCTGGGAAGCCTTCATGAGAGTTTCAGCCTGTTCGGTTGCGCCGACGCAAAGTTCGTCCACACGCCGAGGATATTGAACGCGCTTGCCCGCGTTTTGAGCGCCGTCATGGACGAGCTTTCAAAAAGGAAAGGGCGCGGCAGGCGCCTTTCCTTCGACGACCTCCAGACGTGCGCCCTCTCGCTTCTCGAGAGCGATCCGCGCGCCGCCGGGTTCGTCCGCGCGCGCTTCAGGTACGTTATGGTTGACGAATTCCAGGACGTCAGTCCGATGCAATGGAAAATAGTGCGGCTCATCTGTCCGCCCGGCGGCGGCGCCAACCTGTTCATCGTCGGCGACGAGAAGCAGAGCATCTACTCGTTCCGCGGCGCGGACGTCGGCATATTCGGCAGGGCGCGCGCCGAACTGGAAAGGGCGAACGAGGCGGCAGCCGGGGCGGGCGGAAAAAAAGGCGCCGTCTCCCGCCGTTCGCGGTCGCGCCTGAAAACCTCCGTGCCGCTCGATATCAATTTCCGTTCCCATCCCGCTCTCGTGAGGTTCTTCAATCCGGTGTTTTCTTTCATTTTCAGCGGGGGAAGAGGGAAAGACGCCGTCGAGTACCACCCCATGTCGCCGTGGGAGGGAATTGCGGACGACCCGCCCGACCGCCGCGTGCTGATCGTTCCCCAGCCTGACGGCGGCGACGGCGGGAAAGCCGAACGCGTGAGCCGCCTCGCGGGCGCGCTCGCCGGGCGCCTGCGCGATATGATTGACGACGCGCCTGCCGGCGCGGGCGGGGGCGGGTCCGCCGCGCGCTTCAGGTCGTGCGACGTCGCGATACTTTTCCGCGCGAGGACGCACCAGAAAGCCTATGAACAGGCGCTCCGGCGGTGCGGCATCCCGTTCGTGGTCGTGGGGGGCACCGGCTTTTTCGACCGCGAGGAAGTCCTGGACGTTCTGCGCCTTGTGGATTTCCTCGCCGACCCGCGCAGGGACGTCACGCTCGCCGGGCTGCTTCGTTCCCCGTTCTTCGGCTTCTCGGACGAGGACGTATTCCGCGCGGCGGTCGAAGAGGGCGGAACGCTCCTTGAGAAACTGCGGAACTGCTCCGCGGGTGGCGCCGGTTCGCCCACGCGCGGGAAGGCGGAGCGCGCCTCGCGCCTTCTGAAGGAGTGGCTCGACCTGAGCGGGAGGATTCCCGCCGGTGTCCTTGTGCGCCGCGCGATGGAGTCCACGGGCTACATCGCCGCCGCGGGCGCGGGGAGCGACGGCGCGCGGACCGTCGCCAACGTCGAGAAGATTCTGGAGATGATTGACTCCGCCGAGCGCGCCGACGGTTCAAGTCCGGCTCTGACCGCCGAATCGCTTCACTCCGCCGCGTTCGGGGAGCGATGGGGACGGAGCAGGGAAGCGGAGGCGGACTTCCCGCTCGAGGAGGACGCGGAGGGCGTCCGGCTGATGACGATTCACGCTGCGAAGGGGCTTGAATTCCCCGTCGTCGTCGTGACGGGGATGGACGAGACGCACGGCATGCGTCCCGGCGAGAACGTTCTGATGGGCGAGGTCGGAAAGGAGGCGTGGGAGATCGGTTTCAGGATGGAACACGAGAACGTTGACGCCCGGAAACTCCTCGGCGCGAAAGGCGGCGTTGAGAAGCCGGCGTACGAGGCGGCGTCGCTCATCCGCGCGCACTTTCAGGAGTCTTCGAGGGTGAGGGACGTCGAGGAAGCGAAACGGCTCCTTTACGTTGCCTGCACGAGGGCGAAACAGTGGCTGATACTCGCCGGCTTCGGGCGCGAATACGCGCGGCTGGAGGAAACGGACGCGGGCGGCGCCGCTCACCTGTCCGGCGGGAAGGGGAAGCGTCCGCCGCCGCGGGGCGGACGAGCGGCAGGCGAACTGAGCGACGGCGTTCAACCGCGCTGGGACGCATGGATACGCGCCGCCCTCCGCGCCGGAAACGCGGGGGCGTGGGAGGACGCCGGCGCGGAGGTGATCGAGGCGCAGCCCGTTGCCGGAGAATCATGGAGCCGGACGGAACGGCCGGCGGACCCGCTTGAACTCATCGGCGCCCTGGATAACGAGACCGCCGGACGGACGGGTGAAACCGGGCCGGAGGAAGTTCCGCACGCGATGAAATACCTGCGGGCGGTTCACTGCCCGCCCGACCGGGGCGAGTTCGCGGTGACCGACGTGCAGACATATTTAAGCCGCGGTGAAGAATACAAAAAGACCGTATTGATTGGGGCGCCGGGTGAATGGCTCCATGAATCCCGGACCGGGAAAAAGCCCGGAATATCGCCGTTGCTGCGGGGCAGTGTCGTTCACGAGCTTTACGAGAAAATAGGGGGCGTTACCGACGAGGGCGCCGGCACTCTTTTCGACGGCATTTTAGACAAAAACGGCATTGACGACCCCTTATGGAGGGACGAGCTTGCCGCGATGTACGTTCCCCGCGCGCTCGCGTTCAGGCGGACGGAGACGGGGAAAAAGGTCTATTCCGCCGGGAGCAGGCGCGAGATGAAGTTCGTTCTCCGCGTTGGAGGGTGGCGGATTCGCGGCGCCATGGACGTCCTGTACCGCGACGGCGGCGCCCTCCGCGTGCTCGATTACAAGACGGACAGGATCGGCATGGACGAAGTCGGGGAGAAAACCCGCGATTACATGCTCCAGCTTCAGATATACGTTCTCGCCGCGTTGAGGCTTTTTCCCGGCGCGGAGGAAGCCGCCGCGTCGCTGTATTTCATCGAACCGGACGCGACGCGCGAGGTCGTGCGGACCCGCAGGGACGAGGTCGGCGCCCTCGAAGACATGCTCACGCCCATACTTGCGGAGATGACCCGAAAGGGGTCAGAGCTGGAAAATTGAATTTTTGGGCGCCTGTCTGCCGGCAGGCAGGCGGCGAACGCTGAACATTCAAGGCCTGCCCCCATTCGCCTTTTTTCATCTTTGCCAAAAGCTTTTTCAAGCGCGCTCGATGAAAATTATTCGTATCAACGCGTCCGGGTATGAGCCGGTCCGATTGCCGATGTTGCGATTCAATGGATCCGGCGACTGTTTTTCAGGCAATATAGCCGAGGCCGCGCAGGTGGCGGATTGTTTCCTCGTCCACTTCTTCCGCCGCGTCTGCCGGTCTCTCGTCCGAGATCAGAGGATAATCTATCGTTCGAGGCTCGCCGAGTTCTTTAACCGTGCCGGGTTCGATGATGTCTGTCAACACTTTCCCGTCGGTGTCCGATGGAGCGGGAACGCCTAACAGATAGAGCATGGTTGGCGCGATGTCGGTTATGTGCGCGTCGATCGCGGAGCTGACGTGCCGGATGCCGGGCCCGGCGGAGATCATGACGCCGGGCTGATCCCCGAGATGGCTGCCCGAGAGCCACAGCGCGGGCTCGTACTGGTTCCTGTACGGCAGGCAGTCGAGATCGGGGCGGATGTGGACTTTTGTCCTTTCGACGTCGGACACGATCAGGTCGGGCGCGCGTGCGGTGAACGGTCCGTCGTAAACTTCCTCTGGGTAGCGGACGGTACAGACCGGTTCGCCGGAGCGCGGATCGAGCCGGCCGCGCAGCAGTTCGGCGATTTCATCTCTGAGCCGCGAGTAATCATCGCCCGGGTCGATGGTGCCGGCGGGTTCCCGGTCTTTAACGTTCAGGCGGACCCCGCATGTGACCGCGAACGCCCGTGTCCGGCGCCAGTCGATCGTCTCGAAAGGCTGATACAACGGGTCGAGCGCCGGGATGAAAGCGTCGTCCGCGAGCCCGATCGACAGGTACGGCACCACCCGCTGGCTGCGAGCGAGACGGCCGGCGCCGGGCAGGTTCCGCAATCTTATGCGCCGGACGCCTACGCCGCGCCGCGCCGCCCGCCCGTCCCTCAGTTTCAGCAGACCGTGATCGTAAAACAGCCGGTTGAGATAAAAGTAACTGTGCACGGCGGAGAACCCGTGGTCGGACATTATCACAAAGATGGTGTCCGGCGGCAGAGATTCTCTGATGTTGCCGATGAAGGTGTCGGCCAGTTCGTAATATTTCGTGATGATCTTCGTCGCTTCCCCGCCAGCGTGGGATTCGGCCGCGGCGAGCGCGTGGAACGGGTGGCTGGCGTCCTCGTGACGCCACCAGTGGTGCTGTACCCCGTCGAGCCAGTTCAGCCACACGAAAAAGAAATCGAACCCGGAGTTCTTTATCAGGTAGATTGTTTTGTCCGCGTCTCGCTTGAACTTGCCGGGCCGGAACGGGTGAATCTCGCAGCCAGCCGGAAAGTCCGAGGCGCCGGCGGATTTCAGATACAGGTCGCGCATCCCGGGCGGCCAGACGGCGTGCTGGTCCGGGCCGGTTTTAACAGTGGAATGTCCCGCTTCGAGTATGCCGTTCAGAGGGTACGCGGGTCCGATGCACATCGGCTCGAGCACGACCGGGAACAGGTTGTGCCTGCACAGGATATCCCATAAAAGGTTTGCCCGCGACCGGATCCGAGCGGCGCCGAGCGGCATCTTGCGGTACGATACGTCGCGCTGGTATTCGAAATCCCAGCCATCGAACACGCCGTGCCGGCCGGGGTTCATGCCGGTCATGAACGAAGCCCAGGCGACCGCCGAGAGCGACGGCACGGTGGTTTCGAGCTTCGTGAACACGCCGTCCTTGATCATCGCGGATATATTCGGCAGCCGCCCCTCTGCCCGCAGGCACGCGATCAACTCCGGGCTCGCCCCGTCGAGGCCCAGGATGAATATTTTCGGTCTTTTCATTCGAGATCGATTCCAGCCGCGTTCGCCCGATCCAACCTCCGTCGCAGCAGCGGAGCGACGACGAACAACACGCCCGGGAAGAAAGCCGCATACTGGATTTTCACCAGAACGGACGAGGCGGCCGTCAGCGCCGCGTCACGCTTCCATTGTTTTCCGGTGAACAACAGCCAGTAATTGCTCGAGCCGCCGAACAGATTATCCGGCGCCGCGGGCTCGAGATAATGGATCGCGTACAGCTTCGCGCGCAGCGGCAACATTCTCATCCTGGCCCACCCGCCGTCGTTCATATCAGGGTTGCCGGAAAGAAACACGGCGAGATCGAAGCCCGCGTTGCCGGCGCCGTGGCGTGCGGCGCGTTTCAGGTCGGACAGGGCCCCGAACCATTCCGCGCTCCCGCCCAGCCGGCCGCGGAGACGCTCGCGCGCCGTCGCCCGCGCCACGATGTGAACCTCCGCATCCGGATACCGCCCGAGCAGTATCTTCGCCGCGTACCCGATGTGCGTGATATTCCCGGCGCCGACGATCGCAATGCGCTTCACGTCCACGTTGATCTCTTCCAGCGACCTGCCGTGAATGCCTGATTTGACCTCCCGCTGCATTTCCGTTTAAGCCCTCTGTGTTCCGCCCGATGAAAAGACCTTTCGGCCGCCGCCGGGCGTGCTGCCCGGCGCGGCTGCGATCCTCGTCCTCGACTCCCGTCAGCCGCCGCGCATCCGTCGTTCTCGTAGTATAGCGCGCAATTTCGACCTGGCCTGCGCAGGGTTGGCTATTCCGATCCGGATGTAGCGGCCAAGT
Source organism: bacterium (assembly GCA_040752295.1). GTDB lineage: Bacteria > UBP15 > UBA6099 > UBA6099 > JBFMBQ01 > JBFMFE01. The sequence goes on from JBFMFE010000160.1 coordinate 6,100, forward strand.
TTAGCCAGTTTCGTCTCCGGACGGATTTTGCGGTATATGCTCGTGGTCGGTCTCGTTTCGATCATGAGGTCGCCGTCGATCCTGAACCTTGTTAGCGAATTGAGCATCCAGACGTCGCAATCGTTGCACATGGGCACGTTCGACCACCTGCCCTCGAAGAATTCCTTTCTGAGCGCCGACCAGTTGGGGTCCGTCCATATCTCGCGCAACGAGCGTGTTCCATCCCACATCCCGATGCAGCCCTCCATCGGGCCGCCGCCGCAGCATGCCCACACGTGGCCATCGGTGCTCACCCCGATCCCGCTGTACAACTGCTTGCACAGCGTGCGTTTCTCCGGACGACGGTTCCAGTTCGAAACGTATCTTTTTTTCAGGTGGCAGCCCCATACGCCGATGAAATCGACCTCGTTTATCCAGCGGTCGACGAACTGCCGGGTTTCGGTCTCGTTTTCGTCCTGTACCGTCATGTTCACCGATATCCAGACCCTGCCGCCGCGCGCGGCTTTAACCGCCGATTGAACGACCTTCTCCAAACGCCTGTAGTCGCCGCCGCGCAACTTTTTATAGGTCTCCTCCGTTGCGGCGTCGATGCTCACGTCAATGTAGCGCAGGCCCGCGCCGACCAGTTGCGGGACCTGCTCAGGGGCCAGCAGGACGCCGTTGGTTGTGGCGGTGACCATGAGCCCCCTGTGCGCCGCGTGCGCGATCATCGCCCGGAAATCGCGGTGCAAGGTCGGCTCGCCCGTGGTGCCCAGATACAGACCGGTCACACCTTTGAACTCCATGATTTCGTCCAGCAGCCGGTCGTACGTTTCGAGCTGCATGAAGCCCAGCTTGAACTTCTCCGGGTCTTTGTAAAACGCGTAGTAGCGGTTGTATTCGTCGCTGCCGAAATCGGGCGAGTGCGTGTGGCAGGTGCGGCAGCGGTAATTGCAGTATTCGGTGGGCGTGATGGCGGCGAGCATGGGGTAAATGTCCGGATTTTCCAGCCGCGCCTCGAGGCCGGCTATCGTTGCGACGTGCCTGAGGTCCGGCTCGAACCTGTTCGCCAGCAGATCGCCCAGTTGCGTGATGTCGGGGCGCAGCAGGGCGCCCGCGCTCATCCGTTTCCCGCGCTGGTGCAACCTGTCGATCAGGCCGGCGGAATAGATAGCCGGCGAGGTGCCGGCGAAGTAAAAAGGGTCGAAAAGAGTGAGGTCGAAATTTTCTGCGGCGTGTTCCTCGAAAGCTTCGCGTATAATCGGCCCGGGGGGGCGTTCGCGTCGGCGTCGGCGATCATGAGCGCATCGAGACCGTTCTCGTGGCAGAACCGCGCGCAGGCGGCGAGCGGGTCCGTGTAGTCGGCGGATTCCACCGGCTGCTGAAACAGCGCCGCCACGCCCCGGTCGCGCCCGCAGACGCGTATTTCCGGCGCAAGCTGCGATTCCCACCCGCGCGCGGACCCGCCCGGTTTTCCGCCGATGAAAAAGCAGCCGCAGCCGGCTCGGGTTCCCTGTGGTGATTCGCTGCGTGTCACTGGAACCACCGCGTCATCATGTTTTTTGCCCTGTTCCATGCTTTCGCGACGAATGGTCGGCGCCGCGCGACGCTGATCGAGACCGGGGTGATCGTTTCATTGAACCCGTCCCGGGCGGCTGTCACCGCGACCCCGCCAGACCAGTTTTCGCACCGCGCGCACGGCGCCGGCAGCGGGCCGGTGAAATTGCTCTTGATGAACGGGTACAATTTTTCGTCCCGCAGTTTATCGAGCCGTCCGGGCTGGTATTTCCAGGCGTCGATCGGGAGCAGGCCGCAGCACGGCGCCATGCCGCCGTCGGCGTTGGTGTAAAGCCCCTCGAGCAGCGCCATGCAGACTTTTCGCTTCGGGAACACGCCGTGAATCCACGGCCCTTCGAACCCGAACAGCCGGTTCTTCTGCCAGCAGCTGACCGAGTCGGCGTCGTCGCGCCAGCGCTCGATGAACGCGCCGGTCTCGCCGCGGTTGAGTTCCTGTACGACGAACCCAACGCCGATGTGCATGCCGTGCCCGTGTCCGAGCCGGCACAGCCGCCGCACCCGCCGCTCGAGATGCTCGAGCGGCGGCCCACCCTTGCGGATACGCGCGTACGACTCTCCCGTTGCGGCGTCGATGCTCACGCTCACCATGTCGATACCCGACCGCACCAGCCTGCCGATCCGCTCATCGTCCAGCAGCGTGCCGTTCGTCGTCAGGCTGCACTTGAGCCCCTTTTTCACAACGGCGTCGGCGAACTTGAAGAAGTCCCCGTGCAGCAGCGGCTCACCGAAACCTGTCAGCACCACTCTTTTCACCGGGAACAGCCCGGCCACTTCGTCCAGCATCGGCTTGAAATCGTCCAACTCGAGAACGGCGCCTTTCAGCCCGGTGTGCCATTTTTCGTAGAATTCCGTCACCTCGTCGTCGGAATCCCTGCCGTGGAACGGGCACATGTGGCAGTTGAGGTTGCAGATTTCGCCCGGGCTCACCTGCCACATGAATGGGTATTGACCGTCGTCGATTTTCGATTTTACTTCCGGCCAGACCCCGGCAGCCACGTCGAATGACGGTCTGTAGTTATAAACTGGAACCCCCGCACCCGATTTCGAGACCGGCGCCCGGCAGCCGCTGATGCTGAACCGTTCGCCGCCGGCAACCCGGCGCAGGAACGGTTTCGTGAATATCTGAAAATCGCGGCGATCGAACACGGCAGGGTCGAGCGCGAGCATATCCACCGCCAGCCCCATGCTGTCGAGCAGCCGCAGATCGTCCAGCATGTCCTCGAGCACCGGTTTTTCCAGGGGAGCGCATCCGGGGTCCATTCTGATGACGTAATCCGGGCCGCCGTGCGTTTCGACAGCGGCGGCGGCCTCGCGTGAAACGATGCCGCGGGCGGGAATGCCTCGGGCGTTTCCTCCCCTGTAGTCCGGCGCGCCTTCCAGCCATACCACGCCGGGGGCGACGGCTTCGAGCAGCCATGATGCGCGCTCAAGCGCCGCAACGGCATTCCCGGTGCCGCTGCCTTTCGGCCAGACCCGCGCCGGCGCGATCACAACCTGAACGTTACTTATTCGTTGCCTTCCGTTTTCGTTTCTGCCGCGCCCACCGCCCGAACACTCGTACCGCACATGCTCTCCTTACATTTGTTTTCATTATAGAAATTGCAACAGATTGGAACAAGGGAGGCATTGGTAACGATGAAATGCGGCTCCACACAGGAGCACGGGGCCGCCGGGCACTGTATTGTTTCCGCTGTTACAGCGCACTACCCGCCGCCGGGATTCCGGCTCAATCCGATCTTTCGCATCGCGGCATCAACGATGACCCTGTCTTCGGGTTCATAGCAGAGGAACCTTGCGAGTGCCGCGTACAGGATTGAAAAAGCGGCGCCGGCGGCGATTATGTCGAGCCACCACGGGTCGAGCCTGATCACGAGCAGCGCGGGCGCCGCGAGCGCCAGCGCGAGCGCCGGCTTGACCGCTCTGGACTTGAACGGGTGCAGCTTAAATATCCACCAGGTCTGCGCCGCCGGAACAAGACCGCCGAGCGCCGTCGATATGCCTGTGGCGAGTGCCAGCCCGTTCAATCCGTGTTTCGGCACAAGCGCAAAACACAGCGCGAAGTTGATCGCCGTGATCGCAACGTTGTTCACCATCGTCAGCCACGGCCGGTCCGCTATCGACAACAGGGAACCGCTGTAACTGCCCGCCACGCGCCCCATGAAACATATTCCCAGGATCACAACGACTGTTCCGCCCGCCCCGAATTCCACACCGAACAACCTGACCACGCTGCCCGACTTCAGCGTCAGGAACAACAGCGGCATCATGGTGATGTGATAAATCCATCGCGTCGTCGTCTGACAGGTGAGGTCCAGTTTCTCCATTTCCCCGCGGCTGTACAGGTCGGCCATAATGGGGCTGAAAACGTTCATTACTGATGTCAGACCGGCCATACCTATCATGAACAGCGAGGACACCGCCGCATATATCCCTATCCCCGCGTTGTCTATCCACAGTGCTCCTATCAACGGGGCCGCCTGGAAGACCGTGAAAGACGCCAGAACCGCCACCATCAACGGCAGCGAGTAAAGGAAAACCCGGCCGAATTCGAAATGTTTTATGTTCGACAGCTTCAATCCCCTGAACAGCAGGAAGATTCCCGCGCCCGCCGCCACCAGCCGGGCCGCGGTGTATAAAGGGATCGAGTACGCGGCGCCCACTACCCCCCAGCCCGCAAAAACCGTAAAAATCAACACCCCTGCCAGCTTCACAGGGTCCACCACCAGCTCGGACAACGTGAAGTAAAAAACAGTGCCCTTCGCGATGGTTGCCTGTCCGAGTATCTGGCTGACAACGAGCATCGGCAGCGCGATAACCGCTATCCTTACAACCGGCGTCAGCAGCGGCTTTTCATATATCCCGATGCTGACCCACTCCGGGAATAAAGCGATGACGGCGGACACTGCGGTGGCGGCCAGCAACGCGATAACACTGGTCCCGGCTATCACCCCATCGGTATGCTCGCGCTGTCGGTTTCCCTCGTAAACGGCGACGAACCTGGCGATGGAAGAAATGAATCCGAAGTGCAACACGAGCGCGAGCGCCTCGAGCATACGCGTCGAAAGAGCGTAAAGCCCGTAGCCGTCCGCGCCCAGTATTCTCGTTATCACCGGGATTATGGCGATGGACAGCGCGGTCCTCGCAACGAGACCGCCCATACCGACCGCGCCGCCCTTGGCGATCGTCTTCAATTCCCCTGTTATATCTGTGCCGGTTGCGTTACTGTTCATGTGCCGTTACGGGTGAATTATGCGAGCCTGCCCCGCCCCGGACGGATAAATGCCTGCTGGCCGGTCCAAGTGTAAAACTCATTTTAAACAGTGGGTTTTGAAAAATCCAGCAACAAATGCAATATTTGAGCGCGGCGATTTTTTTTGGCACTACCCGCCCATGTTTTACCGGTTGTGTTTTGAATTTCAGTCCCCCTGGATCAGCGGCGGCGGTTGCAGTCCGACGGCGCGAAAGACGTCGCCCGCGCTGCCCTGAAGCTCGTCCCTGACGATATATGGACTGCCATTTATTCTATTGTCGCGTCAACAATCACGTGTCTTATGTTGGTGAACTTTCGCAGAAATTCTACAGTCATCAAGCGGCATGAGCAAGGGCGTAGATCAGGGTGTTGAGGATTTTTGTATTGAGCGAAGCATTTTCGGAGTTTGAAAAAACCCTTTTACGCCATAGAA
>JBFMFE010000161.1:0-19763 GCA_040752295.1 bacterium
TTTCCACCTGCGCCCACGCGTTGTTGATGTTCTCGTCCAGCTTAACGAGCCTGTTCCAGGCGGAAAAAAACGACGCCGCGGCGATCAGAACCGCGAGCAGCGCCGCCCCGGCGCAGCCTATGAGAGCGTATCTCATCTTCTTCCCCCTCCCTTCCGTCGTTTCATATCGCATGGTGAGTATACAGCGTTACCGCTCCGGAGCAAAAGCGCGATGCCGCGCGCACTCACCACCCGCTCGTCGCGCCGCCCCCGCCGCTCATGCCGCCCCCGAACCCGCCGAAGCCGCCCCCGAACCCGCCGAAATCGCCGCCCGACCACCCGCCCCCGCGCCACCCGCTCCCGCGCGACCCCATCCCACCCATCAGCAAAAACATGAAGAACAGCGACGGATTCTTTATGAAAAGAATCGCCAGGAACATTATGACGATCACGCCGAGCGCCGTGCCCGCAACCCCGCTCACGGGCGGCGCCTCCCTTCCGCGGCGCGCACCCGCGCTTCCGTACCCCTTCACTAAATCGGTCGGCGCCAGACCGTATTCTCTGAGAACCTCCGCCGCTACAGCCTCCACCCCCGCCTTCACGCCGGCGTCGAATTCCCCCCGCCTGAAATACGGGCGGATCACCCTGTCCAGTATGTATCCCGCCTTCGAGTCGGGGATGACGCCTTCCAGTCCGTAGCCGACCTCTATACGGAACTTCCGCTCGCCCGTCACGATAAGGAGGAGGACGCCGTTGTCCTCGCCCTTGCGCCCGACGCCCCACTTCGCGTACAGTCCCGCCGCGTACGACTCGATGTCCTCGCCGCCGGTGTCCTCGACTATCGCGACCGCCGCCTGCGCCGACGTCCTCCGGTCAACCGCGCTTAACAGCCGTTCCAGTTCGAGGTCCGTCCCCGACGAGACAAGCCCGACGTAGTCGTTCACGAATCCGCCCGGCGCTGGGTACCGTCCCTCGCCGGACGCGCCGGCGGCGGCGGCGAGCAGTATGACGACGGGAATGAGCGTGAAAACCCTTTTCATGCAACCGCCTCTGGAGCGCGTGTCCGCCGCCTGCCTGTCGTCAGACGGTCAGACGGGTCGGACAGGTCAGACAGATGTGACAGGCAGGCTGTCCGCCGGTCCGGCGGGGCTTGCGTGTTTCGCGTCACTTCGCGGCTTCATCCCCCGCGCGCCGCCTCAAGCCGGTCCACGTACCCGATCACCTCGTCAATATCGCCGAGGTACCCGCGGAAAAGCTTCTCCTCCTCCTCCGCCGAGAGTTTCAACCCCTCCGTCTTCAGCTGATAGAGCCGCCGTACGTTCGAAAGGCGCGACCCGCACATTCCGGAAAGCGCGTCCAGCGTATCGAGAAACTCCCCCTTCGCCTCCATCCCTTTCAGCCTCAATATGCCGCGGAACGCCGCCGCGAAGTTTGCCAGCGCGCCCTCCGCGAGTCCCTGAAGTTTCCCTCGCCCGCGCGGCGCCTCGAAGTACGACTGCGTCAGCCTCAGCTTCTTGCCCCGCAGGTTCTCCTCGATCTCAAGCCGCAGGTTCTCTTCGGCAACCTCGATCCCCTCGAGCGCGTCCTCTCCGTAAATTACAAGGCTCCTCTGTTTCCACTCAAGAAACTCCATCGGAAAAACGTCCGCCGAACCCCTTATGTATTCCTCGTCAATCACAACGGGGTTGGCTCTCAGCTTCCCCGCGTGCCTGCGGAACGCGCCCCTCAGCTCCCTGAGCAGGTCGAATTTCACGGACTCGAAAACCAACAGAACGTTCACGTCCGACCTGCCGGGCACGAAGTCCTTCCCCACCACGCTCCCGTAGAGCGCCGCGGTTTTCAGCGTGCAGCCAGTTCTCCCCGCCGCCCCGAGGGTGTCCGTTATCAACCCTCTCAAAACGGGGACAAGCCCCTGCCGTATCCGCCCTTCGTTCAGCAGATATACCATGGTTCCTCACCCCCTGTGCCGGGAACTTCCCCGCCGCCGGCGTTCAGCGCGTCCCGCATATAACCGGTTTATTCATCCGTGGAGATCGCGACGGCGCCGAATCTTCATCAGGCGCGCGGAAGCAACCCGGCTCCATGCGGGAGCATGGCGCCGGCGGTGTGAGCCGTTCTGCGTTCCCGGCGGTAATTACCCTGATCGAAACCGCGCCCGTTCAATGCCCTTCCCCGGCGAACGAAAGAAGAAAGATCATGAACCCGATGCCCGCCAGCATGAACGCTAAATTCACGAACCTGTTCCCGCGGTGGGTCTCGGGTATCAGTTCGGTGGCGGCGATGTACAGTATCATCCCCGTCGAAAACGCCGTCAGAATGCCGATCGTACCCGCGGAAATCCCCTGGAGCGAGCGGTAGAGGACGACCGCGCCGGCGGGCGTCGCCGCGCTTATGAAAAACGCAAGGAACAACAGCCTCCACCACCCGATGCCTGCATGGTACATGATCGTCGCCACCGCGAACCCCACCGGAAACTTGTGCGCGAGCACCGCGACCGCCGTGATCACTCCCGTCCGCTCGCCGCCCAGAAATCCGATGCCCACTACCACGCCGTCCGTGAACGCGTGTATCATCATTCCCGCGACGAGCGCGTACACGATGAAATCCCCGTGCGTCGTCTCCACGTGCTCGTGCGGCATCACCGTGTACTCGATGACGTAAAGAACGAAGAAACCCGCCAGAACGAATACCGGAGAAAGGCGCGAACCCTCCAGCGCCTCGGGCGCAAGGTGAAGAAACGACAGGCTCAACAGTATCCCCGCGGCGAAACTCGTCAGGTACACCGAGTTGCGCCGCGCCCATCCCTTCCCCACGGCGAGCGCCGCCGCGCCACCCAGAAACACCGCCGTCGTCCCGAGCGAGTACGCTAAAAGGAGTCCCATGCGCGAAAAAAACCCGAAACGATCACCCCGCCGGCGCGCCGCCTCACCTTACGCGCTCCTGCTTATCCGCCGCGCCGCAGCCGGCGCACTCGCGTCCGAGTTCCGCCATCGTCGCCTCGCGCCGCCGCCCCTCACCCAGCTCCACCGTCGCCGTCCCCTTGATCACGTTGACACCCGCCACTCTCCCCTTCTCTCCCCCAACCACAACCTCCTCGCCCGGACGCGGCATCCCTTTCCTCATCTCGCAGTACTGATCGAACTCGTACTTCAGACAGCAGAACAGCCTCCCGCATATGCCGGAAATCTTTATCGGGTTCAGCGGCAGACCCTGCTCCTTTGCCATCCTGATGGACACCGGCTGAAACTCCTTCAGAAACGTCGCGCAGCACAGCGGTCTCCCGCACACGCCCAGCCCACCCAGCAGCCGCGCCTCGTCCCTCACACCCACCTGCCGCAGCTCGATCCGCATCTTCAACCGCGAGGCCAGCCTGCGCACAAGGTCCCGGAAGTCAACCCGCCCCTCCGACGTGTAACAGAACGACATCTTCGCCCCATCGAACGAACTCCGCGCGCTGATCAGCTTCATCTTCAACCCGGAACCCTCGATCTCCTCCTCGCAGATGATGAAAGCCCGCTCCTCCCTCGGCGCCATCCCCTCCAGCTGCCTCAAGTCCTCCTCTCCCGCCACGCGCAGCATCCTGCCCTGGCACTTTTCCCCCTTATCCAGTTCCACCTCGCTTATCTCGTCCTCAAGCGTCCCCCTGTCCACGCCGTGCTCCATCTCCACTATCACCAGACTCCCCACCGGCGCCTCCAACTCGCCGGCGTCGAACAGAAACGACCTGTTAAGGTAATCGAAACGTATTGAACCGGCTCTTATCTTCATCGCCCTTTCTCCGCTTCACCACAGGCTCGCGCCGAGCGACTCGCGCACCTTCCCGATCCGTATCGCCGCCACCTCAAGCTCGAGCTGTGGGTTCGCGTTCCGCTCGATCGAGCGTATCGCCTCCAGAAATATCTCCATCAGACGCGCCTGCGCCATGAGCGTTCTCATCCACTCGCCGCCGCGACCGCCGCCACCACAACCCTCCCGCGCTTTTCTCCGCAGAAAAAGCACGCACGTCTCGAGCAGTTTCACAAGCCCCGACCGCGCCTTCTCCGCCGCCGTCTCTCCCTTACCCGCGGGGAGCTGCCCGGCGAGCGCCGTCAGATGCTCCGCCACCTTCGTCGGTATTTCCTCCCCGCGCCCCGTCAGCGTCTCCCACAGATACGCCTCCACCCGTTCCACGACCCTCTCCGTTTCCTCCTCCGTCGAAAACCCGGCGATCGCGCCCGCGTTCCCGTCGAATAAATTATAAAGAACCTCGAGCCGCTCCGGCGCAATCCTCACGCCCGCCCTCTCCAGCGCCTCCGCCGTCTCGGGTATCGAAAGCGACCGGAACGGCACCGCCGTCGTGCGCGACCGTATCGTGGGCAGAAGATTGTACGGCTTCGAACTCGTGAGAACGAACACCGTCGAAACCGGCGGCTCCTCGAGTATCTTCAGCGTCATGTTCGCGGTCTCGCCGCTGAACGCCTCCGCTTTCCTGATTACGATCACCTTCCGCGCGCCCGCGTTCGGCCTGTAGAACACGCTCTCCCGCAGCGCGCGCACCTCTTCAACGCCGTACTCCCTCTTCGCGGGCGTGAATACCGCCGCGTCCACCTCCGTTCCACGCTCGATCCGCCGGCACGTGCCGCACCTCCCGCACGCGTCGGCGCCCTCCGGCGCCTCGCACTTCAGCGCCTGCGCGAACGCCTTCGCCGTCGTCCCCTTTCCGCAGCCGTCGGGTCCGTGAAAGAGAAACGCGTGCGGAACCGCCCCGCTCTCGAGCACGTTCCGCAGGCACCGCACGGCCACCCGCTGCCCCACTATGTCTCTCAGCGCCATTGCACCGCGCCCCCTCACGAGTACAGGTCAATCAGCAACCCGCGTATCCCGTCTATCCGCCCCATGAAACTCAAAAGGTTCGCCTGCCTGTTTAAAAACTCCTCCGCCATTTCCTCAAGCTCCGCGTTTATCTTTTTGACGAGTATCATTGACTTCTGTTTCCCCGTCGGTCCGATGCTCAACTCCTCCTCGACCTCGAAAAGCTCGTTCACGGCAATCTGCACGAACTTCCGCACAAGCTCGCTGTAAACGTTCAGCGTCTCGAACGTCAGCGTCCTTTCTATCTCGCGCGCCTGCGCCTCTATCTTCCCCATAAGCGCGTCCAGCTCGGCGCGGATGTCTCCCCTGCGCTGAACCAGAAGCGCCTTTCTGAACGAAGCCCTCCCGCCCTTTGCGGGCGCCTTCGCCGTTTTCGCTCCGGGGGCGGACACCCCGCGCGGCTTCCGCCTGTCAGCCTTTTCGACCTTCACGGCGTTTCGTCCCCTTCGCCTGCGCCGGCGGACTTCAGACGCCGCCGCCGCGCGTCCCGCCTGCGTTCTCCGCTATCCGCGCGAAATACTCGTGTATGCGCGCGTCCTCGGTCAGTTCCGGATGAAAGGCCGCGCCCAGCGCGTTCCCCTCCCTCACCAGCACGGGACGCCCCCCGTGCACGGCGAGCACCCTCACACCCGCTCCCGTGCGCGTGATGACCGGCGCGCGGATGAACACGCCCGTCACGGGCGCGGTGCCTCCCACCCATTCCGGCTCGCCCGCCAGCCCGTTCAGCGCAACCGCCGCCTCGAAACTCTCCCTCTGCCTCCCGTACGCGTTCCGCGCCACCGCCACGTCCAGCAGCCCCAGCCGCAACCGCCTCGAACCCTCGATCCCGCGCGACAGCACGATCAGCCCCATGCACGTCCCGAACAGCGCCAGCCCCCCGTCCCTGAATCGCTCTCTTATCGCCTCGTCCAGCCGGTCCTTCACGATCAACTTCTCCACGGTCGTGCTCTCCCCGCCGGGAATCACAAGACCGCTCAACCCCTCGAGGTGTTCCGGCACGCGCACTTCCCTTGCGGCGCGCCCCGTCCGGGCGAGCATCCTTATATGTAACGGGAATGAACCCTGGAGGGCTAATACCCCTATGGTCGAGCGCACTTTTCACCAGCCGCGCGTCTGGAGGAGTTCATCCTCGCGCAGCCTGCTCACGTCAATCCCCGGCATCGGCTCCTTAAGCCCCGCCGATATGCGCGCAAGCCGCGCCGGGTCGCCGTAGTGCGTCACCGCCTCCACTATCGCCCGCGCCCGCGACGGCGGGTCGGACGACTTGAATATCCCCGAACCGACGAAGACCGCCTCCGCGCCGAGCTGCATCATAAGCGCCGCGTCCGCGGGAGTTGCGATCCCCCCGGCGGCGAAATTCGGGACCGGCAGCTTCCCGCTCCGCGCGACCTCGCGCACAAGCTCGTACGGCGCCCCCAGTTCCTTCGCCTCTCTCATCAGTTCCTCTTCCGGAACCGCCCCCAGCCGCCTTATCGTGTCCAGCACCAGCCTCATGTGGCGCACCGCTTCCACGATGTTCCCGGACCCCGCCTCGCCCTTCGTCCGTATCATCGCCGCGCCCTCACCGACGCGCCGCAGCGCCTCGCCGAGGTCCCGCGCCCCGCACACGAACGGAACCTTGAATTTCCACTTGTCAATATGATGCCTCTCGTCCGCCGGCGTCAGAACCTCGCTCTCGTCTATATAATCCACGCCCATCGCCTCCAGTATCTGCGCCTCCACGAAGTGCCCTATCCTCACCTTCGCCATCACAGGTATCGTCACCGCGTCCATGATCTTCTGCACGATCTCCGGGTCCGCCATCCGCGCGATGCCGCCGCCCGCGCGTATGTCCGCCGGCACCCGCTCGAGCGCCATCACCGCGACCGCCCCCGCGTCCTCGGCGACCTTCGCCTGCTCCGCCGTCGTCACGTCCATTATCACACCGCCCTTGAGCATCTCCGCAAGCCCCACCTTGACGCGCGTTGTTCCAGTCTCCGTCATCTTCAATCCCTCCTTCAACGTCTCAAGGAGTCGGTCCCGCGACCTTCGATCCCATTATAAATCCGGCGCCCGCCGCGCGCAATAACGCCGGCGGAAGCCTCCGCGGAACCGCCGCCGCCCCCCTCTTTTTGTCTTTCGTCACCCGTCCGTCCGTGTCCGTAATGTCTATAAAAAAAACACCCCCCTCGAGGGGGGGGCGTTCGTCTCGCTTCCGTCGCGTGCGCTCTTACTGCTTGCAGAAGGTCGGGTCGGCAAGCTGGGCGGCGGTCAGCCCGCTTGTGTCAACGCTCCTGTTGAAGTACTTCTTCATGACGGCTACATCGCGCGGATTGATGGTTCCGTCTCCGTTAAGGTCTGCGAACGGATAGTCGGAGGCGGGTTTACCGTTGGTGACCACCTCTATGAACGCGCTTTTCAGCGCTCCCAGATCGCGAGGATTCACCGTTGCGTCACATATTATGTTCCCGATCTCCTTGCGCCCGCTGCCGGGCTTCGGAAGCTCGATCCCGTTGACTGTGTAGGGGTCGGTGTCCGACTTCGACGTCAGGTCGGCCGCCGCGATATCGTCGTAGAGAACGAACCGGCACAGCCCGTCGGGGTCGCTCGCGTAATCGTTGTCGCAGGGTATCCCCTTCGAATCCGCGCCGACCGGTATCTGAACCTCCACCCTCAAGTTCTTGGTGGTCGGGATGTCGGTGTACTTCACGTTGAACTCCGCCATCCCCAAGGCGTCCGTCGTGGAGTAGTTTATCGTCGTCGGCGCCGCCTCTTCCGTCACGAGCGCCACCTTCAGCCCCGCCTTCTCGGTCTTGACGAATCCGCTCGCGTCTGCATTTTCCCAGTCAACTTCCTTTATCGCCGTCGCCAGCTTCAGCGTGAAATACGTGCCGGGCTGGAGCTGCTCGACCACCGTGCAGGGGTTGGTGCTCACCTTCGGGTCGGATTCCGTCCCGTTCGCGTTCACGTACGTTATACCGTAGTAATGGTTCCCCGCGGGCGTGACGTTCAGCGCGATGTGCGGGCTTGCCGCGTTCGGTATCGGGTATATCGTCGTGGTGTTCACCTTCGTCGTGCACGACGTCGCGACGCTGCTGGTTCCGCAGTCGTAGATATTGTAATTGCCGGTCCCCGAGTCGTGAACGGAGGCGGTGCCCCATATCTTGCATCCGGTCGCGTCCGGCGTCGCCGTCGCGTCGGCGCTTTCGGGCGGGTTCACGACGCCGGGCGCGCACACCTTGCAGTTCGTGGTTCCGAGCTTCGCGCTCATGTTGCCGGTGGAGTCCGCGGTCACAATGCAGTAGGTGTATTTGTTCCCCGCCGTCACGTCGCTCGCGTCCTGGTAGCTCAACGTCGCGTTCGGCAGGGCGGTCGTCAGCGTCGCGAACAAGCCTGCGCTCGTGCACGTCGTCGTGTCGCCGACGCAGCGGGTCACCGAGTACGTTATCGTGTCGTCGCTCTCGGAGACCCTCGTCCACGTGGGCGTGCAGGAGTAATCGTCCGAGAACATCGGTCCCATCGTCGTCTCGTCCGGCGCGAGCGTGTCCGCCGGCGTGCAGGACGCGCCAACCGGGATGGACGCCAGCGTCGAGTAGTTCCCCGACGCGTCCACGCCGTAAACGAGGAAGCAGTACGTCTGCCCGTTCTGCAAGCCCTCCGCCGAGAACTCGGGCACCGCGTTGGAAGCGACCGTCCCCGCCACGAGCGAGGGGTCCAGGTTAGGCGCCGGTATGCTGGTGCAGTCCGTCCCCAGGCGCTTCATGACCTTGTATCCCACGAGGTCCTGCGGCTCGGGCGGCGTGCACCCGGCTGCGAAGTCGGTGTTGGCGGTGCATATTGTGGTTCCGGTGCCGTCCACGTAAGTGTTCGCGTACGTGCAAACCTTGTCCCATGTCACGTCGCAGCTTCTGCCCTTCGCGGGCGCGGTCACAGTGAGGTTTGAGGGGAAGTTCGGGTAGCAGTTGTCGGGCACCGTCGTCACCGTTATCGCCCTCATGTAGAGCGTGCTCTCGCAGTTCGAGCATCCCCCGGACGGGAAGCCGCTCGCGTTCGGGCTGCCCGCGTTGCTCGGACACGTACCGCTCGTCACACACGTGTCCACGGATTCAGTGTAGAAGCAGTATTTCCCCTCTTCGTAACCCGTGGAATCCGAGACTTCCGTTGTCGGATGCGGGAGGGTCCCGTTTATCTGAGTGAACGCCGCGCCGCCGTTCGATCCGTCGAACGTGAGACAGTCCGCGGAGGCGCCCGTCTTGTTCGCGCACCTGCACTTGTACGCCTTGTAGCCTCCGATGTCCGACTCGTCGTTCGGCTGCCAGCTCAGGTTCACGCCCAGCGTCGCCGCCATGTTCGTCACGACAAGCGAGTCAACCTTCCCCGGCGGCTCAAGGTCCTCTGGCGTGCAGTTGGACGCCGTAGAATCCGTTGTGTTCGCCCCCCTGTCTTCCGCCCGCACGATGTATGAATAGGCGGTCCCGTACTGAAGGTCGCTCGAGGTGTCCGTGTAGCTGTAGTCGTGTTTCCCCGGCGCCGCGCCCTGGGGTGTCGTGAACAGGAGATTGCCCCCGCGCATAACGTAGAACCCCGTCAGCGAGGTGTCCGCGTCCGTGTCCGACGTCCAGTCTATCTTGCACTTCTTGTCCGACCCTGCGGGCGTCGCCGCGCCCGTCACCGTAGGCGCAGCCGGCGCCTCCCAGTCCTCGGGCGCGCACGTCGTCGTAACCGCCTTCGATATATCCGTCTCCTTCGTGGTGTCCGTCTTGTTCACGCTCGTCAGTGTGTAGTACCTTATCAACCCGTTCAGGTCAGCCTGCGCGATCGTGTCGGTATAGGTGTAGCTCGCGCTGCCGTTTTCGGTGACCGACCCGATGAGGTACGTCGCCCTGTTTGTGTCGTTCACGGCGCCCTGCTGGAGCGCGCGGTATATATTGTATGTGCCCGTGAAGCCCTTATCGAGCGAGGGCAGGAACGTGATCTCGCACTTGTTGTCGGCTGGGGGGCTCGACGTCTTCTTCGGACACGTGCTCGACGGGTTCGCGTCCGGGTTCTTGCACACCGTGGAGGGGCTCTGCGGCGCCGCCGGCTCGCCGGGTTCCTGAACCGTCGCCGTCTGGTTCGTGTGGTAGAACCCTAACCCGTTCGTCATGTCCACAAGCCAGAACAACGTAGAGCCTGAAAGGTTGATCTCCCCCGTGAACGCTATGATCTGCGACATCTTCGAACTCTGACCTATAAGGCTGTACGGATGGGCGAGGGTTTCACCCGTCCCGCTCTTCTTCGACAGTATCCTCAGCGAACCCAACTCCCACGTCATCGAGAGCTTGTCGCTCCCCGGCAGCGTGTTCAACAGTTTGCACCCGAGCGGGTCGCTCGTGTTCGGGTCAGATACGCAGTCCACCTCCCAGAGGACCCTCACGAGCGTCGGGTCCGAACCCTGCGCCTCCGGCGCGTACGTTATCGCGTAGGCGTTCTCGATGTGCGTGTCGCCGGGGTTGGCGTCAGGAATGTCCGGGTTGAAGAATACCGCCAGGTAGCCCTCGATGGGCGCCGCGTCGTTGGACGGCGGCGGCGCCGCCCCAAGCCCTATCTTGAGGCATATCATCGTCCCGTCCGCGCCGGCGGCCATGCCGAGTATATCGGTCTTGTCCTGCCCCGACACGATGCTGCCGTTCGCGTCGCACGTGTCCCCCGTCCTGTCGTTCGACGTGTACGTGCTCCCGCAGCTCGGAGTTCCCGTCTTCACCTTCGCGCACTCCTCGTATTGAGCGGCGTACGAGCACGTCGTGAAAACGGGCGTCGCGAGCGTGTCGTCCCACGTGCTTCCCGACGGGCAAGGCGCCGATGCCGAGTCCGGAACCTGTGTGGACACGTTCGCCATCGAGTCAACGGCGGCGATGTAGTAGATGATGTTCTGCCCCAGTACAAGCCCGGGCGGCATCGTTACTTCCTTCTCGTACAGTCCCGTCGCGGCGTTGTAGGTCATGGGCACCCTCTGAACGCTCCCGGTCCCCTGATCCTGAACGTAATAATAAAGGTAAACCTGTTTTATATCGGGTGGATTTGTCGTTATGTCCCTGTGTGGAATCTGCGTCCAGTTCGAAAGCTCGTCGCACGCCGGGTTCGTATCCGGGTCCTCGATAATCACGCCGTTCACCTTGCAGACGGCTTCCTTCTGCTCCTGGGCTTCTATCTTCGCCGTCACCATGAAGCTCGCCCCGCCCTGCGTCACAGTGGAGTTCTGGACCTGCGTTATAAGCGGCGGGTAGGGCAGCGGCGGGATGTCGAAGTTGAAGCTTATGTCCGTGTCCACGGCGCCCGCGCGCCCCGCCGTGAGCGCCGCGGCTAACGCCGCGCACGCGAAACCCGACAGTAATGACCGGCAGAAACGTTTCATGACTCATACCCCCTGTTGTGTGATGATGAACCGGACGTAAACATTTTAGTCCTTGCAAGTGATGATTACAAGAATTGTGCCATTATTCCGGCGTCCAGGACCCGCACTTTTGACGACTTTTCAGCACTTTTCGCCACGCAGCCAACACCCCTGTGATTAAAAAGTCACATCAGTGGTGTTAAAAAATCACACCCGGCGTGCGACCAAAGATGCAGGTTAAAAGTTTCAGTTGCAAGTTCAAAGATAGATTACAGTGCAGTGTGCATAGTGCAGGGTGTGGAGGGCAGGACGGCGAATTCAGCCCTGCCGCATCATGCTTTCGTCCCGGCGACGCGGGGCAGATAAACCGAAAACCGCGTCCCCTTTCCCTCCGCGCTCTCGACGGCTATCTCGCCGCCGTGGCTCTGAACCACGCGGTAGGCTATGGCAAGCCCAAGCCCCGTGCCGCCTTCCTCACCCTTCGTCGTGAAAAACGGATCGAACACGCGCGGAAGGTCCGCCGCGCTTATCCCCCTGCCCGTGTCCTCGACCCGCACCGCGAACCTCTCCCCGCCCTCCGCCTCCTCGGTCCTCACCGTCAGCTTCCCGCCGCCCTCCATCGCCTGTATCGCGTTCAACGCCAGGTTCAGAAAGACCTGCCTCATCTGGTTTCCGTCTATGAAGACCTCAGCTTGTTCGCCCGCGGCGTATTCCTCCACAAGCTCGATTCCGTTCTTCTTGAGGGGGTGTCTCACAAGACGGAGGGTTTCGCGCAGAAAATCGTGAAGCCGTGCGGGCGCGAACGCCGCGGGCTTCTCCTGCGCGAACGACAACAGTTCCTTGACCTTCCCCGCGATCTTGTTGATCTCACCGTTCATGATCTCGAACTCGTCCCTGAGTTCCGAGTCGAGTCCGCCGCGGCGGCGCATCATCTGCACGTACGTCGAGATCACCGTCAGCGGGTTGTTTATCTCGTGGGCGATACCCGCCGAGAGCTGACCGAGGGCGCTGAGCCTCTCAGCCTGGCTCATCTTCCGGTAAAACTGGTGGAGTTCACCGATGCGTCTCCGCAGCGAGTGGAGAAGTTCGCCGAAAGCGTTGGCAAGTCCGGCAAGTTCGTCGGAGCGCGACTTCAGGCGGGCGGCGGCGCGTTCGTACGCCTCCGTTATGCGTTCCATCTCGCGCTCCGCCTCGCCGAAATCCATTTCCCGGGGCGCTTTTTCCGCCGCAGCTCTCACCGCGACCGCGAGGTTCCCCACCGGCCGCGCCATGTTCCGCGCCGCCGCGAACGCAAGCCCCACGGACAGCCCGGTCATACAAAGGATCAGGAGCATCAGCCGCCGCCGCTCGCTCGTCACAGCGCCCCGCAGCGACTCCATCGAGTAACCCACCCTCACCACTCCCATCCTCTCCCGCCCGTCCTCCACGACGTGCGACGCCTCCACGTACCTGCTCCCCGCGTCCAGCGGCTGAATGATCACCGGTCGGTAACGGCTCACGCGCGCCGCCCGCCGGCTCACTGCCGCGGTCAGCAGTTGTCCGTACTCGGCTGTTCTCTCCTCGTGGATCACCGCGCCGTCCCGGTCGAGCACGATGCAGTACAGTACGTTCGGGTCCTCCTCGATGGTCTTGTTCACGAGATCGTTGATCTGAAAGTAGTCCCGGCTCAGGAGGTGATCGCGGATGAGCGAGGAAAGAGTGTTCCCGACGGCGAGTATCTGCCGCGTTCTTTCCGCCTCGAACACGTTCCGCGTCCTGTAACGCAGTTCGACCACCCCGATCCTCTCCTCCCCCGCCGTTATGTCAACCGTCACCGTTTCCGCCGCGTGCCGCCGCCGCTCACCGCCGCGTCCCCCCGTGCCGCCCGCCTCGAAAAGGAAGACCTCGCGCCCGCCGCCGTCGGCGATGCGGCACCTCTCCACCGGCTCGCCCTCCCGCAGCGCCCCGGCGATGATCCCCCCCACCAGCGGACCCACCCGGCGGTGGGCGCCGGGCGACGCCACCAGGTTCTTCGTCCCGTGGGCGATGGCGCCCGCAAGAAGCCTCATCCGTCCCCTCACCTCCGTGCGGTACACGTGGCTGAAGCGGTACTCCATCCCCGCGTACACTAAAACGGCGGTCGTGAGCACGAGGCACGAGACGATCAGCGGAAGGCGAAAAACCAGGCTGAATCTCATTGAGCGGGGTCCGCGCGGCATGATTTTTGCTTGTTAAAAAAGTAATCTATAATTTCACACGGTGCAAGTTTTGCGCTTTCCGACGGATATTAATTACGGGTGCGGGACATGCGCGACGGGATGGCTGAGGATGCGAAAGTGACAGGCTGGAAGCCTGTCCCAAGATTCCCGGCTCCATGGCGGAGCAAGGAGACAGCGGGCAAAAGAATGTAGAATGTAGAATGTCCAATGTAGAATTTAGAAGTAAAACAAAATGAAAGGCTGGAAGCCTGTCCCACAATTCCCGGCTCCATGGCGGAGCAAGGAGACAGCGGGCAAAAGAATGTAGAATGTAGAATGTCCAATGTAGAATTTAGAAGTAAAACAAAATGAAAGGCTGGAAGCCTGTCCCAAGATTCCCGGCTCCATGGCGGAGCATGGCGCCGGCGAGTTTTTCCCCCGGACTTTGGGGCGTCACCATGCCGCCGCGACAACGCCGGGATTCCACGGCGTTTCTCCTCAAAACCCTCGCAATCGCATTCCTCCTCATCTGTTTACCCGCCGCCGCGCACGCCAAACAGAAACATTTCTACTTCGCGCTCAACCTGCCGCCGTCGCTCATCGGCGAGGGCGCCGCCTCCATAATAAGCCGCTACAACGACGTCAGGAAAGCGGTGAAAAGCCAGACCGGCTTCGACCTCGAACTCAAGACCTACGGCGACTGGGAGGGCGTCGTGCGCGCCGTCGAAAGGCGCGATGCCGATTTCGCTGCGCTGCCGGGTTACTACTTCGCGGCGTCCCTGGCGAACCCCAGAACACGCGTCCGCCCCTTCGTCACATTCATGAGCGACGGGAGAATCAGCTCCCCCTGCTGCATCTACGTTAAAAAAAGCAGGGAAATTCTCACACTCGACCAGCTGTTCAACGCGCGGATAGCGCTCCCCGACGAAAGCCACTGGGTCGTGCTTTCAAGGGTTTTCAGGGACAACAACAACCCCTTTCCCCCGGCGGAGTTCTTCGAAAAAGTCGAGATAATGACCCCGGAATCGGCTTTCCTCGCCCTCGTCTTCGACAAGATTGACGCCGTCGTCGCCGATTCGCTCTCCATGACTTACGTCCTCGCGTCCGACCCAAGGAGCAGGGAAACCGCCGCCGTCGAGTGCTCCGCGACGCTCACCAACCCGCTCATCGTCCACCACGCCGACGTCCCGGCGGAAACCCTCGGAAAAATAGAATCCACTCTCCTGTCAATGCACACCGCTCCGGCGTTCCGCAGCGTGCGGAACTTCTTCAAAACCGCCAACGGCAGGTGGGTCCCGGCTAAAAAGGAATATTACAACGACTGGGAATCACTCATTGAGGAAGCCTCGAAATACGGCTGGGTCGCGGACTTCCGCGCATCCGCCGGCGGGACACGCTGACACGCGGGGCACGGGCTGTTTCACGGCGCGTCGCCATGTAATCCAGGTCCCGCGGGTGGGATGAAAAGCGGATTTCCCTGACCACCTGCCGCCCGTAGGTCACTCCGGCGAAACTCTCTCCCTCGTCCCTGAAATAAAGCCGTTTTTCTTTCATGGGTATGCGCCCGTTTTCGCCGCCGGGGCGCGTGTTCGCCGCGGTCGCGCAACCCCGCTCCCCGCACAGGACGCAAAAATATAACCGCTTCGGCGCGCGTTATCAAGTTGCCTTTTCTCTCCCCGCCCCTATACTGATTGTGCTCCATGGCGAAGAGAGCGCTCGCCATAATGGGAAGCCCGCGCAGGGGCAACACCCACGTCCTCCTCGAGGAGACGATCAGGGCGCTGCGCGAGGACGGCGTCGAGGTCGAGCGCGTCGAACCCGCCCGGATGAAAATCTCGCCCTGCCGCGAGTGCAGCTCCTGCCGCGAGACCGGCGTCTGCATAAACGATGACGACATGCAGGCGGTTTACGCGTGGCTTCTTGAGTGCGACTGCCTCATCATCGCCAGCCCCATTTTCTTCATGGGGCTGCCCGCGCAGATGAAAGCCCTCGTTGACAGGTGCCAGGCGCTGTGGTCGAGGACGGCGTACCTTCGCCGCCCGCTGTTCGAGAACGGACGCCCCCCGCGCGCCGGTGCGGTCATCCTCGTGAGCGGAACGAAAGGCGAAAAGCTCTTCGACGGCGCGCTCGCGACCGTCAAAAGCGTCTTCAAAATCCTTCACGTCCGGTACGACGAGAAAAACACGCTTCTTCTGCGAGGCATTGACGAAAAGGGCGACGCGCTGAAACACGACACCGCGATGGGGGACGCCTACGGACTCGGAAAACGGCTCGCGGGAATTCTTGCCGGAGAAAAACGGAGGGGAGGGGAACATGAGTAAAACGGAGGGAAACCTCAAAAAGGCGCTTGCGGGCGAATCGAAGGCGAACCGCGTTTACCACGCCTTCGCCGAAGCGGCGGAACAGGAGGGATTCCCGGAGGTCGCGAAACTCTTCCGCAAGCACGCCGAGGAGGAAAACGCGCACGTGACCGCGCACCTGAAAAGGCTCGGCATCGTGAAATCCACGCGGGAAAACCTCGAAACCGCCGTCGCCGGCGAGACCGACGATGCGAGGGATGTAGAATTTATAGGAATTTTTCACCGCGGAGGCGCAGAGGGCGCAGAGAAATAGAGAGCACAGAAAAATCCCAAGTATAAACGCCGTTGAAAGGAAAATTTTTCTTTTATTCATTCAATCACCCGATTTCTTTTCCATGCGCCTTCACGGTCAATCTTCTTTTTCATCCAGCCATTTCCCCGCGATCAAAAAATCCTTGATCCCGCAGACGAACTTTTCCGCTTTTCCGACACATTCATCGGCGGTTTCCCGTGTCGGTTCGGCGGGACTATGATAGTCGCTTCTCTGTCTCAGTTCGAAGAGCCGGTGGAAAATTCTCCCCAGTTCCGGCGCGACGATACCCGGCTTTGAGAGTTCCCTGCCGAACATCGAAACGACGCCGCTGTGCCTGAACGCGGAGAGGTCTCTTGTCGCCAGCGCTGCCGTCGCGGCGTAAAACACGGAGTAGTATGCCCTGTTTATCGTTCCCGTCCAGCTCTCCCGGACATCGAACAACGCCCTGGCGTCGGCAAGCGCTTCCTCCGCCTGCCGCATCCTCATGGAAATGTATTCTCTTGTCTCTTCTTTCATTCTTTCCTCTGCGCCCTTTGCGTTAAAATTTTTGTCTTATATCAAACCGCGATTCCTTCTTTCTCCAAAACATTTAAAAAAGGAGAGCCGCGGAAGCCCGGCTTGTTCAGGTCTTCGGGAGTGCAGACAATCGTGGCGATGACCACGTCGTTCTCCATGCCGACTTCCCAGGCGGCGTCGCTGATTTTTTTGTCCAGTTCGGGCGTGAGACGGGGCACGACTATGAATATATCCATGTCGGAATCCCGGTCCCAGTCGCCGCGCGCGCGACTGCCGAAAACTTTGAATGAGAGAATCTCTGTGAAACTGGATATTACATCCATCAACGCCTTCGCCGTTTTGATGTCTTTGTCATTAATCATGAAATTTCTCCCCGCCTGTTCTTTTCCTTATCTCATTCTACCTCTACCGTTTGATATATTCCATTCTTTCTCTGTGTCCTCCGCGCCCCGGCGGTGAAAAAAATGGGTTTTGGGTTTCGGGTCTTGGGATCCGGGTAAAACCTTTATTTGTCGAGAGATGAAATGAGTTTTGTCAGAAGTTGTACCACACTGACCATTTCACTTTTCAATTCTTCACCTTTTTCTCTGGAAATGTATTCCAAATCGATGGACAACGAGACCTGTGTTTCGAGTTCCGCGCACGAACCGAGCGCGATCCTGAGAAATTGAACGTATTCTTTTCTGTTTTTTCTGCTGTACCCTTCGGCAATGTTCGAGGGAATTGATACTGCCGCGCGTCTCATCTGGGAAACCAGACCGTATAACTCCTCTTTTGGAAATCCCTTCGTGTCCCTGTAAATTTCCAGGCACAATTCATAGGCCTTCTGATAAGCAATCAACTCCTTGTGGCTTTTCAGCATCGTTCTTTTCCCCTAATCTTTTTCGTTATTCCTCTTTTACCCGATACCCAAGACCCGAAACCCAGTTTTTCATAAGTCCTGGGCACAGCGGAAACCGAGGTCGCTGCGCCAGTTGACGATGAGCCCGTAGCGCGAAGAGGCGCGGAGGATCGCGGTCGCGCGGTTCCACGAGCCGCCGCGCAGAACAAATATGTCATAGGCTTTTCCGCTCTTCCACGGCTTCGTCTTCAGCCCGGAATAATAATTCCAGTCATACACCATCTCCCACACGTTGCCCGCCATGTCATAAGCGCCGTAAGGACTCTTCCCGCCGGGATAACTTCCAGACGGCGCCCACTTCTCGTATCCATCATCCGCGCCCGATGCGTTGGCTTTTTTCGCATCCCATGCGTTCCCCCACGGATATATCCTGCCGTCCGTCCCCCGCGCCGCCTTCTCCCATTCCGCCTCCGTCGGCATCCGCTTGCCCACAGCCGCGCACAGACCCTTCGCCTCGCTCCATTTCATACCCACACGCGGTCTCACGCCCTTTATGTTCGGATATTCGTACATGTCTATGCAGAACGCGCCGGTTTTCTCTTTATGCGTCTTTTTTTCATCGGTCATCGGGCTGTCCGCGCCCATAGTGAATTCCCCCGCGGGCACGTAAACCATGTTCGCAGGGCATTTATTTCTCTGCGTCCTCTGCGCCTCCGCGGTGAAAATTCCAACCTCCCTCTCTATCTCATCCAGCCGCTTGTCCTTCACGCTCCGCTTCAGGCGCTTGATCATGGCGGCGCCCTTCTTGAAATCGCCTTTTCCGAGCGTTATTTCCAATTCCAAAAACTCTTTGTATTTCCCCTTGAAGATGTCCTCCGGCTCTTTGTACCATTCCTCATACTTCACGGGTGGCAGCACTTCATAGACTTCACTGTAAAGTCCTTTGTTCCATGCGTAGGTGTAATACTTGTTGAACGCCTCGTAATCCTCTTTCGTCACCTTCTTGAATGACAGATTGACGGCGGCGAACATCATGCGCACTTCCTGAAAATCCTTTGACTTGTGAGCGCCGAGCAGCGCCTTGCCCACCTTCGCAACCACCTCGTCGGGCAGCCCTTTTCTGTACAGCACTGGCACGTTTGCGTATTCCCCAGAACAAACGAGCGTCGTGATGCTTTTCTTCAATTCGCTGTTGGAGAAAAGAACGTAATCCGCCTCGTCGCTCTGATCGAAAACCGCGTCTATATCACCCGTCTTCAGCAACATCATCGAGGTCTGCATATCCTTCGTGGGGATGACCTCGCTGAAGAATTCGCCGACGGGCTGTTTTATTCCGGCGTCGTCCAGGAATTCCGCCAGGTGCGCCCAGCCGTAACCGTACTGCGAGATGTGCAGTTTCGCCCCGGCCAGGCGCGGCAGGCTGTTCATCCCGCGCTCCTTGTTGATGTAGATGCAGTATTTGTGGGTCGCCTTCCCGAAAAACGCGGCGGTGACGAGGGAAACATAATTGCGCATATAGCCGTCTTTGTCGTAGGCATAAGGCTCGGAGCCCCACATCGTGAAATCCGCTTCCCCGCTTTCGATGGCGTTTCCGAGTTCCTCGCCGCCGACCGACAGGTATTCGATGTCGTAGCCGGTGGCTTTGGAGAGCGCGGCGACGGTTTTGCGCAGCATCCCGACGACCGTTCCCTCGGACTCGCCCGCGACGCCGCCGATGCGAAGAATGTAGAATTTGTATTTCTGCGGCGCGGAGGAGGAGGAAGAGAATTTCACCGCGGAGGCGCAGAGGACGCAGAGAAAAGACAAAGAGAATATAATCGCTATCGCGATTAAAAAAATCTTCTTTTCATGCATTTCTCCGCGAACTCTGCGTCTCTGCGGTTTGATCTGTCTTTCATTCCCCCTCCGCGCTCTCCGCGTCTTCGCGGTTCATTCCTGATCCTTATAATTATTTACCAGCCTCTTTATTCCCTTTCTGAGTACGGGAACGTTGAAATTGATAAGTAGTCCGACGTTCCAGCCGCCGAGTTTCAGGTATGTCAGCAGTTGCGCGTCGTGAATTGGCAATAAATTATCCACCGTTTTGATTTCCACGACAACCGAATCGGCGACTACAAGATCGAGACGATAACCGCAATCGAGCATAGCGCCTTTGTATTTTACCGGCAACGGTCGCTGGCGCTCGAATGTTATTTCTCGAATCGTCAACTCCCTGCACAGGCATTCCTCGTAGGCCGACTCCAGCAGCCCCGGCCCCAGTGCGCGATGTACTTCAATCGCTGAACCGATAATGCTTTCCGTTATTTCATCCCGGATTATTCATACGGAGTGGATTTTACCGGATTTCGGGTTTGATTTCAAGGGGATTTGCGGGGGTTTGAGCCGCGCGGGGTCCTGCTGGAGATGTTCCGAGCGGTTTTAGCGGTGATTTAAG
>JBFMFE010000162.1:0-6717 GCA_040752295.1 bacterium
CGCACCAGATGACACTCGGCGGCGGCTGCGAAATTTGCCTCGGCTGCGACCGCGTCCAGCCCGCCGCCGAAACCTACATCGGCCTGGTCGAGGTGGGGGTGGGGCTGATCCCCGCGGGCGGCGGCTGCAAGGAACTGTGCCTGCGCGCCGTCGAAAACATCCCCCACGACGTTGAGGTCGGCACACTGAGGTTCATCGGGCGCGCCTTCGAAACGATAGCCGCGGCGAAGGTCTCCACCAGCGCGCAGGAAGCGGTTGACATGGGCATCCTCCGCGCACACGACAGGTCCTCACCCAATCACGACCACCGCATCGCCGACGCCAAAAACCTGGTGCTCGGTATGCTCAAAGCCGGCTACGCCCCGCCCAGGGAACGCAGGGACATCAGGGTTCCCGGGCGGGCGGGCGTCGCCGCCCTGTCGAACATCGCCTGGACCCTGCAACAGGGAAACTACGCGACCGAGTACGACCTGTACCTCGCACGGAAAGTGGCGTACGTGTTGTGCGGCGGCGACGTCCCCGAGGGCACGCTCGTGAGCGAACAGCGCCTCCTCGACCTCGAGCGCGAGGCGTTCGTTCACCTCTGCGGACAGGAAAAAACCCTCGCGCGCATTCAGCACATGCTCACAAAGAAAAAACCCCTCCGCAACTGACCGCGCGTGAAAAGAGCGCGCGTTTCCGGTCAGTTCCCGCGAATGAAAACTATACTTATCCAAGGAGAGGACTGACATGGCAAAAAGAACGAAAAAAGCCGACCGTGCTTCCCGGGAAGCCGTCATCGCGTCCGCCTGCCGCACCGCCGTCGCAAGAGCCAAAAGGGGAACCCTCGCACAAACCCGCCCCGACGACCTCGGCGCGGTCGTCCTGAACGAAGCGATCAGACGGGCGGGAATCCAGGCGGAACAGGTCGAGGACGTGGTCTTCGGATGCGCGATGCCCGAGGCGTCGCAGGGCATGAATGTCGCGCGCATCATCGAGTTCTGCGCCGGTCTCCCGTCGCAAATCCCGGCGGCGACGATCAACCGCTTCTGCTCCTCCGGCCTCGAAGCCGTACACATAATCGCCGCAAAGATCATCACCGGCTCCATTGACGTCGGCGTGGCGGGCGGCGTCGAGTCCATGACCATGGTACCCATGGGAGGCTTCAACCCCAGTCCCAACCCCCGCCTCATGGACCAGTGGCCAGAAACCTACTGCTCGATGGGAATCACGGCGGAAAACGTGGCGGCGAAATTCGGCGTCACTCGCGAGGAGCAGGACGCATACGCGTGCGAGAGCCAGCGCAAGGCGCTCGAAGCAATAAAAAAGGGCGTTTTCAAAGACGAAATCGTGCCCGTGACCGCGATCCTCGAAACCGTCAGCCCGGACGGCACCGTCAATAAAAGTGAAGTGGTCTTCGACACCGACGAGTGCCCACGCCCCGGAACGACTCCGGAGGTCCTCGCGGGTCTCAAACCGGTTTTCAGGAAGGACGGCATGGTGACCGCGGGAAACTCATCGCCCATGAACGACGGCGCCGCCGCCCTCGTCCTCATGTCCGCGGAAAAAGCGCGGGAACTCGGCTGCGAAATCCTCGCACGCTACCGCCAGTGCGTCAGCGTAGGCGTCCCGCCGGAGATCATGGGCGTCGGTCCGCTCTTCGCCATACGGCGGCTGTTTGAAAAAACGGGGCTGACGAAAGACGACGTAGACCTCTTCGAGATAAACGAGGCGTTCGCCTCTCAAGCGCACTACTGCTGCAAAGAACTGGGACTGGACGTGTCGAAAGTAAACGTTAACGGCGGCGCGATCGCCCTCGGACACCCCCTCGGATGCACGGGCGCGAAGCTCACCACGCAGCTCGTGTACGAGATGAAACGCCGAAACGCGCGCTACGGCGTCGTCTCGATGTGCATCGGCGGAGGAATGGGCTCGGCGGGTCTCTTCGAACGCAACGCCTGAAACCGCCGCGTAACCCTGCGGCGGAAACCCGGCGACACCCATCAAGCATCACAGCCAATCGCCGGCGCCCAAGGCTGAAAATGCCCCCCGCGGAACTTTCGTTCTGGTTCAGGGACCATTTCAGGGTCGCCGGCGGCAAACCGGAGATAATCTCCCTCCCCGCCGTCGAAGGTCACGTCCACACCGACTTCACGGACGGGCTGAGCGCCGCGGAGGAATGCGCCGCCCGCGCCGCCGACCTTGACCTCGAGGTGATCACCTTCACCGAGCACGTGAGAAAAAACGCCCCATGGTTCGAAGATTATTTTTCGGAAATAAACCGCCTTAAAAAGCACTACTCCGACAGAATGAAAATCCTCTGCGGCGTCGAAGCCCGGATCACAGACGCCGGCGGGACGCTGGACGCCGACGAACACATGCTGCGGCGCGCGGACATCGTCGTCGCTTCCGTCCACTCGCTACCCCCTCCCGGCGGCGCCATCGAGGACCTGCTCATTGTCCGCGACGCCGCTGAAACCCTCCACTGCGAGTGGGACCTTCTCCGGGGAGCAATGGGCAATCCCGCCGTGGACGTGATCGGGCACCCGTTCGGCGCCTACCATGAGAGATACGGCGACCCCCCGCCCACGCACGCCCGCATGCTCATAGCCGCCGCCGCCCGCGCCGGCAAAACCCTCGAAATCAACCCAAGACACACCAGCGTCCTGTGGCTTATTGAGCGCGGCCTCGACTCCGGTATGGACTTCCTCTTCCTGCCCGCATCCGACGCGCACCACGCACGCGACGTCGGACTCGCCCACCGCGAAATCACGCGCCTGATCGATGAGCGCCGGCGGGAAAATCCCTCAACCCCGCGGTCGCCTCAACCCACGGTAGCGCTGGAAGATACTCCGAAAAACGTTCATCCCGAACCATTCCCTGATTCTCGAAATAAACCCCGGACACGCCACCGTCCCTATGATATAAAATAAAGAGCAATAACGTCGGAAAAGCGTGCCTCAAAATGGAACCGGAAAAGCGGGCGCTGAAGCTCTTGCTCGGTAAAGCGGAAAACAGGATAAAGTTCGTCCACGGGCTTGAAAGGGCGGCGGTTGACTTCCTTCTCGCACGCAGGGCGATGAGAAGAACTCTCGGGCGCCTGATGGACGACCGCATCCCGCTCCCCGGCGCGATCAGCCTGTTCGACCGCCTGCTCACCCTCGCCTCGGGCGGAAAAAACAAGAAGTACGTTTATTACAACGGCAGCGTGTTCCTCGACTGCTTCGCCCCCAGGTGGCCAGGCAAAGTCTTCGACAT
The DNA here is from genome assembly GCA_040752295.1 of bacterium. Taxonomy (GTDB): domain Bacteria; phylum UBP15; class UBA6099; order UBA6099; family JBFMBQ01; genus JBFMFE01. The sequence goes on from JBFMFE010000162.1 coordinate 3,238, forward strand.
GATGTACGACGCGATGCTCCGCAACCTTATGAGCGGGACCGACGAGTGGCTCCCCTTCATCCCCTCGCTGATCTTTTCCATCACCAGGAAATGCGTCTACAGGTGCGAGCACTGCTACGCGATCCAGACCCTCGGGAGCGGAGACGTGACCTCCGCCGAAGAACTTCTGAAAATCGCGAAGGACTTCCAGAAGATCGGCGTCGGCGTCATCGCATGGGAGGGCGGCGAACCACTCCTGCGCTTCGACGACCTCCTGACGCTGATCAGGAAAACGAGCGACAGGAGCGACTCGCTCCTCGCAACCACCGCCTTCGGGCTGACACGCGAGGCGGCGGAAAAACTCGCGGATGCCGGCCTCGCCTCCGCTATCATCAGCCTCGACCACTTCGACCCCGACAGGCACAACGCCTTCAGAAGAAACAAAAAAGCCTTCGACATGGCGGTGAACGGTGTGAGAACCTTCCGCGAATGCGGCATCCTCCCCAGCATCGCCGTCTGCGCCACTCGCGAACTCATGGACGAGGGCGGACTCTACCAGTACCTCGAACTGGCGAAGGATATCGGCGCCGGTTTCATTCAAATCCTCGACGCCACGCCGAGCGGAAACTACATCGGCAGGGACGTGATACTCTCCAAATCTCAACTCGAGGAAATAAAAGAATTCCACCTGAAAATAAACACCGACCCGCGGTTCAGAGACTATCCGAGCATACAGGCGCGAGCCTTCCTCGAAGACGACGAAAACTACGGCTGCTGCGCCGGTAACGCCCTCTGCTACGTGGACCCCGCCGGAAACCTCCAGCCCTGCGACCTCCTCCAGATTTCCTTCGGAAACGTCCTCGACGAAGGCGTCGCGCCCGTCTACGCAAGAATGAAAAAGCGCTTCCCACACCCGACAAAAGGACGCTGCCCCGCGCAGACGCTCAACAAACTCATCGCGATGGAATACGAAAAAACCGGCGCCCTGCCCCTGCGCTCCGAAAACTGCGAACGTATCCTCGAAAAAATCTCTAACGGGGAGCTCCCAGCGCAACTGAAGAAAATCAGCGCAAAACGGGCGGCGAATCCCCGCCATCGAGCCGGCAAAACACGAACCGCAACATCCAACGACCTCCAGCCGGCAAACTCCCCGCCCTCTTCAGACCAACGATGAAAACCTGGATTATCCTCGGCTCCCGCAGCCTCTTCCGCCGCCGCAGCCGCTCCGTGCTCACCGCGCTCGGCGTCCTCCTCGCCATCGGCTTCACCGTGGGACTCCTCTCCATAAGCGAGGGATTCATGCGCTCGTTCGACTTCCTCCTCGGCGAGACGAACCCGGAGTTGTTCGTGATGCCAAAAGGCGAGGCGCGGATGCCCTACCCCCTTCGCGGCAGCGCGACGATCCCCGAAAGCACACGTCGCCGCGCCATGAGCGTCCCCGGAGTGAAACTCGCCGAACCGATCTACCAGACATTCTCCATCCACGGCAGCGGCGCCTTCACGGGCATGCCCACCATCGTTGCCGGCGTCCCGCCGGAAACCTTCAAACTCATGAGACCCGCCGCCCGCATTGACAGAGGACGCTTCATGAAAAAAGGCGACAGGTTCGTCGCCCTTCTCGGCGGCTCCATCGCGAACAACCTGGAAAAAGACGTGGACGACGAGATTGAACTCATTACGGGAGTCAAACTGAAGGTGATCGGCGTCATGCGCAAAAGCGGGGTCCTCTTCGACTACTTCGTTTACATGCCCCTCAACGTGGCGCAGTACATCCACGAGGACAGGGAAAAAATCCACTACCTCATGATCAAACTCGACAGGGTTGACCAGCTCGACGCGGTCACGGAACGGCTCAAAAAAGAATTCCCACGCCTGGACGTACAGACCATGAACGAGATGGTCCAGGAGGCGAAAAAGATGATGACGATCGCGCGGACGGTGCACTTCTCCGTCTCCTGTTTCGCGCTCGTGATCGGCGTCCTCTTCGTGGCGTGCACAATGATCATGTCCGCCTCCGAGCGCGTCCGCGAGTTCGCGACCCTGCGCGCCATCGGCGCCCCCAAATCCTTCGTCATCAAACTCATCATATCCGAGTCCCTCATCCTCAGCCTCATAGGCGGAACCCTCGGATGCCTGTTCGGAATCAGCCTCTCGTTCGGCATAGACGGACTGATGAAGGTCTTCCTCGGCGAGACCTTCCTTGAAACCTTCGTTTCCGCGCGCATCTTCGCGGCGGGTCTCGCCATCGCGGCGCTCATCGGCGCCTTCGCCGGTCTGTTCCCCGCCCTGCTCATCCTCCGAAGAAACCTCTCGGAAAGCCTCAAATATGAATGACCGGACGGAACACGTGACGAACGGGATATAACCTGATGCACACCATCATCGAAACCCAAAACCTGAAAAAGGTCTACCGTATGGGAGAGGTGGAGGTCACCGCGCTGGACGGCGTCTCGATCACGGTCAACAAAGGCGACTTCGCCTCCGTTATGGGACCCTCCGGCTCGGGTAAAACCACACTCCTGAACCTCATGGGATGCCTGGACAGCCCCTCCGCCGGAAAGGTACTGATCTCCGGCAGGGACGCACGCGCGCTCCCCGAGAGGGAACTGGACCGCCTCCGCCTCCTTAAGATCGGTTTCGTCTTCCAGCGGATAAACCTGATACCGATTCTGACCGCCCTCGAGAACGTTGAGCTGCCGATGGAACTCGCCGGGACGTCCCCGCGGGCGCGCCGCGCTAAAGCTCTGCAACTCCTCGCCGCCGTGGGACTTTCTCCCCGCGCGGGGCACCGCCCCGCACAGCTCAGCGCCGGCGAACAGCAGCGCGCGGGCATCGCAAGAGCGCTCGCAAACAGCCCCGACGTCATCCTCGCCGACGAACCAACCGGTAACCTCGACTCAAAAACCTCCGGCGAAATAATCGCTCTCCTCGAACGCCTCAACCGGAACTCCGGTCAGACCATCGTCCTCGTCACACACAACGAGGAAATCGGCTCGAGGACGGACAGAATAATAAGGCTCAGAGACGGAAAAACCGCCTGACGGCGGCGGCGCGGCGCCGGTCGCATAAAAAAACGCTCGTCAACGCTCCGCCCCAGCCGCCGCGGCTTTCCTCACCACTTCCTGCGCTATTTCACGCGTCAGCTTCTTATCCTGGTACTTGATAGCCGCAAGCCCGAATCCCAGAATCTTTCCGGCTTCCCATATCTTCAATACCTGCTGCTTGGTGATCTTCCCGTAACTGTAGTTGTCAATCATGTTCATCATCGTCAGTATGAACGTCTCCGCCATGCATCCGAGTGTCGCCCCGACCGCGAGACCCGGTATCCCCAGATTTATGTACTCCGGCAGGTACCCGATTCCCCCCTGTATCGCTATCACGTCCGGGCGCTCCTCGTACAGTTTCAGCGATATGCTCGGCGGCAGGCTCACGTCGTTCACGATTGCCCCAGGCTTGATCCATTCCGTCGCGATGATCTCCTTCTCCGCGCTCACGGCGGAC
>JBFMFE010000163.1:0-9783 GCA_040752295.1 bacterium
TAATTCGGGAAGAAATCGCAAGAATGCTGAAGATTCGAGGCAGAGGGCTGACACCGGACGGGAGCGTACTTGACAGGTACGTGACCGACGGTGGAAGCCCGATAACGACGAAGATTCGGCATTATTGCGATTTCACCGGATGAATAATCCGGTCTTTATGGAAGCCGGTTCGCGGGAAGGGTGGGGGTGGGGCGCGGGCGCCCACGGCTCGACGATGTAGCTTTCGCCCCCCTCGGTGATTTTCGCGGCGTCCTTTCCGTCTGTCCCCATCCACCATATCTCAGGGGAGCGCCTGCCGCCGTCGGGGAGACGCACGTAGAACACGCCCTCGCCCGAGGGACTCCACCTCGGATTGATCCCGTCATCGGTGAGCAGGAACCTGTCGCCCGTCTCCACGGAGATGTTCCAGATTCCGAGGGAACCGCCCTCGGGGCTTCGCGAGTGGCACACGATGTTTCTGCCGTCGGGCGCCCACGATGGAAACTCGTCGCTGAAACCTTCCGCCGTGACGTTCGTCCGTCTGGGACTGCCGAGCGACGCGTACTGGAGCACGGCGCCCATGCCGTTTTTTCTGAGAGTGGAAACGAGGATTTTCCTCCCGTCGGGCGTGCATTCCTGAATCCTTGCGTCCTTGAGGACGTGAAGGATTTTTCCCGATCCGGACTCCACGACGAGCGAATCGCCCATCTCCGGCTCGTTGAGGGGGGCGCGCTGGACGGCGAGGTATTTTCCCTTCGGCGAGACGCATAGCGGAATGTGTATGAACCCCTCGATCGGTGAGAATGTTTCGAGCCTCGCCGGCGGCGTCTTTTCACCCAGTTTCTTGACGAATACGCCGACGTCGTAGGCGGGGCTGTCGAGCGCGGAGAAGTCCACCGTGTTGAACGCGAGCAGCGGCGCGTCGCGCGCGACGATGGGGTTGAGAACGGAGCGGTTCTCGCGCTCGGCGGCGACCGTCTCGGGTTGCCCGTCCGGGAGCTTTTTCGAGACGAGGTGCGTGATCTCGAACCCCTCGTCGGATTCGGCGATCCGTCTCTGGTAGAACACGGTCTTGAGCGCGGGGTGATAGGCGAACGCGCCGACGCCTCCCTTTTCGTGCGTGAGAACAACCGGCTTTCCGCCGTCTATGATCGCCCAGAGCTGCGATTTCCCCTCCGCTCCCGTTTCCTTCTGGAAGATCAGTATCTTCCCCTCGAGCCTCGCGTTTTTCCGGGTTTCATGGGCGCGCCGCGTCTCGGCGGACGCCGCTGCGGCGGCGCGGGAAACGAAGAGAACGGCGATGACGGACGCGACGACCGCAAAAATCGTCCAGCGCGAAGGGCTTCTCCCCGCCGCCCCGCTCCGGTTCGCTGACGTGGACTTCATGCCGTTTTCACCGGGCATTATAGCACATTTCAAATGCGACCCGCGCGCCTACAGGCAGACCGGTCTCGGCGATTGGTTCCCTCGGGAGAGGTCGAAGTTCAGAGCGAATGAAGGGCGTCGGCGACGTCCGCCCTGAGGTTTTCGGCGCCGCCGCCGGGGATCGGTCCGAGCGTGATGGTCATGAAGCGCTCGGGACGGAAGAGTTCGCAGGCGGCGCGCACCAGGTCGTCCAGGGTCACCATGAGTATGCTGTTCATTATCTCGTCGTCCGTGACGTTCCTGCCGTAATAAATCTCGGAGCGTCCGATCTTTATCATCCTGCTGTTCGCGCTCTCGAGGCTCATGGCGATTGAGGTCCTGAGCTGGTTTTTCACGCGCGAGAGTTCGTCGGGGCGCACGTCGCCTTTTTTGACCCTGGCGAGTTCGGAGACGACAGCCGCGACTAATTTTGGAACGTTGGCGGGACGGGTGCTGGCGCTGATGCCGAAAATGCCCGTGTCGCCGTAGTGCACGTTCTCGGTCCCGATGTCGTACACAAGCCCACGCTTCTCACGGACTTCCTGAAAAAGCCTCGAACTCATGCCCCCGCCCAGCACGGCGTCCAGAACCCCGTGGACGAAGCGGTCGTCGCTGTGATAGGGAACGCCCTCGACGCCCATCATGAGGTGTACCTTTTCGGTCTTCCGCTCGTGGGTCCGGATGCCTGTCCCGAAGGCGGGTTTTCCGCCGCCCGTTCCGCGCGGTGCGGAGTGTCCGGCATCGGGACCGCCGCGGACCGCCCCGGAGATCAGCTCCGCCGGGTCGTGACTGCCGGGGTTTCCGGCGACGGCGACGATCAGCGAGGTCGGAGCGTACCGCTCCCTGTAGAGCCGCAGCAGCGCGGCGCGGGACATGCCGACGACGGTTTCCTCGCTGCCGTGAACGGGGTGCCCGATCCCCGCGCGCCCGAAACAGTCCTCGTGGAAAAGGTCGTAAACGAGTTCCTCGGGCGTGTCGAGCACGTCCTTGATCTCCTCGAGTATGACCTCCTTTTCCCGCGTCAGTTCGTCTTCCTCGAACGTGGAGTTGAGCACGATGTCGGTCAGTATGTCCACGGCGACCGGCAGGTACTCGGGAAGGGTGCGCGCGTGGCACGTGGTGAGTTCCCTGCCGGTCATCGCGTTGATGCCGCCGCCCGCGGATTCGATTTCGTGCGCGATGTCCGCGGCGCTGCGCCTCCCCGTGCCCTTGAAGATCATGTGCTCGATGAAGTGCGCCGCGCCTTCCATCTCCGGCGGCTCCTCCCTCGATCCGAGGTCCGTCCAGAAGCCGATGGAAACGGTGTTGAGCGAGGGAAGCCTTTCGACGAGAAGCGTTATTCCGTTGTCCAGAACGGTTCTCTCGAATTCGGGGTTCCGAACCATGAGCGTCGAATTACGGCGTCGAAATCTCTGAATAAGCCCCTCTTGCTCCGGGCAGCCAGTACAGCTTCACCGCAAATCGCCGGAACACGTGACGGCGGAGAGCGCCGCGCCGCGGCGTCATCGCACGTTTTTCATGGTGAGGCTTACTTTGCCGTAGTCGTCTATGTCGCGGACGCGGACCCTGACTTTCTGCCCCACGCGCAGGTAGTCCTCCACCTTCTCGACGCGGCGGTCGGCGATCTGGGAGATGTGCACAAGCCCGTCTTTGCCGGGCAGCATCTCCACGACCGCGCCGAAGCTCATGACCCTCGTAACGACCCCATCGTACACCTTCCCCGGCTCGAGGTCCTCCACCAGAAGCTTCACCCTCCTGAGCGCCTCCTCGCCGCCCGCCTTGTCGGGCGAGTAAATGTAGATTTTCCCGTCGTCCATGATGTCAATCTTGGTTCCCGTTTCCTCGGTGATCTTGCGGATCGTCTTTCCGCCCGGTCCTATCACGTCGCCTATCTTCTCGACGCTTATCTGCAACTGGATGATCCTCGGCGCGTACTTCGAAAGCTCGGGTCTTGGGCGGGAGACGGCTTTTTCCATTTTGTCCATGATGAACAGGCGCGCTTCACGTGCGCGTTCGAGCGCCTCCCTCATGATCTCCCCCGTGATCCCCTTCACCTTTATGTCCATCTGCAGCGCGCTCACGCCGTCCCGGCTCCCGGCGACCTTGAAGTCCATGTCCCCGTCGTGGTCCTCGATCCCCTGTATGTCGGTGAGGATGAAATGCTTTCCGTCTTCGATGATGAGTCCCATGGCGATCCCCGCGATGGTGTTCTTGACGGGAACACCGGCGTCCATCAGAGCCATGCTCGCGGCGCAGACGCTCGCCATCGAGCTTGAACCGTTCGATTCGAGAACCTCGGAGACGGACCGGATGGTGTAGGGGAATTCCTCTTCCAGGGGAAGGTTCGGGATGAGCGCCTTTTCGGCGAGCGCGCCGTGCCCGACGTCGCGGCGGGACGGTCCACGCATCGGCTTCGTCTCCCCCACGCTGTACGGCGGGAAGCTGTACTGGTGGATGAACCGCTTGTGTTCCGCGGCGGTGATCCCGTTGATGCGCTGTTCCTCGCTGATCGTGCCGAGCGTGACGATGTTGAGGACCTGCGTCTGCCCGCGCGTGAAGAGCGCGGAGCCGTGGGTCCTGGGAAGAATGCCTGCCTCGCACGAGATCGGGCGGATTTCCTCGGGCTTGCGTCCATCGGGGCGCGCCCCCCGGCTGATTATGTTCTCGCGCACGATGCGCTTCTCCAGCCGTTCCATGACCGAGGCGACGTGCCGCGCGTTTTCTTCGTACCGCTCTCCCAGCCGTTCCTCGACGTCCTTGCGGAGCGCCGCGATCATGTCCTCGCGCTCGGTCTTCGTCCTGTCGGTGAGCGCGTCGCGGAGTCTTTCCTCCGCGAGCCGCCGCACCTCCTCCTCGATCTCCGCCGGCGCCGTCTTTTCCTCCACTTTCTGTTTCGGTCTGCCCGCCCTTTCCACGAGCTTCAATTGTGCGTCTATGATCCCGCGGATCGCCTCGCAGCCGTATTCGATCGCGTCCAGTATCAGCTTTTCGCCGACGTGGTTCGCCCCGCACTCGACCATCATTACCGCGTCTTCCGTCCCGGCGACCACGAGGTTCAGTCCGCCGCTGTTTATCTGCTGGTAGGTGGGGTTGACGATGAACCGCCCTTCCTCCATCCCAACGCGCACGCCCGCGATGGGACCGCCGAATGGGATGTCCGAGATCGACAGCGCCGTGGAAGCGCCCACGATGCCCAGCACGTCCATGGGGTTTTCGAGGTCCGAGGACAGCGACGTGCACACCACCTGAACGTCGTTGAAGTAATTCTCCGGGAACAGCGGGCGCGTGGGGCGGTCTATCAGCCTCGCCGTGACCGTCGCGAACTCCGAGGGGCGACCCTCGCGCTTGATGAACCCCCCCGGAATCTTGCCCGCAGCGTACAGCTTTTCCTCGAAATCCACCGTCAGCGGAAAGTAGTCTATGCTCTCCCGCGGTTCCCTCGACGCGGTGGCCGCCGTGAGAAGCACGGAGTCGCCGTACCTGATCAGGCATGAGCCGTTCGCCTGTTTTGCGAGCTTGCCCGTCTGGATGCTGAGCGTCTTTCCTCCGATCTCAATCCTGACTTCGTATTCGTCCATTTTTCGCTCCTGCTTTCTGTGGGGTTTTACCGTGTCGGAAATCGAGCGGAAACCGCGCCGCCGAGGGCGTCGCACCGTTTCGACTTTATTTTCCGGGGAGGCAGTCTCTTTTCACCGGTGAGGGCGGATGCCCTTTTCATTTCCGCAATCCCAGGTCCCGGATGATCTTTTCGTACCGCTTCACGTCCACGCTCGTGAGGTAGTTGAGCAGCCGCTTGCGCTTGCCCACCATCTTGAGAAGACCGCGCCGCGAACTGTGGTCCTTCCGGTGCGTCTTCAGATGCTCGGTCAGGTGGTTGATCTTCTCGGTGAGAAGCGCGATCTGGACCTCCGGCGACCCGGTGTCCTTGCCGTGAGCGTGAAACCTGTCAATCAGCTCCTTTTTCCGTTCCTGCGTCAGTCCCATTTCGTCTCTCCCGTCGGTTCCTTGTCTCCGGATTGCGCCCCGTTCGTGTCTCCGGCGCGGCGCCGAAACATTATTTTACCTTCTTAATATTTTTTCGGCAATACCCATGTCCCGCGTTATCTGCCTCTTGAGTTTTTCGAGCGAAGGAAATTTTTTCTCGTCCCTGAGGCGCTTCACGAAACTCACCGTGACGCGCTTCCCGTATATTTCGCCCCGGAAATCCATGAGGTGGACCTCGAGCGTCGTCTCACCCCCCCCGACGGTGGGGCGCACCCCGATGTTCATTACCCCCGGCGAGCCGCCGCCCTCAATCCCGGCACGGACGGCGTACACCCCGGACCCCGGAATCAGCTTGAACGGACCGGTCATGATATTCGCCGTAGGAATGCCCAGCCTGGCGCCGAGTCCGGCGCCGCGGACGACCTCGCCGGTGACGACGTAGTCCCTCCCCAGCAGCCCCGCGGCAGCCTCGACTTCGCCACCCTCCAGCAGCGCCCGGATGCGCGTGCTGCTCACCGCCTCGCCCTCCGCTTCTACACGCTCGACGACCTCGACCTCGAACCCGAACCGCCTCCCAGCTTCCTCCAGAAGCGGCACGCTCCCCTCCCTGCGGTGCCCGAACCGTATGTCCGCCCCCACCACGACCCTCCGCGCCTTGAGCCGCCCCGCCAGCGTCGTTTCGATGAACTCAGCCGCGGGCGTGCGCGCGAACTCGACGGTGAACGGCACGAAGCACGCGAAGTCGAGTCCGTATCCGCTCAGCAGCGCTTCCTTCTCCTCGCGTGTCGTGAGGAGAAAATTCTTTCGCCCCTTTTCCAGGACAAGGGCGGGATGAGGCTCGAAAGTCACAACGACCCGCGCCGCGCAACCCTCCCGCGCGGGCGCGGCGGCGACCCGCTCGAGGATCGCCCTGTGCCCCAGGTGGATGCCGTCGAAACATCCGAGCGTGAGCGCCGATGCCGTCCCGATTTCCCCGGAGAGTCCGTCGAGATCGTTGATGAATTTCATGTCAGGGCTGCGTCAAATCCCGAAAACCGCGCCGCAGGGGCGGCGCCCGCGACGTAAAATATTTTATCCGATCTTTATCATTTCCCGCGACCTTCGGCGGCATCCGCCCGCCTGTGCCGCCTGTGCTTTTGCGCCTGTCTGCTGGTCAGGCAGGCGCCGGTCCGGCGCGCGGATTGAAGTCCGACCAGTCCGACAGGTCCGACATGTCAGACCAGTCAGACAGGTCGTCCAGCGGAAAAATCCTCCGGCGGCGCGAGCAGCCGCCAGACCCCCGGCGCCTTCACCTCCTCGAGCGGCGCCGCGTCCCGCAGAACGAATCCCCCGCAGCGCACGCGGAGCAGAAACGTGACGCAGGCGGGTACGCCCAGGGCGGCGCCCATGTCCTCCACGAGGGTTCTCACGTACGTGCCGCTCGAGCACTCGAGGTGCAGAAGAGCGCGGGTCAGCCCTCCGCGCCGGTACATATCGAGGAGTTCGAGGCGGCGGACGGTGACCTCACGGCTCGGTCTTTCTATCGAGATGCCTCTGTGTGCGAGACTGTACAGTTTCCTGCCGCCCACCTTCACCGCCGAGGTCATTGGCGGCGTCTGCGTTATGACGCCCGTGAACGACGGCAGGACGTTGAGAACCGCGCCCTTCCGGACAGGCTTTTTCAGTTCGGCGGTGATTTCGCCCTCGACGTCGCCCGTGGCGGTTCCGATCCCGAAAGCGGCTTCGACCCTGTATGCTTTGTCTCCGGCGGCAAGCCGCGCCGAGAGCCTCGTCGCGGGGCGTCCGACCAGCAGCACCAGAACGCCGCAGGCGGCGGGGTCGAGTGTGCCGGCGTGACCCGTCTTCTGAACCCCAAGGCGTCTCCGCGCCAGCGCCACGACGTCGTGCGAAGTCATGCCGACGGGTTTGAAGACGTTGAGCACGCCGCACTTTCGCATCTATCGCGGACGGTTGAGCAGGGGCGGGCGTTGAGGCTCACTTCGGGGCGGCGGCGCCGAGGCGCTCCCGGCATTCGCGCAGGACCTTCTCGACCAGCGCCTCCATCTTTTCCGCCGAGCGCAGTCCCGCCGCGCTGAGGTGCCCTCCGCCCCCGAACTTCGCGGCGATGCCGCTGACGTCCACCCTCCCCCTGGAACGCAGGTTGACACGCACCTTTCCGTCTTCCGAACCCGTGAACAGGAGGTACAACTCGCACGACTCGAGGCTCCCAAGCTGGTCAACCACCCCCTCGCTGTCCTCGGCGGTCGCCCCCATCTCCCGCAGACGCTCCCTTTCGACGACCGCCCACACGAGCCTGCCCCCGTCGCTGACGGTCAGGTTGGACAGAACGTAGCCCAGGACGGCGAGGTGAGGACGGTTCCTCGTGTCGTACACGCTGATGGCGATCTCGCTCGGGTTGACGCCCACCGAGAGAAGCTCGCTGCACACGCGGAAAACTTCGGGGGTTGTGGTGGGATGCTTGAAGCGTCCGGTGTCGTACATTATCCCCGTGTAGAGGCATTTCGCCACGTCGGCGTCAATTTCGAACCCGCAGCGCCTGAAGAATCGGTAGAGAATCTCGCACGCGGCGGAGGCGTCGTGGTCCACGTAGTTGAGATCGCCGAACGCGCTGTTTGAAAGGTGGTGGTCAATGTTGACGACGACGCGCGCCCGCTCGACGACCCCAGCCAGTTCCTCGCCCACGCGTTTCCTGGACCCGCAGTCGAGCACTATCGCCGCGTCGGGCGCGAGGTCCGCCGCCCCGGCGACCGCGACCTCCTCCGCGCGCGGCAGGAAACGCAGGAACGAAGGTACGCCGTGCACGGACAGGGCATGGCTCTTCTTGCCCAGCTTCACGAGGACGATGTGCATGGCAAGCAGCGCGCCGATGCAGTCACCGTCGGGATTTATATGGCACAGCGTCGCAAAGCTCACGCCCCCGGCGATGACCTCGGCGAGACGCTCAAACTCCGCCTGCGGAGGCTTCAACCCCGTCTCACTCCGTTTCCTCTTCCTTCAGCCTGTCCAGCAGGGCGCACACCCTGACACCACGCTCTATCGAGTCGTCCGGGAAAAAGTGAAGAGCGGGAATCTTTTTCATGACGACGCGCTCCCTGATGCGCCGGTGCAGGAAGCTCGCGGCGTTGTTGAGGCTTGCGACCGTCCTGTCACGCGTCTCCGTGTCCCCCAGCACGGAGACGTATACCCGCGCGGTGGACAGGTCGGGCGCGACCGTCACGTCCGTCACCGTGGCGAAGCCGACACGAGGGTCCTTCACTTCCCTGCGGATAAGATCGCTGATCTCTCCCATCAGAAGCGTGGAGACGCGCTTCAGTCTCCTGTTTGCCACGGCCGGTCCGTTCCTTTTCAGCTTTCAGTGCGCGCCCGGCGGTTCCGGCGGCGTCCGCCGCTGCCTGCGCCCGCGCCCGCTCACTTGATGTAATAACATTTTACCGATCGGATGCGGCAGGAATGAAATGATCGAAAAAGTCGAATGATGAATCCGAAATTTCCAATCTGAAATTTCGCCCGCCTGTGCCGATCACGGCAGACAGGAGCGAAATATCTGCTTCTACATTGGACATTCATCATTCTACGTTCTACATTCATCTTTAATCCAGACTTCCGTTCGGTAAATAATTACTCGACGTACTCGATCGTCCTGTCCATGGTCTCGCAGTCTTTCTGCCTGTCTATGAGCTGAAGCACCCCGCGCATCTCCTCCTCGAGGATTTCGCGCGAGGCGCTTATCCCGGCGACCCCGATGACCGCCCGCCGGTGGAGGTCCTGATGGTCCATTTCCACAACGGAAAGGTTGTATCTGTTCCTGATCATCGCCTTCAGACGCTGAACGATACGCCTTTTTCCTTTGAGGCTGTTCACCCCGGGAAGGTGCAGGTCTATGCGCATCACTCCGACGGGCACCGCTGAATCCTCGTCAGAAATCCATCTTCTCTTTCCCGGAAACCGGCTGTTTCATCCCCGATTATTCATGCTCCCTGTACTGCTAACTCTTCGTTTCTTGCGAAGAACATTTCAAAACGCCTTTCCAAATCTCCGTTTTTTTGTTTTTCGTGCCCCTGCCCGTGCCCCTGCCCGTGCCCGTCATTTTTTTGTTTTTCTCACTTCGATATTCTACATTGGACATTCATCATTCACTGTTCGACCTGCCTGCCGTCAGGGGCGGCATTCGATATTCGTTTCTATCAACACCCGTGCCCGTGCCCCTGCCCGTCTTTTTTGTTCTTCTCACTTCGATATTCTACATTGGACATTCATCATTCACTGTTCGACCTGCCTGCCGTCAGGCACGGCATTCGATATTCGTTTCTATCAACACCCGTGCCCGTGCCCCTGCCCGTGCCCCTGCCCGTCTTTTTTGTTCTTCTCACTTCGATATTCTACATTGGACATTCTACATCCCTCCTTTAATGCTTC
>JBFMFE010000163.1:9883-28078 GCA_040752295.1 bacterium
CGGCATTCGATATTCGTTTCTATCAACACCCGTGCCCGTGCCCCTGCCCGTGCCCCTGCCCGTCTTTTTTGTTCTTCTCACTTCGATATTCTACATTGGACATTCTACATCCCTCCTTTAATGCTTCACCTGGCTAAACAGATTTTCGCCCGGAATTTCGGGGACATGACCGGAATTCGTCGTGTAATTCCGGATCGTGTCCACGGAAGTTTACTCCAGCGACTCCCGCCTCTTCTCCACGACGGAGAAGACCTTGATCTGATCCTTTTCCTCGAAGTCGCCGGTCCCTTCAATCGTCATCCCGCATTCAAAACCCGACTTGACGGACCTGACGGAATCCTTGAAGCGCTTCAGTGTTTTTATCTTCCCCTCGTGGATGAGCCTCCCGTCGCGGTACACGCGCGCGGTGTCTCCCACCGAGACCTCCCCTTCGGCGACCATGCAACCCGCGATCGTCCCCGCCCTCGCGGACACGAACGTCTTGAGCACCTCGGCGGTGCCGGCGTGCTGTTCAACGTACTCGGGCGCAAGCATCCCCACCAGCGCCTGTTTCACGTCCTCGGTCAGCTTGTAGATGACCTCGTAGTTCCGAACCTCCACCTTCTCCTCCGCCGCCATCGCCGCGGCGGTGGGGTTGGTGTGAACGTTGAAACCTAAAATGACGGCGTTGGATGCCGATGCCAGCATGACGTCCGTCTCCTTGATCTCACCGACGGCAGCCCTTATCACGTTCACACGCACCTCCTCGTGCTTGATGCCCTCCAGCGACTGCCTGATCGCCTCCACCGAGCCTTGAACGTCCGCCTTGAGCACGACCTTGAGTTCCTTCACCTTCCCGTCGCGGATTTTCTGGAAGATTTCCTGCAGCGTCACCCTCCCGGCGTATCGCATCTTCTCTTCGCGATCTTTCAACTGGCGCCTCTGCACGATCTCTCGCGCCTTCTTTTCGTCCTCCACGACGAAAAGCCGGTCGCCTGCCTGCGGCACAGCGTCCAGTCCGTAGATTTTCACCGGCGCGGAAGGACCCGCCATGGGGACCCTCTCCCCGAGATCGTTCTCCATCGCGCGGATTTTCCCGCACGTAAGCCCCACCACCACCACGTCTCCCGTGTACAGCGTCCCGTTCTGAACGAGGACGGTCGCCACGGGTCCCTTTCCCTTGTCCAGCTGCGCCTCGACGATGCTGCCGGTGGACTTGCGTTTCGGGTTCGCCTTCAGCTCCTGTATGTCGGTCGCGAGAAAGACCATGTCCAGCAGGTTGTTTATGTTTGTGCCGAACTTCGCTGAAATGTCCACGAAGATGGTGTCCCCTCCCCATTCTTCCGGAACGAGGGCGTGCTCGGCGAGCTGCCGCCGGGCTTTCTCCGGGTTCGACTGGGGCTTGTCAATCTTGTTGACCGCCACCAGTATGGGCACGCCCGCCGCGCGCGCGTGGTCTATTGCCTCCAGCGTCTGGGGCATCACACCGTCGTCAGCGGCGACCACCAGCACGGCGAGGTCCGTCACCTTCGCGCCGCGCGCGCGCATCGCCGTGAACGACTCGTGCCCCGGCGTGTCCAGAAACGTGATCTTTCGACCCACGTGGTCTATCTGGTACGCGCCGATGTGCTGCGTTATACCCCCCGATTCCGTCGCCGTGACGTTCGTGTGCCGGATCGTGTCGAGCAGCTTCGTCTTCCCGTGATCCACGTGACCCATGATCGTCACCACCGGCGGGCGCTGCTCAAGGTCTTCCGCCCTGTCCTCGACCTCCTCCGCCTGGGGTTCTTCTTCCTTCCTCACTTCCACCTGGAACCCGAAGCGCTCGGCGAGGAGCGTGATCACGTCCTCGTCGAGACTCTGGTTTATCGTCGCCATCAGCCCGAGTTCCCTTATCAGGTACATTATGATGTCGGCGGACTTTATTCCCGTTTCCCTCGAGACTTCCTTGATCGTCAGGCTTCCCGAAAATCTCAACGGTCTTGCTGGTTCCCTCTGGGGAGGTTCCTCGGCTTTCACGCCGCCGCGGGCGCCCCTGTCGGCGTAGCCCTTCTTACCGGATTTTTTTCTCACAAAGGTGGTCTTCGTTCCGCGCCGCTGCCGTTCCATCTCCCTCCTGCGAATCGCCTCGAGGCGCTTCGCGGGACTGGTGTAGATGTCTTCCAGGGCTTCGCCCGCCGCGCCTGCGGGCGCCTCTTCGTCCTCCTTCGTCTCCTCCGCTGCCTCGGGCGCGGCCTTTCCCACGGGACGCGCCGGCGCCGACGCCACCGCCTTCACGCGCTCCTTCTTCTCTCCCGTTTCCTTCTGCCTCGCAAGCTCGTCCGTTATGAGCCGCTTCACTTTTGAGATGTCGGCGTCGTCAACCACGCTGAAATTGCTCTTCGCTTCCACCCCCGCCCTGTGCAGGAGCGCGAGCATGTCCCTTGCGGAAATTCGCAGTTCCTTTGCGGCTTCGTGAACCCTTTTCTTCGTCATATCCCGTCTTGCCCCGTAATGCGGCGCTTCGGGTTGAGATGAGCGCCGCCGCCCCGGCGCGCGTCAGCCGATCCCCTTATCCCGTCTTCTGTCCCTCCAGTTTCTCATCGCGCCGGGCGTCCTTTCGTGTTTCCCTTTATGCCGTCCGCTTTCCACCGCCCGCCCCTTCCAGCTTATCCTTAATCCTTAATCCCGAATCTTTAATCCTGTTTGCCTTCCTCGGCGGATTCAGGCGCCGCCGCCGCGTCGAGTGTGTCCGCCGCCGGCTCGGTCTCCTCAGGTCTGAGGGCAAGCCCCAGTTCCTTGAGCCTCGTCGTGATGTCCTCCATGGACTTCGCGCCGACTCCGGGCAGCGCCTCTAATTCGGTGTGCGTCTTCTGAACGAGGTCGTTGACGGTCTTCACCTCGTTTTCGTCGAGGAGGTTGGCGATCCGCGTCGGAAGTCCCAGGGCGGAAACGTGCTCCTCGAGCAGTTTCGCGGTCCGCAGCTCCCTCTCGAGCCTCTCCTTCTCCTCCTCGCTCAGTATGTCAATCTTCCACGTCGTCAGCTTGTTCGCCAGCCGCGCGTTCTGTCCCGCCTTGCCGATCGCCAGCGAGAGCTGCGTGTCGGGAACGATGATCTCCGCGCTGTGGTCCTCCTCGAATATCTCGACCGAGATCACCTGCGCGGGGCTGAGAGCGGAGGCTATGTACTGCGCCGGATTGTCGCTGTATGGTATGATGTCTATCTTCTCCCCCGACAGTTCGTTGACGACGTTCTTGACGCGCTGCCCCCTGTGTCCGACGCACGCGCCGACCGGGTCAACCTTCTCCTGCGTCGAAATGACCGCCATCTTCGTCCTGTAGCCGGCTTCACGGACCAGATTCTTGATCTGAACGATGTGCTGCGCGACCTCGGGAACCTCGAGCGCGAAAAGCCCGCGGACGAAATCGGTGCTCGCCCTCGATACGATTATCTCCGAATCCTTCGCACCCTGCTTTATTTCGCTGATGAACACCCGCAGGCGCTTTCCCAGAAGGTACTTCTCATGGGGTATTGTTTCGGACGTCGGCATGAACGCGTCTATCTTGCCCAGGTTCACCATCACGCCCTGATTGTTGACCCGCGCCACCGTCCCGGTCACGATCTCGCCCACCCTCCCGGAGAACCGCTCAAGGTGTATGTTCCGCTCCAGTTCGCGTATCCGCTGTGTGACGTACTGCTTGACCGCCTGTATCCCTATGCGCCGGAAGCTGCTGAGCGGCACTTCCTCTTCGACAAGCTCCCCGATTTCAATATCCGGATTGATACTCGCGGCGTCCTCGAGCGAGACCTCCAGCGAGGGATTCTCGACATCCCTCACGACCTCCCTCACGCGGAACACCCCTATGATGCCTTCCTCGGGTTCGAACTCGACACGGATTGACTGAAGCCCCTGAGATTCCGCCTGGAACGCCCTCGCGATCGCGTCCTCCACGATGGTGCGTATCTCCTCCATCGAAATCTCACGCTCGCGCTCGATTTGTTTGAGCGACATCAGAAAGTCTGTTTTCACCGTTCCTCACCTGTCCCGTAAATAATACAAAAAAATTCCCTTCTCCCCTTCCCGGAGGCGTTTCACCACCCACGGGAATCTCCACCCCGTTGTGATTATACATCCCGGTCCGAGGGTTTTCAATCCCTTATTTTTAAAGTGTGCTTTCGCACATTCTTCGTCACGATGGATTGCGGCGTCAGCCGCCTGCCTGCCCTGTCTGTGCCTGCCTGGCCGGGGCAGACAGGTGCGGGAGATGCCCACCCGCACAGGCAGGCGGCAGGCAGGCCTTGGACTGCGGCGAGTCATCGCCGCCTTCACTCCCGCGCGGAGCGCGGGAAACAAGGCGGTGTTTGCACTCCAGCCCGCTCCCCGGGGACTTGGGGGACCTCGTCCCGCCGAAAGACATCTGCCTCAAGGCAGATTCGGCCCTTCTCGCGGGCCTGCCTGCCGCGCCTGCCTGTGCCGAGCACGGCAGACAGGCCGGCGGCGCAGGCACGGCGCTCGCAGACATGCGCTCCTTCTTCGTCGCACGCTCGCCCGCACTCCAGGGCGCTTCGCGCATCTTTCAGCTTTGGACTGCGGCGCTTCAGCGCCGCTTTCAATGCCGGCGATTAATCGCCGGCAAAGGCAAAGCGGTGATAAATCACCGCCTGTCTGCGTGCGTTCACGCACAGGCAGGCACTCCAGGGCGCTTCGCGTATATTGATTTTCGCATGATCTGTCTGCCTACAGGCAGGTCGGATTTGCACCTGTCTGCCTACAGGCAGGTCGAACACACATAAAATTCATCTGCCTTTAAATCTTCCTCCCTGCCTGTGCCGGGCACGGCAGACAGGCGTGAAGCGGGAACCGAAAAGTGCGAAAGTTATCTAACGGGACACCGTACTTTTTTTCTCATCCGCACGCAAATCGCCGCCCCGGGGGCTTCGATTTGTGTTAAGATTCTCGACGACCGCGGACCTCGACGCGAGCTGAGGTGTTCGACGCAATGGAAAAATGCCTGTTCCTCTCGGACGAGTGGGTCTGCCGATCCATGCCCGCCATCAACTCCAACGAAAAATACCGCAGGGCGGCAAGGCATCTGACGGACAGCGTTTCGTTCAGGGTGATCGGAAAACACCCCGCCGCCGGCGATGACCCGGAAACCTTCTTCTTCCTCGATCTGAAAAACGGCGAGTGCGTCGAGGCCTCGAAGGCGAAACGCGACGCCGACTACCGCCTCACGGCGAAGTTCCAGGTGTGGAAGGACGTTATGCTCGGCAGAACCGACGTCATCCGCGCCATCGTGAAGGGACAAATCAGCATGAGGGGGAACATGCTGAGGCTGATGCGCAACGCGAAGGCGGTTTACCTCCTCGTCGGCTGCTTTCAGTCCATCCCCACGAGGTTCGAGTAGCCGGCGCGTCTCCCGCGGGAGACCGGACGTGGGGTCAACACCGTCCATATCGCGAAACGCGGAAGAAATCGCCGCCGGCTGCCGACCGCACACGCAATAAAGCGGAACGATGGAAAAAAACCTCGAAAACGGCGCAGCCACGGGACCCGGCGGCGCCCGGGGCGGCGATCACGCCCGGCGCCTGCTCCACCGCCTCCGCGACCCCGAACGTTGCTGGGCGGCGGCGGTGGAGCTGGAACGCCGAAGGCTTAAATCCGCCGCGCCGGGGTTACTCGAACTATTGTATGACCCCATGCCGCCGCACACGGCGCGCTGCGTGGTGTGGCTCGCGGGCGCACTCGGCGTCGCAAAGGCGGCGGAACGCCTGATCACGATTCTCCGCGACGCCGGCGAAGACGTCGAGACCCGCCGGGGCGCCGCCTTCTCGCTGGGAAAACTCAAAAACGACGCCGCCGTCCCCGCCCTCACCGAATCGCTGCGCGAAAGTGAACTCAGGTGGAACGCCGCTCAGGCGCTCGGTCGCTTCCCCGACCGCGTCGTCGCTAACGTGCTCATGAACTCCCTTCGCGACCCCGACGCCGGCGTCCGCGAGGGCGCCGCCTGGGCGCTCGCCGAACTGTCCTCGCAGCGCACCCTCGGCGCGCTCGAAGCGGCGATGAACGACGACGACCCCGCCGTGAGACGCGGCGCCGCATGGGCGATCAGGCGCATCGAAAAAAAACGCCTCTACGCCAGATACAGGCATCTCTTCACTTCACACAAAACGCTCTCCCGGTGAAAAAAACCGCGGGCGCACGCCCCCGGACGATTGCTCATTCTCTATGAGGTCATTTGACCCCATAGAGGATCATTTATTCTGCCCCCCGTCTCCCGTCTTCTCAAGACTCGAAACGTTTTCCCTGATGAACTGCTCGAGTTTCTGACGCGCCTGTTCCTCGGTCAGTCCGCCCGTCCTCATCTTTTCGAGTATGGCGTGCACCTGCTCCTTTTTGAGACCCAGCGAAAGCGCCCGGATGAACAGATCGCGCGTCCTGAAGTCAACCCCAGCCTCGTGGAGCCGTCTCGTGAAAAGCTGAACGAATTCGGGATCCAGCCCCCTCTTCACCGCCTCGAGCAGAAGCACCGCGTCCCTCATCCTCAGATGTCCCCCGCGCATGATCTGCGCGATGGTCCTCACCTTCTCCGGCGGGATCCCCTTCGATACCGCCGTCTTCAGAAACTCCAGTTCCGGTCTCCTCTTGTCTCCGGGCGCGAGCCTGCTTAAAAGCAGCTCGATTTTCTCCAGGTCTCTCTTCTCCTCTATTCGCCCCTTCTTCCCGATCTTTTCGATCTGCCTGTCGAGCGCAAGTTCGGCGATGTCTCCGATGCCGCGCAGCTTCTCCCTCATCTCTCCCGGTTCTTTCATGGCGCGAAGGTCGTTCGCAAGACCCCTGAAGTCGTCGCCCGACAGCGACCTGTCGTCCATCACCTCAATCGCCTCCGCAGCCTCCGCGGGTGAGACGCCGCGCGAGGGCAGCATTGCGATCAGCCTCGCGTCCTGAAAATCAAGCCCGTTGTCCTTCATCTGACCGACGAGCTGCCTCCCCTTTTCAACGGGGAGTCCGTTCATGTGCGCCTTCAGGAAGACGACTGCCTCCTCTTTCGAAAGCCCCTCGCCCTTTTCTCTGATCCTTTTCGCCCACTCTCCCCTCTTTTTCATTACCCTTTCTTTATTAAGGAGTATGGGTTTTACCGGGACGTCGCCCCCCCGCACCCGCGTCATATGATTCGCAAGAAGCCGTATCTTCTCCCTCACCGCCCCGGCGCGGTTCTCGACCTCCACTTCCCCCTCGAAAACCGTGACCGCCGATTCCCCGTCCTCTATCTCCACCTCGAAATCGGTCCCCCGCACGCCCGCCACCGCCGTCGGCGTATGCACCTCGAACGCCGAACCCGAAACGGCGAGCTTCTCCACGACCGCCCTCGCTCTCCCCTGCTCCATGGAAAGATGCAGGTTCCTCGCCCCGTCGCCGCCGATTTCATGCCGGTCAATCGCGATCAGCGTCCCGCCGCCCACCTGCAGCTTCGTACCGTCGTCGAACGTTACGTCCACCCTCTGACCCTCGGCGGTCTTGATCGCGTCCCCGCGCGCGACGATCATCTCCTCCGCCGCGTAGTCCCACCGCTCAGCGCCCCCCTTCAGTATCCACGCCTCGCCCTTCACGGCGGTTATAACCCCCTCGCCGTTCTGGACGGACGCCGCCGCGCCGCAAGTAATGAAAAATGCCGAAACGAGCGCCGCTGCCGTCCGCTGTGCTGCTAACCCCGCGTTTCTTCGTCTTTTACGAAGAATTATTGAAAGATTTTTGTTTTTCTGTCTTTTCCCGGCACCCGATTTGGTTGCGGCTCCGCCGCTCTGTGCGTTTCCCATGGTTCTCAACCCCCCGGATGAAGTTTTTCCGCCTGATATTATGACTCTTAAGGCAGCGGAATGTTAAACCCGCGGCGGAAAAAAGCGGTCTTCGGCGCCATCGCGATTTCACCGGACGAATAATCAGGTTTCCACGCCGCTCGCGGGGGAGGCGGCGCCGTTCGGTGCAGCCGAAACGGGGCGGCGGGCGGGGAAGCCCCGTGGGTTGCCCGCGCGCGGGATAGACCCTAATATTTTCATGGGACGATCATCACGCGCTGAAAGCGGTCGGTATGGATTCCGTGAGAAAAAACTACAGGTCCCTGATGAGGCGCGTTCGCGCGGCGCGCGCGCTGTGGCGCCTGAACGAAGCCGCGCGGGGAGCGTTCATCGCCTCGATCATCGTCCTTGCGCCGGTGCTGATCGGTGTTGTGACGGGCGCGGGGTGGTCAGTCCGCGCCGCGTTACTTCTCGCCGCCGCCGCCGGGGGCGGACTGGCGGCGGCGTTCCTCGCGCTCCACCCGCTTTTCCGCCGCTTAAGCGATGACGACGCAGCCCTTTTTCTCGAACGGAGCCTCCCGGACGCAGGCAACCGTATCATATCGGCGGTGCAGCTCGGAAGGGAAGCCCTACGCGGGAGGGCGCGGTTCGACCCCGCGATGTTCGAGTCGCTCCTCGGCGAGGCGCGGCGCGACGCCGTGAGCATCCCGCTCGCGCGCGCGGTGAACCGGCGGCGGACGGCGGGCGCGGCGGCGGGGGCGCTCGCGCTCCTCGCCCTCTTCTCGCTCTATGCCCTCGGGCATCCGGGGGCGTGGGAAAAAGCCGTCCGCTTCACAGCCCCTCCGTACGTTCCGGCGAGGGAAACTTTCAGTCTCACGAGCGTTTCCGGCAACATAACGGCGCGGCGCGATTCGGATGTCACGATAAAAGCCGTCTTTTCAGGGAACATGAGGGGGACGCCGTTCGTCGAGGTGCGGCGCGACGTGCTCCAGCCCCTCGCCGTGAGAATGCGCGCCGCAAAGAGCGCGGCGCCGGAAAGACGAGCCTTCTCCGCCGTTCTCCGCTCCGTGACGGACGATCTTCGATACCGTGTGCGGTACGGGGAATTTCGCTCGAGGGAATACCGCGTAAAGGTGGTTGACCCGCCGTCTGTGCGGAAACTGAAACTGCTCCTCGAGTACCCCCGCCACACCGGGATACCCCCCGAAACGATACTCGACAGCGGCGACGTCCGCGCGCCGTTCGGCACGAAAGCGGCGCTCGAAATCACCGCGTCTGCGCCCCTGAAGAAAGCCTGGCTCGAATTCGAAAAAGGAGAAACCAGTGACTGCGTCCTCCCCGGAGGGGCGACCGCACGCGCGTCCTTCGCCGTCACGCGGAGCGGCAGCTACAGCGTGCGCCTCGTGGACTCCAACGGATTCGAAAACCCGGTTCCCCCCGTGTTTTTCATATCGTCCATAGCGGACGAGCCTCCCTCCATCCGCCTTATCCGCCCCGACGGCGACGCGCGCCAGTCGCGCGCCGAACCCGTCTCCATCGCCGCCGAGGCACACGACGACTACGGAATCGCCGCCGTCACGCTCAATTACTCCGTACTCGGACGGGACGTGCGCGGGACGGAAAAGATCAACCTCCCCCCGGCTCAGAACCTCGACTTTTCCTACTCATGGAAACTCACGCGCATCGAAGCGTACGAGGGCGACACCGTCGAGTTTTACCTCCGGGCGCTCGACAACGACGAACTCGCCGGACCCAAAAGCGCGGTGACGGAGACCCGGCGCGTGACGATCGTCTCCGCACGGGAGGATTACAGAAAAATAGAGGAATCCGAGGAAGAAATTCTGTCGCGCCTCGAATCCGCGATGCGGGAGAGCGGCTACATAATGGAGAGTTTCAACGAACTGCGCCGCGAGACCGCCGGCGCGCTCCCGGACACAAAACAGAGAGCCGACCTCGAACGCCACCTCCTGCGCCAGGAACGCCTCGAATCCGAAATATCACACATCGCGGAGACGATGCATGACGTGTTCGAACGCATGAAGACCAACCCGTTCATCGGTCCGGACACACTCGACAAGATCAGCCAGATAAGCCGCCTCACGGAGGAACTCCTCTCCGATGAAATGAAACAGCGCCTGAAAAACATACAGGAAGCGCTCCGGAACCTGAATCTCTCCGGCATTGACGGGATGCTCATGGAGGCGGCGCTCGATCAGGAAAAGCTCCAGCGCTCGCTGGACCTCACGCTCAAGCGGCTGAAAAGGATCACTGCGGAACAGAAACTCCGCGCCGTGACCGGGATGATGAAAAAGCTCGTCGAGAAACAGCGGGAGATCGTTGAGAAAACCGGAGACCTCGGGAAAAGGCAGAAAGCTGATGGACTGCCGCCGGAGGACCGCGCCGGGGCGGAGAAGCTCTCCCTCGACGAGGCTCGCGTGAGAGAGAACGTAAAGGACGTCGCGGGCGAACTTCGCGCGCTCGGCGGGACGCTCGGCGAAACGGACGGGACTCTCTCGGAGAAACTGAGCGCGCTCGAAAAGCAGGCGGACGGGCGGAGCCTCGACCGCGAACTCGGCGGCTCCGCCGGTGAACTCGCGCGCCACGACCCCCGGCAGGCGCTCCCACACGCCGAAAAAGCGCTCGAACTCATGCAGTCCCTGCTCGCAGACCTCTCCGGGTTTGAGGAAGAATACTTCGCAGCCGCGAACAGAACGATCACGAACCTGATACGCGAAATCCTCTACGGCGTTCTGAACGTCTCGAACCGCCACGAGGAACTCCTCGCGGCGCTCGAGAAGGCGAGGGGCGCGGCGCAGTACCCCGCCGGCGAGGAAGACGCCGCGTCCCTCGCACGCGATACGAAGTTCCTGCACGACTCGGCGGGGAAGGTCTTCCGCGAACTGAACGCCGTCGCCGCCGCGACCATGGCGATTCCGCCCGAGGCGCTCGAAAACGCCCGGCTGGTCCAGCAGCGCCTCGCCTCCGCCGTGCGCCTCATCGAAAACCGCAATCCGGGAGAAGCCTTCGCAATGTCCGGCGAGGCGTACGTCGCTCTCAACCGCCTCGCCATCGAACTTCTTGAGTCCGGCAGGCGCGCGCGCGAACTCGACGCCCGCGCGGAGCTGGAGGAATACCTGCGCCGCCTCGAGGAACTGGCGGGCGCCCAGGAAGACCTCAACTCGATGCTCACGAACATGTCGGAGACGGGACTCCCCCTCCCGTCCCCCGCCGGGCAGCTCAGGGCGATGGCGCTTCAGCAGTCGTACATACGCGAGGGCGTCCGCAGGCTGCTCGACGAGATGGGCGCGCTCGGCGAACTCGGCAAGCGTCTCGACCAGATCGAGGAGCAGATGGAGGAAGTTGAGCGGATGCTCATGGAAAACCGCGCGGACGACGACGTCAGAAGGCGGCAGTCCAGTATACTGCGCCGCCTGCGCGACGCCGCACTGTCGCTCAAGCGCGAAGCCCTCGAGGAGCGGCGCGTAGCCGAGACCGGCGGGGACTACGAGCCGCAACCGCCGGGTCCCGTGTACATCCGCGGAGGCAAAGCGCTGCCCGACGACGTACGCATCGAGATGGAAAGCTACCGCGGCGGGAAATATCCAGCGGGCTACGAGCGCCCGGTCGAGAAATACTACGAAGAACTCATGAAATAGCCGCCTGCATGTGCGGGTGGGCATCGCCCGCACCTGTCTCCCTGTCTGCCGCCAGGCAGGTCGGCAAGGCAGGCATGTCTGCCCTCTGCCTATCCTGCCTGCCTGTGCGTGTCCACATGCAGACAGGCGGACGCAGGCAGGCGCCAACCTGTCTGCCGCCAGCCAGGCGGCACAGGCAGGCATGTCTGCCGGCAAGGCAGGACCGTTCTCGTCTTTGCCCGCAGAAGTCCGACTGCATTTTCGTCTTCCGTCCCGGAAAGCTCTTCCTTCCACGTCAGAATATCGAACATTTTCCACCGCTTTTCCAGTTATGGAAAGTCCGCGGCTTTTCACTGCCGGCGCGCGCCGCCGTGGCTCCCGACCTCCGGCGACACAAGCCTTGAAAGCTCACTTCCGCTCTCCAGCGCGACCTTACCGCTGATCCCCCCGGCATATCTTCTCGGAGGCGGAGATTCGGCCTGTCTGCGTGCCTGCCTGCGCAGGCAGGCAACGCACAGGCAGGCGTTATTGCGATTTTCCGTATGAATAATCCGGTTTGAAATACTCAGCGATACGGGTTAACATGTACAGCGGTTCGTGAAAACGATAATGGGGGGCATGAAATGAAGATGCGCATCGCTGCGGCGATTTTGGCTGCGGCGGCGGTCTCGACAGTCGTTTTTTCGCAGGATGAGAGCGTTTACGGGAAATACGCGGAGAGCTTCGATTACGACCGGTCGGCGCCTCTCAATGCCGGGACCGCCGTGAAGGAGGATTCGAAATACTACACGATGTATCACGTGTACTACGACGGCGCGAACGGCGAGCGAGTGCCGGCGTACCTGTTCGTCCCGAAGAACCTGGGGGAATACGAGGCGGGACTGGCGGACGAAAAAGTCAGGGAGCGCTACAACAGGAAGGTGGTCGAGAAGAACGGTCCCCCCTGGCCGGCGATATTTTTCATGCATTTTCTCCAGAGCGACAAGTCGCTCTCCGAGGTTTTCGCGCGCGAGTGGGTCACGTACGGCTACGCGATCTTCGCGATTGACGGCGTCTTCAAGGGCGAGCGCGAGGTGAAGGGAAGGGACATACTCGACCCGAACCCCGAGACGACCGTCAAAAACATACGGCAGCAGATAACGGACATACGCCGCGGCGTGGATTTCCTGGAAACGAGAGCCGACGTTGACGTCTCCCGGCTCGGCTACTTCGGCATCAGCATGGGCGCGATAACCGGCGCGACCGCCTGCGCCGTGGACGAAAGGTTCGACGTGATCGTCCTCGCCGACGGCGCGGCGGGGCTGAACGCAATATACGAGAGCCGGTCCGATGTTCCCGAGGTTGATAAGGAGGTTAAGAAAGCGATCGAAAAAATGGAGCAGGCGGGCTACACGGTGGAACAGGCGCTCGAGATATTCCAGCAGGTTGACCCCATACACTACGTCGGGCGCATATCGCCGCGCCCGGTTCTCATGCTGAACGGCAAATACGACGAACTTCTGCCGCGCGAGGCGATGGAGGCGCTGCACGAGGCGGTGGGCGAGCCGAAGAGGGTCAGGTGGTACGACTCCGGGCACATACTGCCGATACCGAACGTGATCGCCGAGACGCTGAAGTGGTTCAGGCGCTATTTCGTTGACGTGAACGCGCCTGAAAAGAAATAAAAGAATGCGGGCACGGGCACGCCTGTCTGCGTGCGGACACGCACAGGCAGGCACACGGGCAGGGGCGCGTTGATTCGGAAATTCGACGTCGAAAAATGCTAAAGTCCAGTTTTACTTCTACACTGGATATTCATCATTCTACATTCCTCTTTTAATGCCTCACTTGGCTGAACGGTTACTCTCGCGCAGTCTTCCATTCCGAGCTTTCTGAGGCGCCGCCTTGTGGGAACGCCGCGCTTATCCCAGCCCCTTATCCGGTAGTACTTCTTCAGCATTTCATCGAGGCGCACCCTCGTCCGCGTGTCGCCGGGAATCTGAAGCTCGTGCGTGAGGCGGCGCGGCAGCGCGTCCGATTCGCGCGCGATTCCCTCCCTCACGTTGAAAAGGCGTCCCATGTTGAAACTTCGCTCGCCCACAGCCATGAAATCGCCGATTCCCACGTTCATGCCCGTCAGGTTCGACACCGCGAGCGTGTGAGGCAGCATCCCCGCCGCGTGGAACGACAGCAGTGAGTAGGGCAGGGCGCCGGCGTGGTCGAGCAGATGATGAGACGAGCCGAGGGAGGCGGAAATCAGCTTCGCGAGGGTTCCATAGGGCTTGATCCCGTGCGCGGCAGCCGGAATTGAGGCGTATGACGTAAAGAGGCAGCAGCCCGACGCGCTGATGGCGTCCAGAATGTTCTGCTGCATCACGGCGAGCGCCGGTTTCGGGGCGGTCGCGTAGGGGTCAACGTTGATCGGACCGATGCGTTCGAGGAAGACGAGGTACCCGGAATCGAGGTGGCACGCGCCGCGGTTCGCCGTTGCGTACCCGATGCCCATGCCGACGGAGCCTCTCGGCTCGTAAGCCGCCATTTCGAGACCCTTCACGTGTATGGCGAAGTCCTCCCCGCCGTATCTTTCCGACAGTCTGCGGACGCCGTCGGCGATCTCGCCGCCGATGCCCCTGCGGTGCGCAACGTCGTCTAAAAGCCGCGCCATCCCGTCTGTCTTTCCGAACTCAAGCCCGTTCTTCCACAGTCCCTTCGAGTTAAGCTCCATCGCAAAGGCGATGGTCGCGCCCGCCGAGATGGTGTCGAATCCCATAAGGTCCATCACGCGGTTCCACTCGCAGATCGCCGCAAGGTCGCGGTTGCCTATGTTTGAGCCGAACATTCCGATGGTTTCGAACTCCGGTCCCTTGACGAGTTTCCCGCCGAGTTCGACGCCGCGCCCGCACCTGATGGGGCAGGATGCGCACCCGATGTTTTTGACGAGGTGTTTTTCGGCGAGGGCTTCGCCGCTGATTTCCTCTGCGTGCTCGAACGTGCCGGACGAGAAGTTCCGCGTCGGCAGAGTGTGGCAGACGCTTACGCGGTTGAGGAAGCCCGCCGTTCCGAACCTGGGCAGCGAGCCGCCGGTGGTGGGGTGTTCCTTCAGGATTTTCACCCATTTCTTCACGGTTTTGCGGAACTCGTCCGGCCTGGCGACGGGGATTTTCCCCGTCCCCTTCGCCGTGATCGCCTTGAGGTTTTTCGCGCCCATGACCGCACCCGCGCCCGTCCGCCCCGCCGCGCGTTCGCCCGAGATGATTGACGCGAACAGCACGAGGTTCTCGCCCGCGGGTCCGATCACCGCCTTCCCCCGCCCGTCCCCCAGGCGCGCCTGAGTCTCCTCGGTGTTCATCCCCCACAGGTGCGAGGCGTCGGCGATCCTCGCCGTCCCGTCTTCGATCTCGATCAACGATGGCGAGGCGGCTTTTCCGCGTATGATTATCCCGTCGAACCCCGCCCGCTTGAGGTGGATGCCGAACCCGCCGCCGCAGTTGGACGTGCACAACGCCCCGGTGAGCGGGCTTTTCGCCGCGACGTTGAACCGGCTCGTGCACGGCGCGCCGCTTCCCGTGAGGGGACCGGTGTTGATGACGATCACGTTGTCTTCGCCGAGCGGGTCTGCGCCGGGTTCAAGCTCGTCGAAGAGAATCTTCGCCGCGAGAGCCTTGCCGCCGAGGAATCTTTCCCTGTCGCGGTCGGTCACGTCATACCTCTCGACCGTCCCGGATGTGAGGTCAACGTCGAGCATTTCGCCCGTGTATCCGCCGTACCTTGTCGCCATTTTCGCTCACCCCTCCCGTCCGCCCGCCGGGGACGTTTCCGCCGAACGAGCCGGCGCAGCCTGATACGACGATTTTGGTAACGTCCCAAAGTCCGGGGGAAAGTTGATGCGTCCTTCTCGCCTTTGCAGCGGGTCTGAAATACGAATCTTACACGGCGTCATAAATAACTGCGCATGTTGGCGGTTTGTGTCACAGGAGAAAAGGTCTCCCGGATGCGCATCTATTGGCGACGCTTTGTATAAAATGTAGAATTTTGAATGTAGAATGTAGAACGAATCTGAAAAAGAAACCTGAAGTATGAAAAAAGGCAATTTCTCGAATCCTTCGCCGGTTTGAATGATTTCTTGAACTGGATGACTCCGGTGAATAACCTCGCTGGCTCCATGCTCCGCCGCGGAGCCGGGAATTGGGACAGGCTTCCAGCCTGTCAGTGGGATAGGCTTCCAGCCTGTCAGTGGTACAGGCTTCCAGCCTGTCATTTTCGTTTTACTTCTAAATTTCAGATTAGACATTGGACATTTTAGATTCTTTTTTTGCGGAATTGCCCCCGGACATTGGGACGTTGCCAATATTTTTTTCCTTTCGCAGCGCGTGTTTCCACGTGAACCGGCGGGGCGGATTCGCCCCCCCGCGTCAAAGCGTCCGCGCGGCGAAGACCTCGAAGGGGACATGCGCCCGTTTCAGCGCAGCCGCCGCGGCGGACGCCGCCCGCCGGTCGGCATAGACGCCGAAGACCGCCGAGCCTGTGCCCGTCATCGCCGCGCCGGCGGCGCCGTGCCCGATGAGCAGTTCCTTCGCCGTCTTCACCGAGGGGTGCGACTCCGCGACCATCGCCTCGAAACAATTATGGAGGCGGCGGCACGTTTCCTCAAGGTCGCCCCTTTTAAGCGCCTCGACCAGCCGCACGCCGTCGGACGCGCGGCACTCGCGGCATGGTCTCCCGTCGAGCGCGTTGTACGCGGCTTCCGTGGAAACGCCGGCGGCAGGTTTCAGTATGACGAGGCGCAGCGCGCCGCGGATGCGGAACGGAGTCAGGCGCTCGCCCCTTCCCTCGACGAGGCACGGCGAGCCGGCGAGGAAAAACGGCGCGTCCGACCCCGCCTCGAGCGCCGTTTCCATCAGCTGCGTCTCGTCCAGAGGCTTGCCTAAAAGCGCGTTAAGCCCTTTCAGAACGGCTGCCGCGTCCGAGCTTCCGCCGCCCAGCCCGGCGCCGACCGGAATCCTCTTCCGCAGCGCGATCTTCACCCCCACGTCCGCCGCCGGCGCCGCCTTCGAAAGCAGAAGCAGCGCCGCCCTAACGGCGAGGTTGTCACCTTCTCTTACAGTGGGAGCGAAGCCGGATGCGACCAGCCGCGTGCCCGGCTTGCCGCCCGCGCGGACGGTCACGTCGTCGCTCAGGGAGACGGGTACCATAACCGACGACACGTCGTGGAAGCCGTCCGGTCTCCTGCCGAGCACGGTGAGCGAGAGGTTGACTTTCGCCGGCGCCCTGAGCCTCGCGGTTCGGGGTTTCACACCGTTCATTATATTCGATGCCGGGGGCGGCGGCTTGACGGCGGCGTGAAAAACGCGGCAGGGAAACGCGCGCGCGATGGTATAATTGTTTGTAACTGTTTACTGAAATGAAGTTTGGTCTTGAAAGAAATGTAGAATGTAGAATGACCAATGCAGAATGTAGATGTTCGAATCTTTCCTTCTACATTCTGAGTTCTACATTCTACGTTCGTCATTCTCTTTTTCTTTCTCTTTTTCTCACATCACTTCAGATCGGTAAATAGTTACAATTGTTTAAATTTATCGAGGGGGGATAACGGAATGAGAGCCTTGAAATTCTGTTTGCTCGCGTGGTTCTGCCTTGCGGCGTGCGCCGCCGCGCGCGCCGCGGTCGTCGTCATCGCGCCGCATCCGGACGACGGCGAAGCGTCCTGCGGCGGTCTGATCGCCAACGCAGCGGCGGCAGGCGAGAGGGTCGTCATACTGACAATGACCGGCGGCGAACTGGGCATACCGGGCAGGGGAGCGGCTGAGGCGCGAGCGATCAGGGCGGAAGAGGCGCGCCGCGGCGCGGAGGCGCTTGGCGCCGAGGCGGCTTTCTTCGGCGCCGTTGACGGAAGTCTCGAAGTGACGGCAGAGACCGTCGAAAAATTGAAAAAGATGCTTACGGACTTCGATCCCGGCGTCGTTCTCGCACCCTGGCCGCTGGACGTGCATCCCGACCATCAGGCGTCGGGACTGCTCGCATGGCGCGTTTTCCATGACAAAAGTTTTCGTTTCGAACTGTACTTTTATGAAACGAGCAACATGCCCCACACGAAAACGTTCCAGTTCTTCCCGACACACTATGTGGACGTCACGGACACCATGAAACTGAAGCAGAAAGCCCTTTACGAGCACAAATCGCAGCTGCCCCAGGCATGGTTCGACATGTACAGGGTAATCGCCGGGTTCAGAGGGTACGAGGCGGACACCGGTTTCGCCGAGGCGTACCTGAGGGCGAGGAATTACTCGTCTCTCGGCGGCCGCGCCCCCGTCGTGCGAAAGACGCTCGGAGATTGAAATTCAACGTCCCCGCCATTCTGGTTTGTGGGGTGCGGTGCGACGGATGCGGGTTTTAGACTACAGGCTTCAGACTACAGGCTACAGGCTACAGGCTACAGACTACAGGCTACAGGCTTCGGTTGTGTCCTCCATTCGTGTTTGTGGGGTGCGGTGCGACGCATTCCTCACTCATCACTCATCATTCCTCATTCCTCACTCATCACTCATCATTCATCACTCATCATTTCCCGTTCCCGTCATTCGGGTTTGTGTGTGTGCGGTGCGACATCGATTCAAAAGTAACGAAAAACTCGTTGATTCGTGTCCGTCATTCGGGTTTGTGGGGGGGCGGTGCGACGAAACGCCGCCTTTATAGTCCCGTTTTGATTGTTGGTGTCCGTCATTCGGGTTTGTGGGGGGGCGGTGCGACTCGTGCGGTGTTTCACATCGAAATCCCTGCCATCCAGTGTCCGTCATTCGGGTTTGTGGGGGGGCGGTGCGACGGTCT
>JBFMFE010000164.1:0-3232 GCA_040752295.1 bacterium
CACGCTCGCCCGAAGCCCGGTTCCGACCTCCGTGAAGTTCAACCCGACCCTGTCCTTTCGTCCGACGCCGTCCGGCGGCACGACCACGACACAGCCGACGTCCACCCCCGCCGCCCTTGCGTGGTTGAGAACGAGCCGCCCGAGGGGGTTGTCGGGCAGGCGTCCCACCCACGCCGTCCTCATTCCCAGCCGCGCAAGGGCGTAGGCGACGTTGTACTCGCCGCCGCCGACCCAGACCTCCATTGTCGAGGCGAACTCGATCCTGCCGTGTCCGGGCGGGCTGAGCCTGACCATGCATTCGCCGAGGCTCACGAGGTCGAACTCACATTCTTTCGCGCTTTTCAATTTCAGAGCCATCATTCGCCTCCAGTTCCGCGGCGCGGCGCGTCCTTCCGCCCCGGCTGCCGCCGTGCGGGCGCGGGACGGGGACCGCCGCCCTATGCGCCGGGAAATTTCACGCCGAAGTCATCGCCGAGCTTTCTCAGAAGTTCCGCGTCCTCCGCTCTGATCGGACAACCCCCACTGAGACGCTGCCGTTTCCTGCGTTCTTCGGGTTCGCCGGGGATGAGTATCTCGTTGAAACCCGGCGCGGCGGGCTGGTTTTTCAGCTCCTCGAAGAACTCGTCCATGCGATCCCTGAAGGTCTGCGCCGGGCAGAACGCCTCGATGTCAATCGCCTGGAAAAAGTGACCGAGGAAAGCCCTGTTATCCCAGTCGTCGAACTTGCGCACGATGTGAGCGCCGAAGGGCATGCCCGTGAGGCGGCTGGAGAGGATTTCTATGAGCGCGCTTATGGCGTAGCCTTTCGCGCCCGCCATAGGAACGACCGCGTAAGCCTTTGCGGGGTCGGTCACGGGTCTGCCCTCGCGGTCAACCGCCCAGTTTGGGGGAATGGGGGCGCCGGCTTCGGCGGCGGCGCGGACTTTGCCGAAGGCGACCTCGCTGGTGGCCATGTCCATGAGGAACCAGGGCTGTCTGCCGGCGGGGACGCATACGCTGAGGGGGTTGGTGCCGAGGAACTTTTCCCTGCCGCCGAAGGGGACGACGTCGGACTCGCCGTTGGAGAGGGCGATGCCGATGCAACCGCTGCGCGCCATGGTTTCGGTGTAGTAGGCTGCGGCGCCGAAGTGGTTGGAGTTTACGACGGTCACGGCTGCGATGCCGCAATCGCGCGCCATGTCCACCGCGCGCAGCGCCGCTTCGAGGGAGGAGAGCTGACCGAGCGAGAAGTCGGCGTCGAGCACGCCCGCGCCCGCCCTTTTTTTCTCGAAACGGAACTTCGGTGTCGGGTTTATCAGCCCCTTCTTTATCCTTTTCGCATAGAGGTTGACAAGGTAGATGCCGTGTGTGTCCACGCCGCGGAGGTTGGCGTCGGCGAGTATTTCGGCGGTTTTGCGCGCGTCGGACGGCGGCACGCCCGCGGCGCTGAGTACGGCGGCGCCGAAGTCAACGAGTTCAGCCGCGGGGATGAGGATCGTTTTTGTCATGCGCGCCCGCTCCTTTCCGACATCCGCCGGGAGATAATTATACCTGTTTCAAAATGAGATTCTTCGTCCGGCACGGAATGTAATCTACGGGAACGGCGCATTTTCAGCAGGCGTCGCGTCTGCGACCGGCGGCGCGGGTGGCGGGCGTCAGTCTAAAAGGTCTTTGAAGCGTTTGAAGAAACTTTTCTGCGGGCGGAGCGATTCTTCGCCGTCCTCGCGGGCGAATTCCGTGAGGAGTTCCTTCTGTTTCCGTGAGAGCCTGCGTGGGACCTGGACGGAGACGGAGACGATCAGGTCGCCGCGCTGCGGGCTTTTAAGTACGGGCATGCCCTTGCCGCGGAGGCGGAACCGGGCGCCGTTCTGTGTGCCTGGGGGGATGCGTATCTTTTCAGCGCCGTAGAGCGTCGGCACCTCGATCTCGTCGCCGAGCGCCGCCTGGAAGAAGCTGATGGGCGCCTCGCAGTGGAGGTTTTCGCCGTCGCGCCTGAAGAGTCCGTGTTCCCTGACGGAGACGAAGACGTAGAGGTCGCCGCGCGGTCCCCCGTGTTCGCCGGGTTCGCCTTCGCCCATGAGTCGCAGCCTCGTGCCGGAAGCGACGCCCGGGGGGACTTTGATGAGGACTTTTCTTTCGCCGCGGACGAAGCCCGCGCCGCGGCATTCGCCGCAGGGGTCGGGGACGACTTTCGCCTCGCCGCGGCAGTCGGGGCAGGTTGTGATGTTGACGAACTGCCCGAATACGGTTTGTCGCGCGCGGCGGACCTCGCCCGTTCCGGCGCAGGTGGAGCAGGCGACCCTGTGGGCGCCGCTGCGGGAACCCGTTCCCCGGCATTTTTCGCACTCTACGAGGTCTGGGGCGGAGAGTTGCTCTTCGGTTCCGAAGGCGGCGTCGGCGAGCGAGATGGTCATGTCGTACCTGAGGTCGGCGCCGCGGGCGGGACCCGCCGGTCGGGCGCGCCTCGCGCCCCGTCCCCCGAAAAAGGTGTCGAATATGTCCGAAAAACCGCCGAAGCCGAAGTCGGAGAACCCGAAGTCCATCCCCGCGCCCGAGAGTCCCTCGTGACCGAAGCGGTCGTAGGCGGAGCGCTTCGAGTCGTCGCTGAGGACCTGGTACGCCTCGGAGATTTCCTTGAACCTCTTTTCGGCGCCGGGGTCGCCGGGATTGACGTCAGGATGATACCTGCGCGCGAGCGAGCGGTACGCCTTTCGGATTTCTTCCTTTGAGGCGCCGCGGTTGACGCCGAGCACGTCGTAGAAGTCGCGTTTTTCCATGTGAGCCGCGGCAAAGCGGGACCGCATCGCGCGCAGCCCGCCGATTCTGCCGGAAATATATTATACCGAACCCCGCGGCGTACGTGCAGGGATGCGCCGCCCGGCATCCCGGCAAGGTCATGTTGACTATTGCGCGGGGGGGGGTATAATCCATGCGAAATTTGAAAAGGGGAGAAAACGATGAAAACGGCACGTGTCGCAGTTCTGGTGTCCGCGCTGCTTGCTTCCTGTTGTTCGACGGTTTTCGCGCAGGAGAAGGTGACGCTGAGGTTCAAGGAAAAGGCGGGAAACATACTGAAATACGACTTCAACATCGGGGGCAGGGTTGACGTGGAAATGAAGGACGTTCCGACGCCCGGCGCCGACGTCTCGGCGAAGAACATCTCCGGGAAGTTCGAGACCCTGTTGTACCTCGACACGCTCTCCGCCGACGAGAATCTGCTGGTGTTCGACGTGAAGCTCCAGGCGGACACCAT
>JBFMFE010000165.1:0-2801 GCA_040752295.1 bacterium
GTTCAGCGACCTCGAGATCAACGCCCTCCAGCGCGCCTCCACCATCGTCGTCCAGAAGTCCGTCAGGGAAGGTTTCGGTCTTACCGTCACGGAAGCGCTGTGGAAGGGGAAACCGGTCATCGGCGGGGCGGTCGGCGGGATCAGGGCGCAGATCATCAACGGCGTCACCGGCTATCTCGTCCGGTCGGTCGAGGGATGCGCGAGAAGGATAGAGGAACTGCTGCGTGAGCCGGAGAGGAGAGAATACATGGGGCGGAACGGCAGGGAACTGGTCCGCAGCAGGTTCCTGCTCACGCGGCACGTCAAGGACTACCTGCTGCTGATGATCGCGCTCAACAGGGCGATAACGCCCGATTTTCCGGGCAGAAGAATCTTCACGATCGCGTGACGGTCACGGTCCCCTGCAAGGACCCTCGTAGCTGATGCCGTCGGGGGTCGCCGTGAGCCAGCAGTCGCCGAACCACACGCCCTGAATGGTCACCCGGATCTCATAGCTCTTGCCGTCCGCCGTCACGTTCGCCTTCCGGAACCGCGACATGTCCTCGATGTAGCAGAAGTCGGCTTCCGCGTAGCCCTCGATGTTCCCGATCTCGCTCAGGTCCATCAGGTTGTCGGCGTACCTGCCGTAGTCGAGATAATACATAGCCTCGAATTTGCGCATCGTGGTCAGCTCGCTGACGCAGCCCGCGACGTTCGCGCGTGCAATCGTGGTCAGGTAGCCGGGTATGAATATCGCCGCGAGAATGTTCACTATCGCGAGTATTATCATCAGCTCGACGAGCGAGAATCCCGCGACCGCGGTCCTGCCCGTGGAACGCCTCGTAAACATCGTCCATCCCGCCCGTAAATCTCTTTCCCGTCTGAATGTTTTCTCAGAGACAACGATACATTAAAGTTTTTTCTTTTTCAACCGAAGGGAGTTGGCGACGACCGAGACCGACGAAAACGCCATCGCCGC
The DNA here is from genome assembly GCA_040752295.1 of bacterium. Classification (GTDB taxonomy): domain Bacteria; phylum UBP15; class UBA6099; order UBA6099; family JBFMBQ01; genus JBFMFE01. Next base: position 959 of record JBFMFE010000165.1, read on the forward strand.
CGAGGCGATCATCGGATTCAGCGTGAAGTGCGCGAAAGGATAGAGAACGCCCGCCGCGACGGGTATGCCCACCGCGTTGTACGCGAAGGCCCAGAACAGGTTCCGGCGTATCGTTGACATCGTGCGCCTGCTCAGAAGTATCGCCGTCACGACGCCCGAGACGTTCCCGCGCATCAGGGTCACCTGGGCAGCCTCCATGGCGACGTCGGTCCCGCCGCCCATCGCGATTCCGAGGTCCGCGCGGGCGAGCGCCGGGGCGTCGTTTATTCCGTCACCCACCATCGCCACCGTCCCGCCCTCGTCCTGAAGCCGGGCGATCACCGAACTCTTCTCACCCGGCAGCACCTCCGCGAACACCCTCCCTATCCCCGCCTGCCGCGCCACGGCTTCGGCGGTGCGCCGGTTGTCACCCGTCAACATCGCCGCCTTCAGCCCCATTCCCTTCAGCGCGGACACCGCCTCCCGCGCGTCATCCTTCAGCGTGTCCGCGGTCGCGATCACGCCGAGCGCCTTCCCCCCCATCGCGGTCATCACAAGCGTTTTCCCCCCGCGGGTCAACCCGGCGGCAGCCTCCTCCAGCGGCGGGAAAACGACGCCGTTCTCTTCCATGAACCTGGCGCTGCCGGCGAGCGCCTCCAGCCCTCCCACCCGCGCCCGCACGCCCAGTCCCGGAACCGCCTCGAAACCGCCCGCCGCGGCTATGGCGATGCCCCTCTCGCGCGCCGCGCGCACCACCGCCGCCCCCACCGGATGCTCCGAGTTCTGCTCCGCCGCCGCCGCCGCCGCCAGCACCTCCTGCGCCCCGACCCCCGGCAGGGGCGCGACGTCAGTCACCGCGGGGCGCCCGTGCGTCAGCGTGCCGGTCTTGTCGAACACGACGACGCTCAACTTTCCCGCGACTTCGAGCGCCTCGCCGCCGCGGAAGAGTATCCCCATCTGCGCACCCCGCCCCGTCCCGACCATCACGGCGGTCGGCGTCGCAAGCCCGAGGGCGCACGGACACGCGATTATCAACACCGATATGAATATGAGCAAAGAGAAAGAAAAATCCTCGCCGGCGATGAAATACCACGCGGCGAACGACGCCGAGGCGACGCCTATCACCGCAGGCACGAACACCGCCGCCACGCGGTCCGCCAGCCCCTGTATCGGCGCCTTCGAACCCTGCGCCTCCCTCACCATCCGTATGATCTGCGCCAGCACCGTCTCGGAACCCACCCGCGTCGCCCTTATCCTCAACGCCCCGGTCGTGTTGATCGTCGCGCCGACGACCTCGTCGCCGGGTTTTTTCAGCGCCGGGACGCTCTCGCCGGTCACCATTGACTCGTCAACCTCCGAACTCCCCTCCGCCACAATGCCGTCCACGGGTATGCTCTCGCCGGGGCGCACAACCACCGCGTCTCCCTTCACCACTTCCCTTGCGGGGACATCAATCTCCGCGCCGTCGCGCACCACGCGCGCCGTGCGCGGCGTGAGCCTCATCAGCTTCCTTATCGCCTCGGAGGTCTGCCCCTTGGCGCGCGCCTCGAGCATCCTGCCGAGGAGTATCAGCGTGATGATCACGCAGGTCGTGTCGAAATAGACCACCGGCTCGACGCCGGCGCGCCGGAAGTAACCGGGGAAAAACGTCGCCGCGGCGCTGTAGGCGTAGGCGGCGGAGGTCCCGACCGCGATAAGTGTGTTCATGTCGCTCGTCAGTCTGCGCGCCGCCCTCGCGAAACCCAGAAGAAACCGGCTTCCGCACCAGAACATGACCGGCGTGGTCAGCGCGAAAAGGACCGCGTTCACCGCGGAGCCGCCGAAACCGGGGCGCAGCGCGCCGCCCATGCTGAGAACGAACACG
>JBFMFE010000166.1:0-21808 GCA_040752295.1 bacterium
AACTGGGACTGAACCCCCAGGACCTGAGGACACTCAAGGAGCTTACGTCCAAGCCCTATGGGATGCTCCTCGTGACGGGGCCTACCGGCTCGGGAAAGACCACAACGCTGTACTCGATACTGAGCCGCCTCAACTCGAAGGAAGAGAACATCGTGACGATTGAGGACCCCGTGGAATACAGACTGCCCGGCATAAACCAGTCGCAGGTGAACCCGACGATAGGTGTCACCTTCGCGTCGGGGCTCCGCTCCATGCTGCGCCAGGACCCCAACATCATCATGGTGGGCGAGATACGCGACGCCGAGACGGCGACTATCTCCGTGCAGGCGGCGCTCACCGGGCACCTCGTGTTCACGACCCTGCACACGAACGACGCCCCCGGAGCCGTGACCCGGCTGTTCGACATGGGCGTGAAGAACTACCTCATATCGTCGTCGGTGATCGGGGTCGTCGCCCAGAGGCTGGTGCGCACCATCTGCCGCGCGTGCAGGGAACCGCACACGGTGGACGTGAGGGAGCTGTGCAGGGAGTTCGGTCTGACGTCCGTCAAGACCGGGCGCGCGAAGGTCTGGCGCGGGCGGGGGTGCAAGTACTGCTCGCACACCGGCTACCAGGGCAGAGTGGGCGTTTTCGAGGTGATGACGCTCGGCGAAAACCTCCGCAAAGCCGTCATCCGCGGGGAGACGTCCGCAGCGATACGCCGCCTCGCCGTCCAGGAGGGGATGAGCACGCTGAGACACTCGGCGTTCAGGAAAGTGGTGGACGGGGTGACGACGCTCGACGAGGTCCGGCGCGCCGTCTTCATGGGGCTTGACTGAACCGCCGCGGACTCCGCCCCTCCTGCGCCCGCGACCGGCGCGCGATGAAAAATGCCGCACTTCGAGTTCGTAGCCAAGGACAATCACGGAAAAAACTTCAGGGGGACGCTTTACAGCCAGACCGAACAGGGCGTGTATTTCATGCTCGAAAAGATGGGCTACCTTGTCCTCACCGTGCACGAGAGGGAGGAGAGAGACCAGTACGTCATCCCCCAGCGTATCACCGCCACGGACGTTCTCGTGTTCACCCGGCTGATGGCGGCGGTGATATCGTCGGGGATGACGGTGCTCGACTCCCTTGTGGCGATAGAGAGCCAGACGGAAAACCACTCGATGAGGAAGGTGATCAGGAAGGTGCGGACGGATGTGGAGCACGGCGCGCCGCTCGCCGGCGCGTTCGGCAGGTTCCCGAGGGTTTTTCCGCACTTTTACGTGAGCATGATGCGCTCGGGCGAGATATCCGGGAACATGCCCGAGGTGATGACGCGGCTTGCCGGCTACCTCGAGAAAAACGAGGACCTGCGCAGGCGGATAGCGACCGCGTTCACGTACCCGAAGATAGTGCTGACGCTGGCGGCGGTCGGGTTTACGATGATAATCTACTTCGTCGTGCCCGCGTTCATGAAGGTCTATGAACAGCTGAAAGTCCCGCTTCCGACACAGACGATGATGCTCGTGGGGGCGCACCATTTCATGGTGAAGATGTGGTGGGCGCTCCCGCTCGCCGCGGGGCTGGTTCTGTATTCGTTTCACCTCATCCGCACGACGGAGTGGGGCAGAAAGCGCTACCACCCGTTCGTCCTGCGCCTGCCGGTGGTGGGAAAGATAAACAAGCGCGTCTCGATCGCGTACGCCGCGCGCACGCTGGGCGCGATGCTGCAGTCGGGGATACCCCTGATGACGGCGCTGGAGACGGCAAAGACGGCGGCGAACAACGTGGAGATCGAACGGGACTTCGAGCGCGTCTGCGAGAGCGTGGAGGAGGGCGGCACGGTATCGGGTCCGCTGAAAATATCCCAGAATTTCCCCCCGCTGGTGACCTCGATGATAGCCTCGGGCGAGAGAAGCGGAACGCTTGCGTCGCTGCTCGAGAAATCCGCCGACGCGCTCGACGGCGAACTGGAGCACCTCGTCAAGCGGTTCCTGTACTACCTCGAGCCGGCGATAACGATAATGCTGGTGCTTTTCGTGTTTTTCCTTGCCGTTTCGCTCTATGTCCCCATATTCGATCTCATAGGCTCGATGCCCGCCCCATGACGTGTAATCGCTTACACAAAAAGCCCGGGGCGTGTAATATCCTGCCCTTGGAACCGGCTTGTGCCGGAAGAAGCCCTTAAGAAATTTCCGCTTAAATTAAGGTATTTTTATAAACATGCTTTATCCGGACGCATTGGCATTATTATTGCTATGTTGTTATGCAAATTAACGTCATGAGGTGATGTATATTATGAAAACGAGGGGATTCACAATCGTGGAAGTCGTGCTCATCGTAATACTCATAAGCATCCTCGCCGCAATCGTCATCCCCAGGTTCAACGTCGGTTCCAGAAGAGCCAAGGTGCAGTCCTGCGAGATGAACCGCGCCAACATCAACACGATGGTCGAGGTGTTCTACGTCTCGGAAGGCACCTGGCCGGCGCTGGGAGTGGATATCACTGCCACCACAATAGCGACCAACGTGAACTACTTCCCCGACGGCATACCCACCTGCCCCGTGGACATGACCAACTACAGGCTCCGCAACACGCCCAACTACCGCGTGTCGGGTCACAGGGAGGGCGCGGGAACGCACGTGTTCTGAGTCATGAGACTTCCCGACACAGCCGCGAAATGGGGTTGATGAAAATGAGAGGTCAGCCGAAAGGCTTCACGATCCTCGAAGTTATGCTGGTAGTCATACTCATCAGCATACTTGCGGCGATAGTCATACCCCGGTTCGTCATCTCCTCACAGAGGGCGAAGGTGCAGTCCTGCGAGATGAACAGGCACCTCATCAACAAGCAGGTCGAAGCGTACTTCTTCGTGGAAGCCACCTGGCCGCAGCTCGGAGTGGACCTCGCCACCACCGACATAGGAAGCAACGTGAACTACTTCCCCGACGGCATACCGACCTGCCCCGTGGACTTTACCAACTACAGGCTCCGAAACACGCCGTACTACCGGGTGTCCGGTCACAGGGAAGGCGCCGGGACGCACGTGTTCTGATGAGGAGAGTGAGACGAAACGCTTCCGATTCTGCCTGACGGACGGGGGTAATTATGATGAAAAAGACAGAGGGTTTCACGATACTCGAGGTGATGCTCATCGTCATACTCATCAGCATACTTGCCGCCATTGTGATCCCGCGGTTCACCGTGTCCTCGCAGAGGGCGAAAGTGCAGTCGTGCGAGATGAACAGGCACCTCATCAACAAGCAGGTCGAGGCGTACTTCTTCGTGGAAGCCACATGGCCGGCGCTGGGGGTGGACCTCAACACCACCGACATAGGAAGCAACGTGAACTACTTCCCCGACGGCATACCGACCTGCCCCGTGGACATGACCAACTACAGGCTCCGAAACACACCCTACTACCGGGTGTCCGGTCACAGGGAGGGCGCCGGAACGCACACGTTCTGAGCGCAGCGGTGAGAGCCTGAGTATGGAAGTTTCAACGGACGATTGGGGGTATTAATAAAATGAGACACTCAAAAGGATTCACGATTCTGGAAGTAATCCTCGTGGTCATACTCGTCAGCATCCTTGCCGCCATTGTTATCCCGCGTTTCACCGTATCCTCACAAAGGGCGAAGGTGCAGGCGTGCGAGATGAACAGGGCGATAATCAACAAGCAGGTCGAGGCGTTCTACCTCATCGAAGGCACATGGCCGGCGCTGGGAGTGGATATCACATCCACCTCAATCGCGACAAACGTGAACTACTTCCCGGACGGCATACCGACCTGCCCCGTGGACATGACCAACTACAGGCTGCGCAACACGCCCTACTACCGCGTGTCGGGTCACAGGGAGGGCGCGGGAACGCACACGTTCTGACAGCCGCGACTCTGACACTGAATCCGGGAAAAAGCCACGCGCCAGGCCACTGGACGTGGCTTTTATGTTCTATGCCGACCGCTCCGCGCGGAGAAAGCGCGACGGCGTCAAGTTGCGCGGATGCGTCGAAAGGTTCCGCGGAGCGGCTATAATATCTTCAGTGAACATGAATCGCGCCGGTTCGCTCGAGTACGGAGTCAGGGACGGTTCCAGGGGGATTTCGATAGGTGAACTGGTCATGGTCGTTCTCATAATCTCCATCCTCGCCATCATCATCGTCCCCCGGTTCTTCAACGTCACGCAGAGGGCGGAGTGGGAGGTTGACCTCACGAACATGGCGAACGTCAACGCCCTCGTACAGCTGTACTACATAAAGGAAAGCACCTGGCCCGTGGACGACCTCTCCGACATAGGCACGAACGTGGACTACTTCCCCGAAGCCACGCTTCCATCGTGCCCGGTGACCTCGGGGGCGGCGTACACGCTCGACCCCTCAACGCACAGGGTCACCGGTCACCTGAGGAACGACCCGACCCATCCCTGACGAAGGAGCGCAGGCGATGCCTTCCGGAACGGAAAGAGAAAAAGGGGCGGCACTCGTCGAGGTGCTCGCCATAAGCGTCGCCGCCAGCATCGCCATCGGCATCATCATACTGAAACTCAAGCCGGTCCAGAAGATCGTGCCGGCGGCGGGCGCCGGTCCGGTGGTCGTCCTGGGCGAGGGCGTCGGTCTCGATATAAGAAAAAGGACCGAACGGGCGGATGAAGTCCTCGCATTCACGCTGAAGACCGCGTGCAGGCACAACGTCAGCGTCATCAACACGAGCGTTGAGATGTGGCGCGTTCTCAACGGAAGGTGGCCCAAGGAAGACCTGTCCGACGTGGCAAGGGACAGGGACTATTTCCCCAACGGCATACCCCGCTGCCCGGTGAACAACACTCCCTACCGTCTCGACCCGGTTCTCCACCGCGTGGTGGGGCACGAACACACCGAAATAATCAATCCATTCGAGGAAACCGAGAAGGACGCGGTCATAAGGAAGAAAATCATCGAAAAGCCCCCCGGTAAAAAACCCCGTAAGCGTTAACCCGGACTGCAACGTCGAATCCCGGGCGGGGAATATCGCATGTCTAACGCGACGGTTGACCCGGAAACTCTCAGGACGAAAACCATCTTCGTCGGGCTGACCGACGAACAACTCGGGCGCATCCTCGCGGTCTCGCGGCAGGGCGCCGCCCTCCCGGGAGAGGTCATCATAAGGGAGAACGAACCCGGCGACAAGCTCTACGTGCTGCTCGAGGGGAAGGTCGAGGTTCGACACGCCGGCGTCCGGGGAGAGACGGTGCTGACGTCTCTTGAGGGCAGGGATGCGCTCGCCGCGCAGTACGAGGGTGATTTCTTCGGCGAGATGGCGCTTTTCGACCTCGAACCAAGAAGCGCGACGGTCATCGCCGTCGAAAAATGCTCATTCCTGATCCTCGCAAGGGACGACCTCGCTGAACTGTTCGCCGAAGACGCCGCGATGCACGTCACGCTGTTCGGCAACATCGCCCGGATTCTCAGCCGCAGGCTTAGAACGGCGAACGTGCATTTCGGCTGATTTCCCCGCGAACGGAGTCCGACACGTCCGACGGGTCCGACGGGTCCGACATGTCTGACAGGTCAGACTGGTCCGACTTTATCCGCGGGACCGATCAGGTCGTTCACGTGCCTGATGAGCACATCCGGCTCAATCGGCTTGTCGAGGAATATCTCGGGTTTCACCTGTCCCTCTCCGCGGTACTGCTGAACCTTCTCCTTGAGCTTCGGGATGAACGAGTCCTTTATTTCGGAAAAAGCGCCCGCGTCGCCGCTATCGTCACTGTAGATCGTCTCGGCCACCGCCGTGAGCATGATCACGGGTATATCCTTGAGAGCCTCATCCTTCTTGAGCTGGTTGAAGAGGACGAAGCCGCTTTTTTTAGGCATCATGATGTCGAGGAGGATGAGCGCCGGCTTTTCCGATTTAGCCTTGTCCAGTCCCTCCGCCCCGTGCAACGCGGAGACCGGCTCGTAGCCGTTTTCCTTCAGCAGCGTCGAAAGGAACTTCACGTTTCCCTCGTCGTCGTCAACGATCAGCACCTTTTTCACTTCGCGCCCCCTTCCTTTTTTCCCCCGATGGGAAGCCTGATCGTGAAGGACGTTCCTTCCCCTTCCTTCGAATCAAGCTCGATGAAGCCGCCGTGATCGCTCACCGCCCTGGCGGTTATCGCCAGTCCCAGCCCCGTTCCCTTCTCTATCTTCGTCGTGAAAAACGGCTCGAATACCCTGTCCTTTATATCGTCGCCGATGCCCTCGCCGTTGTCCCTGACCTCGACCGCTGCGTATTCCTTTCCGGCGTCCGCGTAGGTGCGGATGTGGACGAACGGGGTCTCCCCGGGGGGATAGTCTTTGTACCCGCAAGATTCCACGGCGTTGCTCGCGAGGTTGAGAACGGCGGTGTGGATCGCCTCGGCGTCCGCCGTCACGTGCGGCAGGTAGGGGTCGAGGTCCCACGTGATGTCCACCTTCGAATCCCGCGCCGACATCATGAGCAGGTCGCACACCTCGCCGACTATCTCGTTCAGGGACGCTTCGCGGAAGTTCAGCTTCTGCGTCCTCGTGAAGTTCAGCATGTCCATCGCCATCGCCGACAGCTTGGAAATGCCCATCTCGACCACCGACCAGCCCTCCCTCAGGAGGCTCATCTTCTCCTTTGAGAACCCCAGCCGGATCATGTACGCCCCGCCCTTGAGGTTGTTCAGGATGTTCTTCGCGTTGTGCGAGATGCCCGCCAGCGCCGTCCCTATCGCCGCAAGCCGTTCGGACTGTATTACCTTTTGTTGCAGCTCCCTGTACGCCGTCACGTCCTTGCTGATGCAGATGGTACCGAGCTGTTTTCCGTCGGGGTCTCTGAGGCGGGACATCGTGAGCATGACGTCCACGGGCGCACCGTCCCTGCGCCTGAAGCGGGTTTCGTAGTTCACAACGCCGTCGCCCGCCGCGAGTTTTCTGACGGCGGCTTCTCTGTCGGAAGGGTTTTCGAACAGCATTTCCACCCTCTGCCCCACGACCTCCGACCTGTCGTATCCGAGCGTCCTCTCGCCCGCCGCGTTCATTGACTCTATTATACCATCGCTGTTTACGGTAGTGATGATGTCTCCGGAGCTTTCGATTATGCCCTCGAGGCGGTCCCCCGTCATCCGAAGTTCGCCGGTCTTCGCCGCCAGTTCGTCCATCATACGGTTGAAAACCGTCCCGATGTGCCCTATCTCGTCCTCCACGGTCACGGGATAGCGGTAGGCAAGATCGCCCTCCGCCACGCTCCTCATGCCCCTCAGCAGCCCGCGCACGGGGATCGTCACGTAACGGGCGATGAAAACCCACAGCACGACGAAGGTCATTGCGACGGCGAGGGCTGCCGCCGCGAGGACCCCCCTCTGCCGCATCATCACGTCCCGCTCCATCCCGGCGAGCGAGTAATCGGTCTGTATCATCCCGAGCACGTTCTGATCCTCGGAGTGAACGTGACACGGAGCGGTGAAGCACGAAACGTCGTTATAGATAGGCGTCGCGACCGAGATGAACTTTCGCCACGACGGTCCCGCGGTGACAGCCCCCAGCGCCTCCTTCGGCGCCGCCGTCGCGGGCGTCTCCCGGCTGTGGCATTGCTTGCAAAACGAGGAACTTTTCTCGAGGACTTTTCCGGCTTCGCCGCCGTCCGACGATATGACGATCTCGCCGTACCGGTTTATGAGCCTTATCCTCTCGATGTCCGTCTGTTCGGCGACGAGGAGATTGACCGTCTCCCGTATCCGGTTCATCTCCCTGCCCTGCATGTAGCGCGTCATGTTGTGGAGGATCACTTCGGATATCAGGTGCGAGTTTTCCACCTTCATTGCGACGTAGTGCCTCATCTCCGCTCTGTTCAGGAGCCAGCCCATCACGGCGATCAGCCCCGTCAGTGTGAACCCGAGCATGAGAAAGAGCTTCGTCGTGATCCTTGATTTTCCCGGCGCCGGCACTATCATCCGTGGTCTCGTTCAAATTCCGTTGTCGCGGTGCGCGGAATGCCGCGGCTGCCCTGTTTTTTTTATTCGTCAGCCCGGATTCCGCCCTGAAGGTAAAAAATATAGGTGTTTCCCCGTTGATTTGCAAGACCCCGGAGGACTTCCGGGAATCAGCCGTCGGGTGAACATTTCCCCACTTTTATGTCGCAGGCGCGATTTCGCCGGCGTTTTTCGTGCGACTTCCATAATTCCCCCGGCGGCGCCTGCCGGCGTCAGTCCCTCCCCCGCGGCGCGTTTTCCGTTCCTGCGTTTTCCCGCAACACTCGACTTCATCCGTTGCCCGCAGCTTTTTGCAACCTGTATGCCAGGACGCCCGGCTTCCGTGAAAAATCATAAAAACGGGCTTATGCAATGCCTTTTTTCTTGTGGTCGCCCGCCCGACAGCGCGCCACGGGAAGCGGAACCGCAGACAAAATTAGGCGCCGACGAACGGGGTTGCCGTAAAAAGCGGCTTGGTACAGGAAAAAATCAACTGCCTTCTTTTGTAGGCAGTTGGTGTTGCGCCTTTGTCGGAAAACGGAGCCCGTTAATACGGCGCTGCGCGCGGCTACAGGAATTTTCTCTCGGTGTAAACGCCGAACACGGATTTGAGAACGTCCGTGATCTCGCCGAGGGTGGCGCGGGATTCCACGCAGTGGAGGATGAGGGGAACCAGGTTTTCACTCGAAGACGCCGCTTTACGCAGTTGTGAAAGAGCGTTGTCCGCCTTCGCCCGGTTTCGTTTTCTCTTGAAGTCCTCCACGCGGCGCACCTGTCTGTCTTCCACTTCCCGCCCGATCTTCAGCGTCTCGATTTCGAGCGGTCTGTCGAGCCTGAACACGTTCACGCCGACCTGGAATTTGCGCTTTTCCTCGAGCGCCTTCTGGTACCTGAAAGCCGACTCCGCGATCTCGCGCTGGAAGAAAGCGGCGTCGAGCGCCTTGAGTACGCCCCCCATCTTCTCGACCCTGTCGAAATACCCGCGGCACATTTCCTCCATGCGGTTCGTCATGGCTTCGACGCAGTAGGAGCCGGCGAGCGGGTCAATGGTGTCGGCGACACCGGTCTCGTGGGCGAGTATCTGCTGGGTGCGCAGCGCGAGGAGCGCCGCCTTTTCTGTGGGCAGGGCGAGAACCTCGTCCATCGAGTTGGTGTGAAGCGATTGAGTGCCGCCGAGCACGGCGGCGAGCGCCTCGTACGCGGTGCGGATGACGTTGTTTTCCGGCTCCTCGGCGGTGAGCGAGACGCCGGCGGTCTGCGTGTGGAACCTCAGAGCCGTCGAGCGGGGATTGGAGGGGCTGAAACGCCTTTTCATCTCGCGCGCCCAGATACGCCGCGCTGCGCGGAACTTGGCGATCTCCTCGAAGAAGTCCATGTGGGCGTCGAAGAAGAACGAGAGCCGCGGCGCGAAGTCGTCCACGTTCAGACCCGCCTCGACGCCTTTCTCAACGTACAGCAGTCCGTTCATCAGCGTGAAGGCGAGTTCCTGCGCCGCCGTCGCGCCCGCCTCGCGGATGTGATAGCCGCTGATGCTTATGGTGTTCCAGTTCGGGACGTTATCCGAGCAGAAAGCGAAGACGTCGGTGATGAGGCGCAGCGACGGGTCGGGGGGGAATATCCACGAGTTCTGCGCCATGTATTCCTTGAGGATGTCGTTCTGGATGGTGCCGCCGATGCGGTCGAGGGAGACGCCCTGGTTTTTCGCCGCCGCGGCGTAGAGGGCGAGGAGGATGGAGGCGGGGGCGTTGATGGTCATGGACGTGGTGACCCTGTCGAGCGGGATGTCGCGAAAGAGCGTCTCCACGTCGTCGAGCGTGCAGACCGCGACGCCGCAGCGACCGACCTCGCCGCGCGCGAGGGGGTGGTCGGAGTCGTAACCCATAATGGTCGGATAATCGAAGGCGACGCTCAGCCCGGTCTGCCCCTGGGCGAGGAGAAACTTGAACCTCTCGTTCGTTTCCGAGCACGTGGCGTATCCCGAAAAAAGGCGCCGCGTCCACAGGCGCCCGCGGTACATCGTCTCGTACACTCCCCGCGTATAGGGGAACGCGCCGGGGCGGCCGAGGTCGCTCTCGGGGTCGAAACCTTCGATGTCTTCGCGCCCGTAGCAGTCTTTGACCGGAAGCCCGGAGAGCGTGGTGAACTCTCTTTTCAACTCGGCGTCGTCCATCATGTTTCGTTCTTCCCGAAGAGTTCGTCGAAGACGAGTTTCGAGGCGGTGAAAGGGTCGAGTTTCCCGTCCTTTATCTTCTGGAGGTAGTGATTGAGGGCGGGAGACTTTTCGATGAAGTCCTGGTTCAGTTCGCGCGCGAAGTGCGCGGCGAGGGCGTTGCGGAAGTCGCACGCGTTGTCGTCGCATTCCGCGTGCGGGGCGGCGGACCCCATGTGTTTCGAGTGGTCCTCTATCGCCGCCCACAGCCGCTCCGTGCCTTCGCCGCGGACGGCGGAGGTCACTATCACGGGAATGCGCCATCCGTTTTTTGCGTCGGGGACGTTGTTTCTGAGCGTCTCGGCGATTTCCTGCGCGCCGTCGCGGTCGGCTTTGTTGACCACTATCACGTCGGCAAGCTCGATGATGCCCGACTTGAGGGTCTGTATCGTGTCGCCGGACTCGGGCACGAAAACGAGCAGGAGCGTGGAGACGACGTGGCGGACGTCGTATCCGAGCTGCCCGATTCCGACGGTCTCCACGATGATGAGATCGGCGCCGGACGCCTCGAGGAGAATGGCGTGGAAGCGCGTCGCGGCGGACACGCCGCCGAGGCTGCCGCCGGAGGCGACGCTCCTGATGAATGTCCCCGGGGGGAATTCCGGCGTGGACATCCTGACCCTGTCGCCGAGTATGGCGCCGCCGGAGAGCGGCGAGGTGGGATCAACGCAGATCACGCCGGTCCGCTTCCCTGCGGCGGCGGCGCGCCTGACGAGGTTGGCGATGAGGGTGCTTTTACCCGAGCCGGGCGGTCCGGCGACGCCCACTTTCAGCGCGATGTTCCTCGAGCCGTAGACACCCGCCATTATCGGGGGTATCGTCTCGGGCGCCGTCTCCACGAGCGTCATCAGCCTCGACAGGGCGCGCTCGTCGCCCCCGCGCATCCGCCGCACCATTTCAACGAGTTCCTTTTTCTTCATTTCGCCGTCCTCGGCGCGCGCGGGCGCCGGCGCTAATGCTCGATCCCCTCCCTCGCCTTCACCCCGCGCTTGAACGGGTGTTTCACCTCCACCATTTCGGTAACGAGGTCGGCTGCCTCGAGCAGCGCGCGCGGCGCGTACCTGCCGGTGCACACGACTTCCGTGCCGCCGCTCTTTTTTTTCAGCAGCTCCAGCGCTTCGGCGAGGGAAACAAGGTCGAAATCAATCGCGACGTTGATCTCGTCGAGGACGACCACGTCGTACCCGCCGGAGAGTATCGCGTCCTTCGCCTTTTCGAGTCCCGCGCGCGCAAGCTCCACGTCGCGCGGGTCGGGATCGTCCCTTGATACGAAGCACTCGCGCCCGTACTGGAGAATCTCGAGGTTCGGGAGGCGCGCGGCGGACGCGAGTTCGCCGTAGTCGCAGCCCTTCATGAATTGAATGAACGCCACTTTCAAGCCCCTGCCCGCCGCCCTCATCGCAAGCCCGAGCGCCGCGGTGGTCTTGCCCTTTCCGTTCCCGGTGTAAACCTGCACGAGACCCCGTTCCATCGTCCTGCCCTTCTTTCGCTTCCGACGCACTCTTCCGGGTATCATTATATCAGAAACGCGCCGGGCGGCGCATTCGCTGCGCGGCGGACGCGCCCGCCGGGACGTTTTCAGGGCGGTGACGACGGAACTGATGCTTTCCTTTGAAAACAACATGCTAGTACGATAAAATCATACTCGGGTGAATAAACCGAAATAAACGTTCGCTCAGCGGTTCCGGGACATGGAAAAAGAAATGATTTACGCATAAAGATAGATCCCGCGGAAGATAAGAGAGGCGGTTAAAGAATGAAGACAATAGATGAAATCCCTTTGACGGAAAATGAACGGGAAATTCTCCGGAAGATACAAACGGCTGTGAAAGAGGAATTACCGGAGGCGACGGTGATATTTTTCGGTTCGCGGGCCCGGGGCGAACCTCAGGAATACTCGGATTGGGACATCCTGATCCTGGCAGAGAAGGTGACGCCGGAGATCAAAGAGAGGATTTATGACGCTCTTTATGAAGTCGAGCTTGAGAAAGACATTATCATAGGGCCTTTGATGCTGCCCAGGGATGAATGGGAGCACAGGCGGTTTAAAGAACACCCGATTCACGAGCGTGTGGATGAAGAGGGGGTTCTGGTGTGATGGACACGACACTTATACGTTATCGCCTGGAGCGTTCTAAGGAAGCGCTTGCCGACGCTGAAATGCTGCTGTCGTGTGACCGGCTGACGGCGGCGGTCAACAGGATGTATTACAGCATGTTTTACTCCGTGACGGCGCTGTTGAAGACGCGGGAGCTTGCATCATCGAAGCATTCCGGAGTCCGGGCGCTGTTCAATCGGCATTTTGTCAAGACGGGCATCGTGCCGAAGGAAATGGGGAAGTTCTATGAGAAGATTTTTAACGAGCGCAAGGAGGGTGACTATGTTGACTACACCGAATTCACATCCGAACGGGTGAAGGATTGTTTTGATAAATGCGCCATGTACAATGCTCGTCTGGCGGTTATTGTGAACGGGATTATCGAAGTCGAAGAGAAAAAGTGAGAAATGCGGACTCCCTGCGATATAGACGATGAGCGGTACGTACCAGCCGAAGCGCCGAACAACTTTCCCTCGGCTCGCAAGGATCGCCGCCTGGATGTGCCGGCGGCTTATCTCAACGTTCATACGACATGGTTTTCATAATTTCACTATGGTTGTATCCGAATCCATCAATGAGAATCCCGCAGAAGACGGGGCGGCCGGTGAAACAGCGGAAGGTTGTGTGCGCGGATTTTTAGCGGAGCGAAAGGAAGTGATTGCGGAGTGGAGAGACTGAAAATACTGTTTGTTTCGGCGGAGGTATCGCCGTTCGCCAAGGTGGGCGGGCTTGCCGACGTGGCGGGATCGCTTCCCGCCGCGCTGAATTCGCTCGGTCACGACGCGCGCGTCATCATGCCCCTGTACAGGAGAGTCGCGCAGAAGTTCAAGCCGCAGACCGAGGTCGCCGGCGTGCCGGTGTCGCTCGGCGGAATGGAAATCGAAGTTGATATCGCGTCCCTCGTCCACGACGGCACGCCGGTCTATTTCGTGGACTCCCCGCGGTTCTTCATGAGGGACGAAATCTACATGTACAAGGACGACGGCGAGAGGTTCGTCACCCTGTGCAGGGGGACGCTCGAAGGACTCCGCAGGCTCGGGTGGGCGCCGGACGTCATACACGCGAACGACTGGCAGACGGGGCTGATCCCGTGCCTGCTCAGGACCTCGTACGCCGACGACCCCCATTTCCGGGCAACAGCCTCGGTTTACACGATCCACAACCTCGCGTACCAGGGGCTTTTTCCCGCCCATTTCATGGAAATCATGGGCGTGGACCGGGCGGAGTTCACGTTCGAGAAGCTGGAGTTCTACGGGCAGATCAACCTCATGAAAGCGGGGATCGTGTATGCCGACCAGGTCAACACCGTCAGCGAAAAATACAAGGAGGAAATACAGACCGAAGAGTACGGGGAGGGACTCGACGCGCTGCTGAAGTACGTGAGCGGCAAGCTGCGAGGAATCGCCAACGGCATAGATACGAAACTGTTTGACCCCGAAAGGGACCCGAAAATCCCCAGGAATTACTCGATGAAGAACCTCGCGGGGAAAGAGGAGAACAAGGAGAAACTGCTGGGCGAACTGGGACTGCCGTATCTCAAGACCCGGCGGGTTCCCCTGCTGGCGATGATATCGCGGCTCGCCTCGCAGAAAGGGTTCGACATCCTGATGGAAACCGCCGGGAAGCTGATGAAACTGGACGTTCAACTCGTCGTCCTCGGCACCGGAGACAGGAAATACGAGAAATTCCTGAGAGACCTCGAGAAGAAGAACCCCGGCAAGGCGAGCGCGCGGTTGAAATTCGACGCGGCGCTGGCGCAGAGGATATACGCCGGCGCGGACGTTTTCCTGATGCCCTCGAAGTTCGAGCCGGGCGGTCTGGGACAGCTCATAAGCCTCAGATACGGGACGATACCCGTGGTGCGGAAGACGGGTGGACTTGCCGACACCGTGGAAAACTTCCATCCCCGCTCCGGGCGGGGCAACGGTTTCGTTTTCGAAAGCTACCGCGGCGAGGCTTTTCTGAAAGCGATAAAGAGGGCGACGGGCTTTTACGCCGACAGGAAGACGTGGAAGAAGCTGATGATCAACGCGATGTCGTCCGATTTCTCATGGGAAAGCTCAGCGCGCAGATACGTTGACATGTACCGCAGCGCCCTCGAAATCGCCGCCGGCGGCGGTGGTCGGCAGGCGCAGGCTTCGGGCGACTGAAAGCCGAAAGAATTTTAAGGTCAGGCAGGGGCACCGGCACGCACATGGGCGCGGAGCGAAGGGGCTATTCTCTTTTTTTCGGTATGATGATCCACGCGGCGACGTAGAAGACGACCGGGGCGAGCGCAACAAAAGAAAACGCGATGAAGGCGAGTCTTACCAGGGCGGGATCGATCTGGAAATACTCCGCAAGCCCGCCGCACACGCCGGCGATCATCCGGTTGTCGGCGTCGCGATAAAGTCTCCGCGGTCCCTGGACGTCCCCCATTTCCTTTCCCCCCATCGGAGCGTAAGCCGCCGCCCGTGTCATCTATTATTGTTAAGCGATCCCCGAATCATCAGCCTGCTGCGGATAATCCGGACGGGCGGCGCCCGCGCACCTTTATTTTAACACGACCGGGCGGCGGGATCGAAAAAAGTTAAAATTACAACGTGCCCTCGCTCGTGACGCTTGAATTGGCGCTCCTCGCCGGGTTCGTGCCGCTTCTTCCATCGCTGTTCATGTCCCGATACTTCATCGTGTTGAGAAGCCACGCCTCGGATACGATAGCCGCGGCGCTCGCGATTACGCTTGTCTTGAAGTGGGCGGGAGGGCGGATCAGATGGAACCTGAACGCGGGTCCCGTTCTGATGTTCGTTCTCGTCCTCTACTGTTCAGTGACGGTCTCATACGCTCACGACCGTGTATCGGCGCTCCACAGGCTGATCCTGCATTTCGACTGGCTCGTGGTGACGTCCGCCGTGTTTTTTTCATTGAGGAGCAAAGAGAACATCGTCGGATTTCTCAGGTGGACCGCGCCGGGCGCCGCGGCGGTCTGTATCTACGGCGTATGGGAGAGGCTCGCGACCGGTCAGACGGAGATAAGCTCGACGATGGGTCACACGCCGCTGTACGGAGGCTACCTTATAGTCATGCTTTTCCTCTTTCAGTGCGGGATGGAGATATCGGAAAAACCGGGCGATAAAATCCTGAACTCTTCGATATTCGCCCTGCTTTTGATCAACCTCTTCCTCTGCTGGTCCTATGCCGCCCTTTTCTTCTTCGTCGCGGGCGAGGGACTGCTGCTGACGGGCGGCTGGAAACGGAGCGGCGCGGGCGCCGCCGCGCTGAAAGCCGCCTTCATCGCGCTGATGCTGACCGTGTCCTTTGGACTGATATTTCCATGGCGGAACGCCGGAAACGTTCTTAACCTAAAGAAAAAAAGCGCCGAACTCCGTCTGAAGCTGTGGAAGCCGACGCTGGACATGATCGGTGAAAGACCTCTCACCGGCTTCGGAGCGGGGCAGTACGAGGTGTTCATACCTCGCTACAGGGAAAAAGCGGGGGAGCCTCCGCGCGGCTGGGAATTCAATACCCGCATTCGACTGCCGGTCGTTCCCGAAAACATAGTCCTCGCGCTGCTCGCGGAACAGGGCGTCTTCGGACTTCTGATTTTCTCGGGCATATTCGCGTGGACGTTTTATACAACGGCTTTTCATGTGAAATCGGACGCCGGATGGAAGCGCCGGGCGGCGGCGTGTCTCGGATGGGGCGCCGCCGCCCTGCTCGGATACGCGATGTTCCATTTCCCGTTCCACACTCCCGGAGTATGGGGACCCGCCTGGATAATGGTCTCGTTGATCTGGGGGCTTCGGGACGGCGAGCCGAAGCCGCCGGCGCCGCCCGGAACACAAAAGCGGAAAAGAACGGCGCTGAAAACCTCAGCCGCGCTCGCCGCGCTCTCGTTGTCGTTATACCTGCTTTACCTTCCCGTGGGGCGCCTGGTGAACGACGTGCGCGTCAACAGGGGGGGAATCCACGCGGCGCGGGGTGACCTGAAGGGGTTTCGCGAATCGTTTGAAAACACGATGCCGCTCGTGCCGCGGACGTGGCGGTACTACTACAATTACGGCGAAGGGCTGCTTTCGTTCGGAAAAAAGGACGAGGCGCTCGCCGCGTTCGGAAAAGCTGTAAGATTCAGACCGCACAGCGTCATAATTTCAAGGAGAATGAAGCAGACCGCGTTTTGAAGGGTATAATATAAACGTAGAGACAAGCTGAGGGTGACGCCGTGCTCAGGATGATTCTTTCAGCGGTTTTCGCGGCTCTTGTCGCGGTCCCCGCCGCTGGGGAACGCTGGACCGACGAGGACGTCGCCGCGGCGCAGGCGGAGCTTGACGCGCTCTGCCGCGCCATGCAGCCGTTCATGGAGCGCCCCGACAAGTTCAAGGGGCTGAAGATCGAGCGCGACGAGGCGATAAACGCCTTCGCGGACATGAAGGGAAACGTGACGTTCTTCACGGGAATGCTGGACTTTCTCAACAGCGAGGACGAGGCGGCGGCGGTGTGCGGGCACGAGATGGCGCACCTCGCCGCACAGCACATAAAGCGAAGCATGGGAAGGCGCATCGGAGGCGTCATTCTCGACATAATCGTTGACAGGAACGTCGGCGACCTCGCCGGCGACCTCGTCGGCGGCGCTTTCGTCAACAAGCAGAGCAGGAGCCACGAGAGGGAAGCGGACAGACGGGGATTGAACTACATGTGGAACGCGGGGTTCGACCCGAGGGTCTCGTGGAAGCTGTGGGAAGCCATGGCGGAGGCGAGCGAGGGCGAGCCGCTGCTTGCGAAGTACCTCTCGACTCACCCGGTCCACTCGGAGAGGATCGAAAATTTCAAAGTGCTTACCTACAAGTGGTGCCTCGAAAATCCGGCGAGGAAGTACTGCAATGAAATACGCGGGGACGCCGAGCTGAGGGCCGCGTACGAGAACTTCGAGTAGCGCGGAGACGGGGCTACCCACGCGCACGCCATATAAGCCGAAAACCGGGCGGAGAGCAGACCCCGCCCGGTCTTAGCTTTCCGGTTCCGCTTCCCCGCTCAGCCTTCGTACTTTCCCACGATGCTTATGGCGCAAACGTTCATGAAGGGGAAGCCGCCGAGGTTGTGGGTCAGCCCGAGCCGGGGGTTGTCGAGCTGGCGGTCGCCCGCCCGCCCTAATAGCTGAAGGTACATCTCGTAGAGCATCCTCAGCCCGGAGGCGCCGATGGGGTGCCCGAAGCACTTGAGTCCCCCGTCAATCTGGCACGGTATTTTCCCGTCGGCGTTGTAGAAGCCGTCCACGATGTCCTTCGGCGCTTTCCCCCGTTCGGAGATGTGAAGGTCCTCCATCGTGACAAGCTCGGTGATGGAGAAGCAGTCGTGCACCTCCATCATGCTGATTTCCGAGCGCGGGTCTTTGACGCCGGCTTCCTTGTATGCTTCGGTGCTGCACTTGTCGGTGGTAACGAAGTGCGAGCCGTCCCATTTGCCGTACTGGATTTCCTCGCCGTTGCTGAGTGCGAGCTGAAGCGCCTTCACGGAGACGAGGTTCTTCCTGCCGAGTTTTTTTGCGATCTTGGGTGTGGTGACGATGGCGCAGGCGGAGCCGTCGCTGACTCCGCAGCAGTCGAAAAGCCCGAGAGGGTGGGCGACAATCGGCGAGGCGAGTATCTTGTCAATGGAGACTTCCCGTCGCAGGTGCGCCTTCGGGTTTTTGGCGCCGTTTGCGTGGCTCTTGGCGGAGACGTGAGCCATGGCGAGCTTCAGTTCCTTTTCGGGTATGCCGTACTTTGCGGCGTAAGCCTGTGCGAGCATGGCGAACGAGCCGGGCGCGGTGAGGTTCGGGAACCAGAGCCAGTTGAGCGTTCCCGCGTTCGCGCCCGCGCCGGGCAGCCCGCCGTAGCCCGTGTCCTTGAGCTTTTCGACGCCCAGGGCGAGGCAGACGTCGTAGGCGCCGGACGCGACGGCGTAGACCGCGCCGCGGAAGGCTTCGGTGCCGCTCGCGCAGAAGTTCTCCACGCGCGTGACCGCGACGTTGTTGAGCCTCAGCGTCACGGGGAGCGGCAGTGCGCTCTTGCCCACGTTCACCTCGTCAATGCACGTCGAGAGCCACGCCGCCTGTATGTCTTTCGTCTCGATGCCGGCGTCCTCCATGCACTCCTCGAACGCCTCCACCATGAGTTCCTCGGCGCCCACGTCCCACCGCTCGCCGAACCTTGTGCATCCCATCCCCAGTATGACGACCTGATCCCTGATTCCAGCTGCCATTATCCGCCCGCCTCCTTCCGCTCGACCTTCCGGGGAACGGCTTTCCAGAAATAGCCCTGGTATCCGCTCCGGTCCTTGTCGAAGTACCGCTTTCTGAAACTCAGCGCGACGGGGTTGCCGACGCCGACGTCCTTCTGTTCGCAGTCCGTGAATTCAAGGATCATCCGCCCGCCCTCGTCGAACTGTATGATGCCGTAGAGCTGGGGCGGTTCCTGCGACACGGCGAGCATGTCCGCCGTCCACGTGACGATTCTGCCCGTTTTTTCCGAGAACTCGTAATCCTCGAAAACCCCGTGCGAGCGGCATTCGGGATTGATGCAGATTTTCATGGGCGGCCACTGCGGTGTGGCGCATTTTCCGCACTTCGCGCCGACCAGCCCTGTGATCGCCTTGCGCTTGCGCCAGAGCGTGCTCATGGCGGTGCGCCCGCCCGCTTCCGCCCTTATCCCCATCTCGAACTGCACGAGGTCGCGGAACTTCAGATACTTTTCGTAGTTCTGGATTTTCCGTTTGTCGGCGAGGCAGCCCCCGATTCCCTTGCGCGGGGGCAGCTTCGCGATGTTCTCCGTGACCTCGAACAGCAGCGCGTCGCTGCCGTTTCCGAAGCTCGCGAGCAGAATCCTGTCGCCCGGCTTCGATTGTTCGAGCGCGTGGACGAGCATCACGAGGGGATGCGCCGCGCCGGTCTCCCCGCACGCCTCGTGCATGTTGTCCATGACCTTGTCCGGCGTGGCGCCCAATTTCTTTGCGATTCCCGCGTGCTCCGCCTTGAAGAAGCACGGGAACACGAGCTTCGTGACGTCGTTCATCGTGATGCCGAGTTTCTTCATCAGTCCGTTCACGGCTTCGGGTATGATCTTCGTGTATCCCTCGTCGCGCGCCCAGCGCTCCTCCCACATGTAATCGAACGTGTACCCCGCGCCGCGGTAATGGTCGCAGAAGTCGTGGCTCACGGAATGCGAACCCTTGAACTCGGCGACGACGTTATCGGAGCCGATCAGCACGGACGCCGCGCCGTCGCCGAACCACATCTCGTAGAAGTACGCCCCCTTCGTCCGGCGGTGGTCAGTCGCGGTGAGAAGCACACACTTCCTGTTGCCCGAGGCGACGGCGTCGAAGGCGGCTGTCATGCCGGTTGTCGCCGCCTTGAGCGACGACGTGAAGTCCGCCGTCAGGACGTCGTCGCGCAGGTTGAGTGCGGTCTTCACGATGCCCGCGTTCTGCCTGTCGGCGTACGGCAGCGTTGTCGAGCACAGGTACAGCGCCTCGACGTCCGCTTTGTTAGTTCCCCTGAGGCAGTCGCGGGACGCCTCCACAGCCATGCTGAGGGCGTCCTCGTCGTGGTTGCACACCGACCTCTCGCCCTGCGCGACCACCATGACCGCGGGGGCGAACCACCCCATCGCCTGGAAAATCTGCATCCGGTTGAGCCTCAGCTTCGGGATGTACCCGCCGAAGCCCGTTATGCCCGTCATTTTGCGCCTCCCCCCTTCCGAGCGGTCTGTTACGGCATCGAAAAACCCGCGAGCTGCCGTCCGCTCACATGAAATTCACCTGGCAGTAAGGCTCGAGCCTTTCAATCGTCTCCCGCAGCGCCTCGCGGTCCCGTTCGTCCTCGACCGGTTCGACGCTGGAGACCGGCGAGCCGTCGGGCGCGGTCTCCGTTTTCAACGAGAGGACGTAACCCGGGACGAGGGCGTAGCGGACGCCGCCTGCGCCGCAGCACGATCTATCAATCAGCGCGCAGCCGAAGACGACGAGGACGTCTCGCCCGTTGTATTTCACCGTGGTTTCCTTCTGCACGACGTAACGTCCGCCGATGCTTTCGACCTCTTTCCCCGGCTCGACGTGCGCGTATTTCGCCCCGGTCACACCGCCTCCCGCCGCCGCGGCTCCCACGGCGAACCAGTCGTCAAGGGTATCACATTGCCTCGCTCGCCGTCAAGCGCCTTTTCGCGGCGCAAACGCCGTCATCTCTCTGCGCTGCGCCGCTCACTCCAACGGAACCGGGGACTTCTGTGAATCAGCTGTCGCGTGAACGTTACCCGACTTTTATGCAGCAGACCCCCGCTGCCGCGGGGTGTTTACATCCGACCCTCCAGATGTTACCATGAACCGCGGAGGAGATCGGAAATGAAGAAAAAGCAGACCGCGAAAACCCCCTCGATGGACGCATACCATAAAGCCGTCGCCGAGGTTCTCGACAGGATCGCGCGCTCGCAGCGGGCGCGGATCCTGAAAGCCGCGGAGATCGTTACCGACGCCATAGCCCGGGGCGGAATCCTGCACGTCTTCGGCTCTGGACATTCCCACATGATCGTCGAGGAAATGTACAGCAGGGCGGGGGGGCTTGTGCCCGTGAATCCCATCCTCGAACCCAACCTCATGCTGCACGAAGGCGCCGTCAAGAGCACCGCCATGGAACGGCTCTCGGGCTACGCCGCCGTCCTCCTCGCCTCCGCCCGGACGCAGCCCCACGACTCGCTCATAATCGTGTCGAACTCCGGAAGAAACGCCGTCCCCATCGAAATGGCGCTCGAAGCGAAAAAACACGGGCTGAAGCCCATCGCCGTCACCTCCGTCTCGCACTCGAAGTCCGTCCTCGCGCGCCACCCCTCCGGCAAACGCCTCTTCGAAATCTGCGACGTCGTCATTGACAACTGCGGCGCCGTCGGCGACGCCTCCACTCCCGTCGGCGGCAGGGGCTTGACCGTCGGTCCCACCTCCACCATCGCCTCCTCCTTCATCGTCAACTGCATCGCCGCGCAGGTCGCAGAAAACCTCATCGCGCGGAACCTCGAACCCCCCGTCTTCATCAGCGGCAACCTCGACGGCAGCGACTTTCACAACTACGACCTCATCAATAAATACTCCTCCAGAATCCGCTTCTGACCCCCCGGCGGTCGCACCGCCGCAGCGCACCGCGTCCTTTTTTCAGCGCAAGACCGGTTCCGCCGCGAACCGTGGTAAAATTGATGCGTGAAAATCCCCGCGAAAGCAGCCGCCCTCCCGGCGCTTCTGACGCTCGCGGCGCTCGCCGGCTGCATAACTCTCTCCCCGCCCGGATGCTCCAGAAAACACAAGCAAGGCTTCGTCAGCTACAGCGGCAGAATCCTCTTCCCCGTCTATGACACGAGCGACGACAAACTCACCGCCAAAATCAGGGACGCGACACTTAAAATCCATTACTCGCGCTACTCCACCGACTTCGGACCGGACGACCTCAAGGTCATCAAAAGCGCCAACCTCGACCCCTGCGTTTACCTCGGAGACGTCCCGCTCATCTATGCCGACGCCCCTTGCGCCGCCGCTTACGGAATGACCCCCGAACTGCTCGCGCGCCACTGGACAGAGTGTCTCAA
>JBFMFE010000167.1:0-17103 GCA_040752295.1 bacterium
ATGGCGTAAAAGGGTTTTTTCAAACTCCGAAAATGCTTCGCTCAATACAAAAATCCTCAACACCCTGATCTACGCCCTTGCTCATGCCGCTTGATGACTGTAGAATTTCTGCGAAAGTTCACAATTTGTAACTTATGTTTTAAATTGTTAAATTTATAATTTGCCATGAACAATTCACTTTCAGTAAACTCGTGCCCGTGTGCGTGCCCGTGCCCGTAGAAATAATCAATGACCCATTTTGGCCATGATAAGCTCGAAGTATATCGGGCGGCTATTGATTTTGTGGCGGTTGCCGATAACATAGTAGAGCGCCTGCCGCGAGGTAGATGCTATCTGGCGGATCAACTCCAGCGAGCCGCAACTTCAATTCCCTTGAATATAGCTGAGGGGGCAGGCGAGTTCTCAAAGAAAGAGAAAGCAAGATTTTATCGTATTGCGAAACGTTCAGCCACTGAATGTTCAGCAATTGTGGATGTATCTCGGCGATTGCTGTTGGTGGACGAAAATGATGCCTCTGTCGCTTGTGAGCTGTTGCTTCGTATCGTATCTATGCTGGTCCGAATGATTCAAGGCTGCAATGATTCGGGCAGGGGCACGGGCAGGGGCACGGGCACGGGCAGGGGCACGGGCAGGGGCACGGGCACGAGCAGGTAGTATATGAATTACAGTAGGGGAAAAGATTTTAGTGTATAAAATTTACGGCGAATTCAAGTGATGAAATGATTGAATTTCCATCTATACTTCACGTATCCCGGCGCAGCGAAGACGCTTTTACGACGGGGCAGTCATGAAGGACGGAAAGCCGACATACGAAGAGCTTAAGGCGCAGGCAGCCGAATTGAGGCTGAACGAAGAACGGCACAGAAACATCTTAAACAGCATGAACGACGCCGTGTTCGTGCGCCTTCCGGAGGGGAGATTTCTTGAGTTCAACCAGGTCGCCTGCGAGCGGTACGGATACAGCCGCGACGAGCTTCTGCAAATGACCCCCATGGACCTGGACGTGCCGGAGCACGCGGCAATGGTGCCGGCGAGAACACGGATGATTTTAGAAAACGGAAAAGCCATATTCGAGACCGTTCACCGCACAAAGGACGGAAAAATAATACACGCTGAAATAAGCAGCCGCCCCATTATTTACAATAGAAAGCAGGCGATATTGAGCATCGTCCGGGACGTCAGCGAACGCAAACTCATGCAGAAGAACCTGGAGGAGGCGAAGGCGGAACTGGAAAAGACGACCGAGCAGCTGCTGCACGCGCAGAAAATGGAAGCTATCGGAAATCTTGCCGGCGGAATGGCGCACGAGTTCAACAACATAATCGCCACCATAAGCGGCACGGCGGAAATGCTTTTGAGAATCACGGGGCCGGCAACGGCAGGTCACTCAAAAGCGGAGCAGATACTGAAATCGTGCAGAAGAGCCAAAGCCCTTACCTCCAAACTCCTGACGTTCGCAAGAAAGGAAAAACTGCGCATAAAAACCACGTCGTTGAACGTCATCATCGCCGAGGTGGTGGAAATACTCAAAGGCACCATTTCAAAAAACATCAGAATCGAAACGGAATTGAGCGCCGACACGTGGCACGTCGCCGTTGACGCAAACCAGATGATTCAGGCGCTGCTGAACGTCTGCATAAACGCCTGCGACGCGATGCCGGACGGCGGTCTGCTCAAAATACAGTCGCAGAACATTGAACGCGGAGGAAAACAAACCGGGGCGGGCGGCGCCGGTCCGGGCAGGTTTTGCGCCGTCACCGTCAGCGACACCGGCAAGGGCATAGATAAAGACATCAGGGAAAAAATATTCGACCCGTTTTTCACGACCAAAGAAAGAAACAAAGGCTCGGGTCTGGGACTGTCCATCAGCCACGGAATAGTCAGGGCACACGATGGATTCATCAGACTGGAAAGAACGGGAAAAAACGGAACGACGTTTAAAATACTCATGCCCGCCGCCGAACCGGACGCGCCGTCTTCCGAAACGGCGCCCGAAGAAAAACCCTCGAAGAAAGCCGGCGGAAGGATACTCGTGATTGACGACGATCGCGATTTTCTACAGATGGCTCAGGAAGCCCTCGAAATGGAAGGCTTCGACGTGACCGTCTCTCAATCCGGAAGAGAAGCCGTGGAGAAATACGGGAAGCACATGGATGAAATAGACATCGTCGTGCTTGATATGATGATGCCGGAAATGAGCGGCTCGGACGTCTTTCATTCTCTCAGGGAAATAAATCCCTCGGTGAACGTCGTCCTGTGTTCCGGCTACAGCATCGAGGGCGCCGCAACGCATCTGCTGAACGACGGGGCGCTCTCTTTCATACAGAAGCCCTTCGATATTTCAGAGTTAAGCGAAGCGTTTTCGAAAATACTTCGCGGCGGCGGAAAAGAATAAACCATAGTCAATCATGGATGGTGCAGCGAACGGTCCGGGTGGTATCAGTCCCGCGGCTGTTCGGGGCGCAGGAGGGGGAAGAATATGACGTCGCGTATCGAGGGGGAATCGGTGAGCAGCATCACGAGCCTGTCCATGCCGATGCCGAGTCCGCCCGTGGGTGGCAGCCCGTATTCGAGCGCTGTGAGGAAATCGCGGTCGAAGGCGTGGGCTTCGGCGTCGCCGCCGCGGCGGAGTTCTTCCTGGTGCTCGAAGCGCAGTTTCTGTTCCACGGGGTCGGTAAGCTCGGAAAAGGCGTTCGCGACTTCGAAACCGTGGACGTACAGTTCGAACCGTTCGGTGAGGAGTGGTTGGTCGTCGCGCCTGCGGGCGAGGGGCGAGATTTCGACGGGGTAATCGAGAATGAAGACGGGCTGGACGAGGTGCGGCTCGACGAGCGTGGAGAACAGGCGGTCGAGTATTTTTCCGCGTTTTTCGCCCGGGTCGCACTGTACGCCCGCGCCGCGCGCGAGCGCCCCCAGTTCCTCCGCGCCGGCGTCAAGCTCCGGTTCGAGTCCGGCGTACTCCTTCACCGCGCCCAGCCACGTGATGCGCTTCCACGGGCGCGCGAAATCGAGCTTCGAACCCTGGTATTCGACCGTCGTCCCCCCGCACACTTCATTCACGACGGAGAAAACAAGCTCCTCGGTCAGTTCCATCATGTCGTTGTAGTCGGCGTAAGCCTGGTACAGTTCGAGCATCGTGAACTCGGGATTGTGCTTCGTTGAAACGCCCTCGTTTCTGAAATTGCGGTTGATCTCGAAAATCTTCTCGAATCCGCCGACGGCGAGGCGCTTCAGGTAAAGCTCGGGCGCCACGCGCAGAAAAAGCTCGACGTCGAGCGCGTTGTGGTGCGTGACGAACGGGCGCGCGAGCGCTCCGCCGGGCACCGGCTGCATCATCGGGGTTTCGACTTCCATGAAGCCCCGCGATTCGAGCAGATTCCTGATACAGCGGATGATGCGCGAGCGGAGGGCGAAGTTCGCCTTCACACCGGGGTTGGCGGCGAGGTCCAGGTACCGTCTTCGGTAGCGCAGTTCCACGTCGCGGAGTCCGTGGAATTTTTCCGGCGGGTCGCGGAGCGCCTTGGTGAGGATTTCGAAGTCGTCCACGAGCACCGATATTTCGCCGCGCCTCGTTTTGAAGACGCTTCCCCGAACGCCCACTATGTCCCCGACGTCCACGAGTGAGAGGAGATCGAACTTTTCCCCGCCGAGGTGATCGGCTTTAAGATAAATCTGAATCTTTCCCGAGTCGTCAACAAGGTCGGCGAAGACCGCCTTTCCGTGACCGCGCAGCGCCTTCACGCGACCCGCGACGGCGACCTCTGCGAGTGTGTCCCACCGTTGAACGACCTCGGCGGCGGAGTGGGTCCGGGGGAACCTTTTCCGATAGGGCTGAATGCCCCTCTCCCTCAGGAGCCTCGCCGTTTCGAGCCTGCGGGACACGTCGCCGGGTTCCATTCGGTGAGACCTGCGCCCGGAGATAGCGGGCTTCGTTCCGCGTTCACGCGGCGCGGACGCGGCGCGAAGAACGGACCGCCGCCCGGGTCATCCTTTTTTTATCGAGAGGATGAGGTATTTCGCCTTCCCCGCCGGTGTTACGACGTCCACGTAATCTCCCTTTTTCAGTCTCATCAGCGCCCTGCCCACCGGGGAGACGTCCGATATCTTGTTGCTGGCGGGGTCGGACTCCATCGTGGAGAGAATCGTGTACTCTTCTTCCGTCTTCGCCTTGAGGTTTCTCACGCGCACCTTCGAGCCGATGCCCACCCTGTCCGTGCTGATCTCGGACGGGGACAGCACGCGGCACTTCTGGATTATGCTCTCGAATGCGGCGATCCTGCTTTCGAGCATCGCCTGGTCCTTCTTTATCTCCTCGTACTCGGGGTCCTCTGTGACCTCGCCCCTCTTTTGTATGTTCGCCATGCGCTCGCGTATCTCGGCGCGGTGGTCGCGCTTCAGGTGTTCAATCTCCCTGAGCAGCTTTTCATGACCCTCGGGCGTGAGTATCGTCAACTCGTCCTGGTTTTCCATTCATCCTCCTCCGTTTCCATGCAACGGTTACGTAATTGTATGAACCGTCGGCTCGCGTGTCAACCGGCGGCTCGGCGCCGGTCGGAACCGCGTGGGGGAGTTGCGGAAAAAAGGGCTTTGTTATCCCCATTTTTTGCGAAAGGCATAACGTTCGCGCACGATGCGGTTTTTTCGCCCGGTTCAATATTTTCAAGATTGCCGTCCGCCGCGCCATGGTGTAGAATTGACGCGGTCGTAAAAACAACAACGGGACGGTGAGGAAAATGGGGAAAAAGACGGAAAAGGTCAAAACCGTAACGTTCAGGCTGGCCGGCGCGCCGCGCGGCGCCAAAAAGATATTTCTCGCCGGCGCCTTCAACAACTGGTCAACCGACGCCGACCGTATGACAAAGGACGCGAAGGGCGTATGGACCAGGACAAAACGCCTCGCGCCGGGAACCTACGAATACAAGTTCGTGGTGGACGGCGAATGGATAACCGACCCCGAATGCGCCGAAACCGTGTTCAACGAGCACGGCACTCTCAACAGCGTGATAAGGGTGTGACCCGCGCCATGCCGCCCGGTTGATTCAGGTGCGGCGCGAGGGGACGTTGATCATCGGGCACGGGCAGCCGGTGCGCCCGGCGGGCATCCGACGGACGCGCTACCTCGGCTGCCTTCCGCGCCCGCCGTCCCGGACGTTTCGATCAGCCCGCGTTCACGACCAGAATTATCTGAACAATCCGGACTTCATCAGACCGCGTTCACGACGAGGAGTATCCCCTTGCGCACAAGCATCACCCCGTACGCGCAGAGGATGATCGCCATGATCTTGGACAGCGCCCTCGCCCCGCCGGCGCCTATCAGCCGCACCACGCCGTCCGAGAACAGAAACACAAGCCCGGCGATGATAAAGTTCAGCGCGATCGAAGCCGCTGCCGCCGCGCCGTACGGCTTTATCGTTATCAGCGCCGTGGCGAGAACGGCGGGACCCGCGAGCAGAGGGGTGCCGAGGGGGACGATGCCCGCGGCAGGGTCGGCGGCGGCTCTCGGCTTTTCGCGCGACACTATGTCGAGTGACGCGAGTATGAGAATGACCGCCCCGCCCGCGATCATGAAATCGTAAAGCTCGACGCCGAGAAAGTCGAAGACCGCCCCGCCCGCCGCGGCGAACGCGAACGTGACGATGAGCGCCGTCACGATGCTCTGCGCCACGATTTTCCTGCGCGCCCGCGGCGTCATACCCGCCGTGAGCGCGATGAAAAACGGCGCGACCCCGACCGCGTCAACCGCCACGAACATCGGTATGAAAGCCCTCAGAAACATGTCGAGAAATTCCATTGTCCTCCCCCGCCTTCCGCCATGCTCCGCTTATTTTAGCCCGGAATTGATGCAATTTAACACCACACCGCCCGGTAAAATCAACCCGGAGTGAATAATCAGGTCAGGCACAACACGTCGGGAGCACTGGAAAGAAATCGCGGATTGTAAAATATCAATGCGTATCCAAGCCACCATTTTTTTCCCGTGTTCCGCCGTTTATTGCCGCGCTTGCGGAAACGATGGAGAGGGAAGAGGTTCTCTGGAAAGAAAACGCTTCACGAGTTAAAATGCTACAGTACGAAAGACGGAGCCGCCCATTAAATATCGCTTTGGGATTCTTGAACAATGCGTGGGCGGACAACTCTCAAAAGATGGAGATGATATAGATGTATAAGACCGTAAACGGCATTTTAACCCCCGACGGGAAGCTCTCCTTAGTGCACTATTTCGTAAATACTCTAACGTATTCTGCGCGAAGCGCCTTGGAGTGCGGTGTGTGAACACCGCCTTGACTATCGGAGATGAAGGCGGCGATGGCTCGCCGCAGTCCAGGGAGGCTTCGCCTCTGAAAATACGTTAGCGAATTTATGAAGTGATACACTTAGAAGACGAATCACTTCCGGACTTCCCCATGGAGGTTATGGTGACATTTGTAAAGCCTTTTTCGGAGCCGGAATTATCAGATATAGGAAATTACAGCGGAGACCTGATTTCCTATGAGGAAAAATTAGCAAAAGGAGAAATCAGTTGGAAATAAAACGCGGCGAAATAATTTTTCGGTGGGACAGGCATCTTGCCTGTCAGAAAAAAACTCCATTTTTGCAAAACTTGCGCTGTAGTGTTAATTCCCGGCTCAAGCAATCTGGATCGGCACCGCTGACTCCATGCCCTGGCATGGAGCCGGGACTGGTGTGAGCCTGATTACAAAGAAAGCTTGATTCCGCGGATTAGTGGGATTCACACCCGGTGCGATTTCCCCGGATGAATAATCCGGTCGGTTGAAATATTCCGCGCCGGATGTAATATATTTTAGGACGGCGGGGCGGTTAAGAACCCCGGTGGAGACATTCGGAGGTAAGGATCGCCGAGGCTCGACCGTCCGGAAAAAGACCCTCCCCGCGGGGTTCCCGAATGAAGAGGCGCTGCGGAAAAAACCCTTCATTTCACGCGCCGGCGGCGGCGATAATCGCCGCGCTGATGCTCCCGCCCCTTCTTCCGGTCCACACCGCCCGCGCCGGAGCAGGCGGGGGCGCCGCGGAGAAGGAAACGAAAGAAGAGACCGTTCTTTACGTGTTTGCCCACCAGGACGACGAGGTCTGCATCGCGGCGCGTATGCGCAGCGACGTCGCGGCGGGCAGGCGGGTGGAGGCGGTGTGGACCACGCGCGGCGACAAGTCGGGCGACCCTGAGGTGAGGGAGAAGGAGGCGCGGGCGGCGATGGCGTTCGTCGGCGTTCCGGACTCCGCGCTCCATTTCCTCGGGTTCGAGGACCAGAACTCCCACGCGACGCTCGTTGAGGCGTACCTGAAGACGCTCGAAATCGCGCTTAAGGCGCAGCCGGACGAGGTCTTCTCGAACGCCTACGAGGGCGGCAACATTGACCACGACGCCGCGCACTTCGTCGCCGCCATGGTCTCGCGCGCGCTGCCGGACAACCCGCCCCACTACGAGTTCCCGCTCTACAACTCGTACAGGGGAACGTACCAGGTGGCGAAGTTCATACCGCGGGAAGGCGTTGAAACGCTCTACACGCCGCTGACCGACGAACTCGTGGACGTGAAAATAAAGATGCTCGACTTCTATCCGAGCCAGAAAGCGATAACGGGCATCCTGGCGAGCCTCGTGAACAGGAAACAGCTCAAAAGGACGGGCGAACCCTACCGCCGCGTGCCCGCATACGACTACCTCGAGCCGCCCACGGACGGCGTCCTCGGCTACGAACTGCCTGCAAACAGGACCCCACACGCCTTCGCCGATTTCCGTCAGGCTGTGGCGGATTTTTACAACAGTCCCCACAACCCCGCCGGCGCCGGCGGGCAAACCGCTCCGGCGAAGCCGTGAAAAAAAACCGGAAAGTGGCGACTGTTCCCATTATGACCTTAAGTGAGCAGTATTGGTGACTGCCCCCATTATCGCACGTGCGAATGAAGAAAAAAACCGGTAAGCGCCGGCTGGACTCGCTCCTCGTCGAGCGCGGTTTGTTCGAGTCGAGGGAAAAAGCGAAACCGTTCATACTCGCCGGGAAGGTGGAGGTCGGCGGGAGAAGGCACGACAAGCCCGGCGCGCGCGTAGAGGAGTCAGCGGAGATAAGTGTCCGCGGGGGGCAGCGTTTCGTCTCCCGCGGGGGCGACAAACTCGACCACGCGCTGGACGCGTTCGGTGTGGACGCGGCGGGGAAGCGGTGCCTTGACGTCGGCGCGGCGGCGGGCGGGTTCACCGACTGCCTGCTGAAGCGCGGCGCGGTCTCCGTCTGCGCGCTCGACGTGGGAAGGGGTCAGATTCATCCGCGGCTGCGCTCCGACCCGCGCGTCACCGTGATCGAGCGCACGAACGTGAGGCGCGTCGCGGCGGACGATTTTCCTCACGGGTTCGACCTCGCGACGGTGGACGTTTCGTTCATCTCGCTGCGGCTCGTGATTCCGGTCGTGAAAGGGCTGCTCGAGCCGGGCGGCGCGATCGTCGCCCTCGTCAAGCCGCAGTTCGAGGCGGGAAGAAAAAACGTCGTCAAGGGCGTCGTCCGCGACCCCGCGGTCCACGGGGAAGTGCTGAAGTCCCTCAAGGAATTCTGCGCCGGGCTGGGGCTTGTGACGGCGGGCGAAACCGAGTCGCCCCTCATGGGACCGAAAGGGAACAGGGAATTTTTTCTTCACCTGAAACAGGGGGGCATTCCCATGAGCGTTAACTTAACAGAACACCAAATATCGAACAAGGAACCGAAGAATGTCGAAGGAGAACGGAGACGAAGGAGGACTTCATAATTCGAAATTCGTTATTCTACATTCGTTTTTGCAATATATCGGCATGACTCTTAAATTTAACGCTTACAGGGGGCATTCCGTGATCCGCGGCGCGGCGGCGCCCGGCGCGCGATTCACCTCCATGAGGAGACGACCTTCCTGCACAGCCGGAGCGCTGCTGATCCTCACCCTCGCCTGCGCCGCCGCGGCGAAGGATGAAACGTCATTCCAACTGCTGACCGACAAGCCGAACAATATCTGCGCGCCGGGAGACGCGGTGGTTCTGACCGCACGCATCGAAACGGCGCAGCCGTCCGCCGGCGCGACCGGAACCCTGACAATGCACGCCGTGGATTTCTACGGGAACACCGTCTGGGAAACCTCCGCGGAGACCGAAGTGCGCGGCGGAGAAATCCGGCGCGGCGAAACGGCGCCTCTGAAGCCCGGATTCTACCGGCTCCGCGCCGCGCTGCGCACCGAAAAACGGAGATACGAAGCCCGGACTTCCCTCGGCGTGATCGAACAGCCCCGCGACTATTCCCTCGATTCGCCGTTCGGGATAAATTTCGGCGACCCCGAACTGATCCGGCGCGCGGGTATCAGATGGGTGCGCGTGAACATCCCCTGGCGGGCGGTGGAGGCGGAGAAAGGCAGCTTCGATTTCGAGGGTTACGACCGTGCTGTGGACGCCTACGTCGAGAGGGGAATCGGCATACTCGCCGTCCTGATGTCGCCGCCGGACCGGGCGCGCCGCGTGCCCGAGAACTACGCGCCGATAACGCGGGGCGTGCACGCCGGATGGGGCGACTTCCCCCCGAACGACGTGGAGGCATGGGGAAACTACGTCTTCGAGACGGTCTCCCACTTTAAGGACCGCGTCAAACACTGGGAAATCTGGAATGAACCCTGGCCCCACTCGCTGTTTTTCGCCGGCGGAACCTATGAAGACTACGCGGACCTTCTGCGGGTCGCGCACGCGCGGGCGAAGGAGGCGGACCCCGATTGCGTGATCGTCGGTCTCGGCGGAACCGATCACTGGCACGCCGCGAACATCTTCGAACTCGGCGGGTTCCAGTACATGGACAAGGCATCCATACACGTTTATCAAGCAGGTCTTGCTCCCGAATGGGGCTGGTTCCGCGACGTCATACGCAAGGCTCAAGAGGTCATAACCAGGTTCGGCGGCGGAAAAGGATTGTGGATCACCGAAAGCGGCTGGCCCACAAACAGGGGCATCTCCGAGGGCTGGCAGGGGATCAGCCTCGAGGACAACGCAAGGTTCCTCGTCCGCGCCCACCTGCTCGCCCTCGCGGAAGGCGTGGAAAAATACTTCTGGTTCTCTTTCCGGGACGCCGGTACGGACCCTTCCAACTTCGAACACAACATGGGTATCCTTTTTCACGACGGAACCCCTAAACCCTCATACGTGGCGTACTCGGTCCTCACAAACACGCTTCGCGGCGCCGCGCTGCGCAGCCACACCGCGTTCGGCGCCGACTGCCACGCGGCGCTTTTCGAGGGCGAAGACCGCTTCGTTTACGCCGCCTGGGCGGACCCGGGAACTGAATGCATCGTAAAACCGGCGCCCGAAGCGCTGAAAAACGCGAGAGTAATCGTCATGATGGGCGCTGAAACACCCGTTCCGGCGAATGAAATGACGATAACCGATTCCCCGGTCTACATCGTCCTGCCGGATCGAGCCGCGGCGGAAGCATTAGGCGAAGCTTTTCAACAACCCTGAAACAACGGCGGAAAACCCTTTGCAGCGCCTCGCGCCTTACGCCCTCCGTCCCCCCACGCGGCATACCGCGGCGCAGCTCGTCACTTTATGCATATAAAAAACGTACAACGCGTGAAAAGAAGCGCTGCTTCTTTAAGAAGCCCGAATCTTCTGACGACCCTCACGATGTTCCTCACCGCGAAACTGCTTACGGCGTCGGTGTCTGTCAAATCAATCCTGTCCAGTACCCTCGAGAACCCCAGCTTTTTGAAAAAACCTCTCAAGCGAAAATAAGTGAACTGGTTGTAATCAAGTCCCCGTTTCATTATGTCCTCGCCCTGGCGGGCGGCGCGGAAACGGGACCGCCATCCGTCCGGCAGCCACCCATAGAACGGCACTCTGTATTCGCCGGACACGATTGAAAACTTGTTCGTGGAGAGAAAGTAGAACAGACCGCCGGGTTTCAGCGCGTTGAATACCTTCCCGATTCCTTCCTCCCAGCGTTCAACGTGCTCGAAGGTGGAGGAGGCGATGATCACGTCGTATTCCCCCGACCCGACGTCCGCGTCCTCTATGTTTCCAGGTTCGATCTACGGTTCGACGCCGTATCTGCGGCCGAGGTCGCGCGCGAATTCGACAAGGCGCGGACTGATTTCCAGCCACCTGCAATGCAAGCCTTTAACGGCGCACAGTATTGGAATCCATCCCGTTCCGGTTCCGATTTCGAGCATCCTCGTGTCGCGGTCGAGCGCCTTAAATCGCCCGATGCGCCTGAACATGGCTTCGAACTGCGGCTCTTTATCCTCAAGCCTGACGTCTTTGTATTTTTCGACGTAACGCGCAACGTCCGAAAGCTCTTCGTGGTGAATTTTCATTTAACTCCGCCCCTGCCGCCTTTAGGCATCAGGCGACCTCATCGCTCACTTCTCTTCTATGCGTTTGAAACGGATTTACCCCGGAATCCTGTTTTCCGCACGTCTTGAGAGGCATTTTGAATGAATTTAACGGTGAAACTCAAGCGGATCAGCGGCAGTACACGGATGCCGGGAAGTCGCCCCGTCTGCCCGCCGGGCAGGGCGGTTCGAGTACAAGAAATTGGCAACGTCCCAATGTTCGGGGGTAATTCCGCAAAAAGAGAATGTTGATTTTGGCGCAAAAAGTCAAAAATATCAAATTCGGCGGCGGCATACGGAGATGCCTGTCTGCCGCCTGCCTGTACGATGCACGCAGACAGGTGACGGATACGGCACAGGCAGGCCGCCCTACAAATAACCTCATAAAATCTTATATTTTTATTATCGAGAGATGTAGGGCGCGGTCTCCCTGCCTGCGCCTGCCTGTGCCGCCTGCCTGGCTGGCAGACAGGTTGGCACGGCAGACAGGCCGCGGAACAAAACGGCGCAGCAGGCAGGCGTACCGCGCCGAAAAGGGTTTTTTGCGCCGGAATCATTATTCGCTATCCGACATTCGATATTCGTTTTTATCAACGCTCCCCTTCCCGCTCGGCTTTCAGTTTCTCGCGCGCCTTCTCAAAAAACGGTTCGGCGAACGCCGTGTCCCACGTGCGCTCCTCAAAGGCGCGTTTCCCGACGAGCGTGAGAAATCCCTCGAACTCGCCGAAATACGACCCGTATATGTGAAAGCTGTCCGACACGTCGGTGTAGCGCCCGGCGATGACCTCGCGCCCCGTCGCCTCGGAAACCTTCTCCGCTATCCATCTCTGCAACTCCGTCATGGCGAATACGTTCATGAACGCGGCTTTGTAGGCGTCACGCGAGCGCCAGTGCGTGTTCATGTTCAGCGTGAGCGTGCCGCCGGCGTCAACGAGCCGGCACCAGACACGCTGGAGGCAGGGCGGGTCGTCCGTGGGCGGGTCCGTCAGCGGATTCCACGTGATCGCCTGCGCCCGCCGCGTCCAGGGCTTCCCCGCGAGCTTCCTTACAACCGCCTCCATCTGGTCAACACTCTTTCCTTCGATTTCAAAAGCGAAAAGACGCTGGTGGTAGGTGTACGTCCATTTCCCCTCCTCGGGGGCGATCCAGTGGTCGTGTACGCCGTCGAGCACCTCGCACCGGTAGATTTCGAGGTCTTCGAGCGAACATGGCATTGCGCGGTGTATGCGAGGCTCGCTCAGCGGCTCCTCCGCCACCATCACCATCGTGCAATCCCTGCTCGGCGGATCCCCCTCACGGTCGTATTCCGTCCGGACAGCAAGCCCCGACTTCCAGGTCTCAACCACCGCCTTCTCCCACGCCTCGGGCAGCGTCTTTCCCTCAACCTTCAGTACCGGTATGTTTCCATCATCCCGTGCCCGTGCCCGTGCCCGTGCCCTTTCCCGTTCCCTTCCCTCTTCACTTACGCTCACGTCATTTCATCTCCTTCTTTCTCTTGTCCTGCCTCCGGTGAAAAACCATCAACTTATCGGACCTGTCGGACCCAGGGCAAGCCCGGCGAGACGGCAGTCGGTCGGCATACTCAATCCTCCACCGCCTCGATGTCAGCGCCGAGCTTCCGCATGGCGTTGAGAAAGCCGGGAAATGTCACCGCGGCGGATTCGGCGGTGTCAACCTCCGTGGTTCCATCGGCTGCGAGACCCGCGACGGCGAGCGCCATGACGACTCTGTGGTCGGCGCGTCCGTTGAGCCTCGCGCCTCTCAGTCCGGCGCCCTCTACGATCAACCCGTCGGGGGTTTCCTTTGTTCCAGCGCCCATCTTTTCGAGTTCGGTCTTCATGACGGCGATGCGATCGGTCTCCTTGAGACGCGCCTGCGGGACGTTGAAGAGCCGCGACGTGCCCCGCGCGCAGGCGGCGGCGACCGCCATGGCGGGAAGCGCGTCGGGGGTTGCGTTCAGGTCGTGGTCCGCGGCGCGGAGAACCCGCCCTCCCCTCACGACGAGCGCGCCGCCGTCCCACCGCGCCTCCACTCCCATCTTTTCGAGCATGTTCACGACCGCCCTGTCGCCCTGCGCATCGTTCATATCGAGACCGGCGAGCCGGATTTCCGAGCCTGTCACCGCCGCGGCGACGAGGAAGAACGCGGCGGTTGAGAAGTCGCCCGGCACGCGCGCCTCGAAGCCGCGGTACCGCCGCCGCCCGGGAACCCTGAAACTCTTCATCCCGTCGTCGTGCTCGACCGTTACGTACTGCCGCCGCAGCCAATCGAGCGTCATCTCAACGTATGGGTGCTCGTTCAGCTCCAGAACCTCGATTCCAGTGTCGGCGTCGGCAAGCGGACAGTTGAGCAGAAGGCTCGAGAGATACTGTGAAGTGGGGGCGCGCAGGACGGTCTTTCCGCCTCTCATTCTGCCGCGGATGGTGATCGGCGGCGCGTCGTCGCCCCGGTCAGAGCGCGCGGCGGCGCCCAGCGCGCGCAACGCGTCGAGGAGGTGTCCCGCCGGGCGGCGCTGAATCGAGCTGTCGCCCGTGATCCTCGTCTCCCCTTCCGCGAGGGCGGCTGTTCCCGCGGCGAAATAGAGCGTTGTCCCCGAGTTCGCGACGTCTACCGCCCCTTCGGGAGGTCGCGGTCTGCCCGCGACGCCCCTCACGCGCCAGTCGCCCCCCGTTTCGATCTCCGCGCCGAACGCCCTGTAGGCTTCCACCGCCGCCTTCGTGTCGAGCGAATCGAGCGGGTTTGAAATCACCGACCCGCCGTCGGCGAGAGCGGCGATCACAACAGCGCGGATGGTGTGGGACTTCGATGCCGGCATCACCGCCTCTCCAGCCAGAGAGGAACGTCTCGAAACGAATCTCATGTCCTTCTCAAGCCCTCCCGAATCGCCGCCGGAAGCCTGCGTGTTGTTCCGC
The DNA here is from genome assembly GCA_040752295.1 of bacterium. GTDB lineage: Bacteria > UBP15 > UBA6099 > UBA6099 > JBFMBQ01 > JBFMFE01. The sequence continues at coordinate 14,256 of JBFMFE010000167.1, forward strand.
CGCAGGTTTACTTCTTACCGGATTATACAGCACACGAAGCGCGATTCAGCCGCGCAGGAGCGTGAAAGACGCGCTTTTTCACCGGCAGCCTGTTGCGCGGAAACGCTGATTGTCGAAGCCCGCCCTGAACGCCGCCAGGTTCGTCTCGAGCGCGGCGCCGCTCATCAGTCCCGCGTACGTTCCCTCCCACGCGCTCAACGGGACGGGCACGCGCGCCGCAAGCGCCCCCAAAAGCACCGAATTGAACACCCGCTCGCTCCCAATCTCCCGGGCTATTCTGCACGCCGCGACCTCCACCACCTCGCCGGCGACCCTGCCGGCGCGTTCCGCCGCGTCGTCTGGATATTCCTCGCTTCCCGACGCGACCGACGGCGGATCAATACGCAGATCGCCGATGATCGCCACCGTCCGCGACGAGGCATACTCGAGATACCGGAGCGCCTCCATCTTTTCGAGCGAGAGTATGAAATCGGCGCCTCCGAGGGAGATGAGCGGCGAATGCACACGTGCGCCGGCGCGCACGTGGCTCGACACCGCGCCCCCGCGCTGCGCCATGCCGTGAACTTCGCTCTGCTTCACGTCATAGCCTGCCGCGGCGAACGCATGTGACACGATCTTTGCGGCGAGAATGTTCCCAAGCCCACCGACGCCGGCTATGATTGTGTCAATTTTCGATTTCTTTTCGTTGTTCTCCATCGCTGCCGGCGCTTTTTTCGTCGTTTTCAACTTGTTTTGTTTTCATCTTGATTCCGCGCATTTCGGGCAGGATTTTCACCTTTTTCAGCGCTTTTCAGGCACGATTTTCACTGTTTTCCGGTTCAGACTTTCACTGATTTCCGGGCAGGATTTTCACACTTTTCCGCTGTTTTTCCGGTCTGATGTCCTGCTTATTGCGCCCGCGCCGCACACCTGCGAACAGACCGAGCATCCTATACAGAGGCTTTCATTGATTGAAACCTTTCCCCCGGAACGCCCTATCGCCGGGCAGTTTATCCGAACGCACGCGCCGCAGTCGGTGCACAGTCCGGCATCCACGCTCATGGCGCCCGCCCGCTCGCCGGTCATCAACGGGCACGGCGCGCGCGACACTATCACCGACGCCTCGCGCGCCTTCAGCTCCCGGCGCAGCACGCGCCGGGTCTCCATCACGTCGAAGGGATTCACGGTGAAAACGCGCTTTACCCCGAGCGCACGGCACACGCCTTCGATGTCCACCGCCGGCGCGGTCTCGCCCTTCAGCGTCCGTCCCGTTCCGGGATGGTCCTGCCCCCCCGTCATCGCCGTCGTGCCGTTGTCCAGTATCGCCAGCGTGTTGACGCCGCGGTTGTAAGCCATTTCCATCACGCCGGCGAGTCCGGAATGGAGTAAAGTGGAATCGCCGATCACGCCAAGGCAGTCCGCGTTTCCGCCTCCGGCTTTGCTGAAACCGAACGACATGCCGATGCTCGCGCCCATGCAGATGTTCACGTCGAGCATGTTCAGCGGCGGCTGGTACGCGAGCGTGTAGCATCCTATGTCGCCGAAAACGACGGGTTTCAGCGGTTTGGCGGCAGCGAAGAACGCGCGGTGCGGGCACCCCGGGCACATGTTCGGCGGGCGCGCCGGGAGCTTCGCCGCCGCGCCGCGCGCGCGTCTGCGGCGTCCGCGCGACAACGCCTCCCTCACTACGTCGGGCGTCAGTTCGCCCGTCCTCGGCAGGAGGGATTTTCCACGCGCTTTCACGCCCATTGCGCGGACGGCGTCCTCGAGGTACGGTTCCAGTTCCTCGACGATCACCACCTCACCGACGCTCCGCGCGAACCTCCCGACGAGCCTCTCCGGAAGGGGGTGAGTGAAACCCAGCCTGAGGAACGAAGCCCCGGGGAGTACCTCCCTGGCGTAGTGGTACGCCACGCCGCTTGCGATGATGCCCATTGCCGACGCGCCGCGCTCTATCCTGTTCAGCGGAGTCGTCTCGCTGTACTCCATCAGCCTCTCCATGCGCCGCGCGAGCAGGCGGTGTCTCTCGCGCGCGACGTCCGGCGCCATCACGTGAAGGTGCCGGCGTTTATCGAACTTTTTTCGTCCCGTTTCGACCCTTTTCCCGGTTTTCACAAGCCCGCGCGTGTGGCACACGCGAGTCGTGACCCGCAGGAGAACCGGCGTGTGGAAACGCTCGCTGAGCCTGAAGGCGAGTTTCACGAAGCCGTACGCCTCGCCCGAATCGGAAGGCTCGATCATCGGAACTTTCGCCATGCGTGCGTAAAAGCGGTTGTCCTGCTCGTTCTGGGAACTGTGCATGGACGGGTCGTCGGCGCACAGCAGCACGATGCCCGCATTCACGCCCACGTAGCTCAAGGTGCAAAACGGATCCGCGGCCACATTCAGCCCCACGTGCTTCATGCACGCCAGGGCGCGCACGCCGCCCAGGGCCGCGCCGATGGCGGACTCCAGCGCCACCTTTTCATTGGGCGCCCACTCGGCCTTGACTTCCTGATACTGCGCAATGGTTTCGGTAATCTCCGTGCTGGGCGTTCCGGGATACGCGGCGGCGAATTCCACGCCCGCCTCCCAGGCGCCCCGCGCCACGGCTTCGTTTCCGGTAAGCAACACTTTTTTCATTTATGGGAACAATCCTTTGCCTGGTGGAATTCCGCGCCGGCGAACTCCAGCGCAATCTAGAAATATTATCTCAATATGAATACAGCCGCCATCATGTTAAAAACTAATTTATTGCGCACAGGCCGGATATTCAATAATTTTTCGATGAAAATGCGCGCGCGCAAGCACATTGAGCCATGTGCAAGCATCGCATGCGCATCGGATGCGGCGCGTGGTGAACATACGCGCCATCGGGCGCATAAAATGC
>JBFMFE010000168.1:0-3824 GCA_040752295.1 bacterium
CGCCGTGACGTTCAGGCGGGCGTCGAGGGCGGGCGAAAACATCGTGTACGCGGGCGCCTTCGACCTGCCCGGACAGCGCTTCAGGGACGTGACGCGCGCGGGTAAAATCGCAAAAGTAAACGTGACCGCCGTTCCCGGAAACTACGGCGCGGGAAGCAAGGTCCTTTTCTCGCTCAAACCGGTGGACTCGTTCGGAAACCCGGCGGCGGACAGGCGGCTCGGACTCGAATTCTCAGTGCCCGAAGGCGGGGACGCGCCGAAGCGTTTCACGGTCGAGACCGACCGCGACGGCAGGTGCGGTCAACCCGTTGACATGCCCGAACGCGCGGGCGTCGTGTGCGGGCTTCGGGTCTGGAGCGACGAGGACGGGTTCGAATACAGGACCAGTTTCACAGTGGGCGCCGGAGCGCCACACCGCGCGCTGTTCCATCCCCCGGGCGGAAAGACAGAGGCGGGCAGTGAGTTCACCCTCGCCGTCAGGCTCGAAGACGAGCACGGCAACCCGGTGACCGGTGAATACCTGTCGCTGATGATAAAAAGTTCTTCCGGAGGGAAATGGAAAATCGCCGAGGCGGATGATACGATCACCGGCGGCGATGGAGCGTGCGCTTTCCGCGTCCTTGCGCCCGGCGCGCCCGGCGCGGAGGCGGTCTTCGCAGTCTCCTCAACGGGTTTCAGGGCGGACGAAGGCTCGTCGGTGAGGTTCACCACTGCGCCGGCGGGAACAGCCGGCGCTTTCGATACGGCGCCTCCGTGGGAGACAAAGGGAAAAAAGGCGGCGGTCCGCGACCCGGAAAAGGAGAGCCGGATGGAGAAAGATGAAGAAACCCCGGAAATTCAGCCCGCGGCGGACGCCCCTGCGCCGGTTATGCCCGCCGTGGAATTTATCCCGCTCGCCGATGAGGAACCGCCGATCATGGAAATGCCGCGCGAAGTGCTGGAGGGCATTCCCGCGGGTGGCGGCGGCAATGCCGGAAGCAATGCTGCAGGCAATGCCGTAGGCAATGCCGTAGGCAATGCCTTTTCGGCGCTCGAGGGACTCGATTTCGACGCCGGGGCGGACGTGTTCGGAACCGGCGCGGCGCCGGCGGCTGCGCCTGTGGAGCCGCCGCAGCCGGAGACGTCTCTCCCTGCCGGGAAAAGCGCCCCCGCCGGGAAGATCGCCACGTTCGACGAACTCGAGATGATGCTCGCCGATGACGCGGGCGCGCCGCGCGCGCAAACACTCCGCGAGCCCATCGAGACCGCGGGCATCGAAACCGCCGGTGACGCGGGCTGGGAACCGGAACCACCCGCCGCGCCGACCGGGCGGGCGGAGGTACGCGATGAAGCCTCTATGTTCACCGGCGGCGAGGGCGCTGAAGAGGAAACGCCGCCCCCGCCCGCGGAGCCGCGTATGGAAGTCCTCGGCGCGGAAAAGGGCAGGGGGGAGGGACTGCGCGTCGTCGTCGAGAAACAGCAGGTGGAGAGCGAAGCTGGCGACGTCATCCCCGTTGTGGCGCGCGTCGAGAACTCCGACGGAGAGCGGCTCCCGGGCAGACGCGTGGCGTTTTCCATCGAGGAGGACTCCGCCGGCGGCATGGATTCCGCGTTCACGCTTCCGACCGGCGACACGGGCGGGGCGGCGTACGCGGGCGAGACGGACATGGCGGGGACCGCGATGATCACGCTTCAGTGTTCGAGGAAGGCGGGAAAGTCGGCGGTGAGGATCGAATGCGGCGGCGCATCGGCGCGCATCGGGATTGACGTAAAACCTGCGCCTCCGGACAGGGTGATCGTCACGCCGGCGTCCGTCGAGGCTTCGCCCGGCGACTTCATAACCGCGCGCGCAAGTGTCGCGGACAGGTACGGCAACCCCGTCGCGGGCGAGGTCTGCGAGATCGTCATCGTGAGAGGCGCGGGACAACTGGAGATACAGACCGTCAGCGTCACGGGCGCCTCGGGTGAAGTGAGCGCGGGATTCACCGTGGGGGACGACCCCGGGGGTGAGGCGGAGCTGGGCGCCGTGTGCGGATCGGTTCCGCCTGAAAGAGTGGAGACGGGGCGGATTTACGTGCGTGGGGCGAAGCCCGCGCCGCCGGTCGCGCCCGCCGCGCTGGAACTTCCGCCTGCCGGACCGGCAGTGGAAGCCGCCGAGGGAATGGTGGCGTTTGCTGGAGGCGGTTTCGCGGCGGCGCCCGCGGACGAGGCGCCGGCGGGCGCGCCCGAACCCCTCATGCCCGCCGAGCCTTCGGGCTGGACCGCGGAGGCGCCCGAGCGGGCGTTCGCTCCCGCCGGTCCGGCGCGCGCGCCCGGCGGAGACGGCGGGGCGACCATCGAATTTCCGCGCGACGAGCTGCCGTCCCCTTACCCCGCCCAAGAGGATTTCGCGCCGCGCGCGCCGTCATACGAGGAACAGCTCGAGGAACTCCCGCCGGAACCCGGGATTCCGGAGGACCCCTTCGCCCCGCCCGTTTTCAGGATAGAAAAATCGCGCAAAGCCGTCGTGGAAGTGGAACAGGTCGCCTCCAAAACGGTTAAATACGGTATCGCAATCGGGCTTGCGACGGCGCTCCTTTTCGGTCTGTATTACCTCGTCAACACGTCGCTGTACCACTATCACTTCATTCAGGCGAAAAAGGCGTTCAGCACGAACCAGTTCGACGCCGCCATCTATCACTACGAAAAATGCGTCGGTATCTCGCCCGACAACCCCAAGCCCCTCGAAGACCTGGCGCAGATTCACTTCGAGCGGGCGGAACTTTACCGCAGGAGCGGCGACGCGGCGAACTACAAGAAGGAAATCGTCCTGTGCATACAGAGCCTCGACAGGCTCCTGAGGGTGGACCCGAACGACGTTGACGCGCTGTATAACCTCGGGCAGGCGTACCAGTTCAGGGGCGACGTGGACAACGCCCTCCGCACGTATCGAAAAGTGCTCGCGATAGACCCCAGCTACACGAGCGCGCGCCTCCAGATCGAAGGTCTGAAGGGCGGGAGATAGGCTCGAAAGACGGATTCGACCGGCGGGCGTTAACACGTTGAAAACGCAGACCTGACGACATGCCGGAAAAGAAAAGGTTCATAGTCCTCGGCGCGGGCGCCATCGGCAGCGTCTTCGGCGCCTTTTTAGCCGGCGGGGGGCACGACGTGACCCTCATCGGCAGAAAACCCCACCTCGACGCCATCGAGCGGGACGGGCTGCGCATAGAGGGACTGTGGGGCGACAGGCGCGTCTGCGGATTCACGCTTGTGACGGACGCCGGAGGGATCGGCGGCGGGCGGGACTGCGACTTCGCCCTCGTCACGGTTAAATCGTACGCGACGAGGAAAATACTCGAGGAATACGGCGGAAAAATTTTCCCTGAAAAGGCGATTGTATTATTGCAGAACGGGATCGGCGGGCTGGAGACAGCCGCCGGTTTTTTTCCGGAGGAAAAGACTGCGGGCGGGCGCGTCATCTTCGGCGCCGAAACGACGGCGCCGGGCAGGGTGAGGGTGACGGTGGAGGCGGACAGCGTCGTTGTGGGCTGGAACAGGCGCGGCGCGCCGCCGGGCGTCCTCGATGAACTCGCCGCGACGCTGACGGAATGCGGAATCACCACGCGGGTGACGGACGATATCCACCGCTTCCTGTGGGAGAAGGCGCTGTACAACTGCGCCCTGAACCCCCTGAGCGCCGTGCTCGGCATGAGCTACGGCGAACTCGCCGCCTGCGCGCACACGAGGGCGATAATGGACGGTGTGATCGGGGAAATGTTCGCCGTGATGGACGCGTCGGGAGTGAAGGTGTCGTTCGGCTCCGCGCGGGAGTACATGAATGAGCTGCTCGAACGGCTGATACC
>JBFMFE010000169.1:0-7307 GCA_040752295.1 bacterium
GATGCAAATCCGATCATGCGAAAATCAATATGCGCGAAACGCCTTGGAGTGCGGTGTGCAAACACCGCCTTGTTTCCCGCGCTCCGCGCGGGAGTGAAGGCGGCGATGACTCGCCGCAGTCCAAGGCGGCTGAATCCACAATACATCGTGACGAAGAATGTGCGAAAGTTCACTCTTAATGAGTGGTCGAATAATCGTGATTACTGCGAAAGCAGTACGAAACATTCAGCCGCATGTATCATACTTTCATTTTCATACGCTTGGGCAGCTTAAGCCCGAATTCCTTCTTGCAGGCTTCCGCTTCTTCCTTTATTTTCCTCACCCATTCTTCATCGGAAAGGTCTTTCGTTTCCTCGTGAATCTCTTCCCTGATCCTGCGAAGCATCCTCATCACTTCAGGTTCCTTGTTATTCATCTGAAAACACCCCCAGAACATCGCATATTTTCAGTTCCCTGTACCCTTCGAGTACATTTACCGCGTTTATACCGGCAATGGTCTTAACTTTTACGATATGCTTCGGATTCCAACTAACGAGGAAATCCATGTTGTTGACAGTTGCGACTGCCGCGTGCACCAAATCTTCGTACGCTTTACCCGACAAAAAGCCAGCCTCGATATATCTTGCAGTCAGTCTCCTGATCTCAGGAGTTACTTCAAGTTCTTCGGGTTCAAGCTCTGACATTTTAGTGAGAATCCTGTTTTTTATTGCATCAGGCGCTTTCCGTATTTCTATCATTACCATCTCCGAAATGAACAACTCGTAATCACCGCTCTCGATTTCGTCGAAGAACCTTTGTGTATCTTGTCGCTTCTCCGGTGCGTCGTCCGCGAAAAGGAAGTTCCAGACCGATGTATCTATATAGAGTTTTAGTTTCTTCACGATTCTATTTTACTTCAATCCGGGATTTCTTTCCAGCGCGCGAAAGATATGAAAATGACACGGCGATGTGGGAAAAGGGTAAATATCGTCATTAAATGGTGCCTGTCCCCAGTTTTCTCTTCAGTTTTCTCTAAAATATATGGTTCTTCAGGAAATACTGTGGGTAAAAACGGAAGGGGAAACGAGTTTGTCGCATTATGGAACAATGGATAGGGAGGAAAACCTTTGTAAATAAAGCGTTTTTTAACGCATTGTCTCCTTGCCTTTCAAATTGTTTCTTGATGATCTGCTTCCTTTTTCATCTGTCTGATCAAGGGGTTACCCACACAAATTCCTGAAGCGCCTTTATTTTTTTTCTTCATTTCCACTTGTCGAATTATTCATGCTCCGTGAACAATTCGGTTTCTGTAAAGAACTCCGGAGTCGGCAGGCATTATTATTCGCTGTAATGTTGCGCTGTGTTACTCTGTCTGTTTTTGCAGATAGTCCGAAATTTTCTTAATGATGTTTTTCAGTCTGTTTTCACTGATCTTTCCGAGGATGCCTTCCAGAACGATGGCCTCGACGGTTGCAAGTTTTCCAATCCGTATCAAAGACTGCGCTTTCAGTCCGGATGATATGAAATCCGAATCGGCCGGGGAAATCGTTTCATACCAACCCTCGATCCCGTGCTGAAGCTGTGAAGTTATGGCGCATATCAGCCAGTCGCCAAAAGGACCGGGCAAAGGGGAGATAACAACAACCGGGCGATATTTTCCTTCCCTAAGGTCTGATTGGGGAAATCTGACGAGGGAAACCGTACCGGGACTTATTTTCGTTTTCTTTCTTTCAGGTCGTCAAGAGTATATTCGGCTTCGTTCGGGTCAAGCCAGAAATCAAAAGCTCCGGATTCGAGGGAAAGGGTCCCCCATGGTGTTTCTTCAACCGTTTGGGTTTTCTTGCTTCCTTTTTCGAGCGATATGATGAACTTGAGAACAATGCCAAGTCTGTCTTCAGGCATCATTTCGATTTCTCTCATGATTCTTTCTTTTATTTTCACCGTCAATCACCTCGCATTCACATTATATACGCAATTCCGGTTTCTGCAAAAATGTGGCGTAATCTTTAACAATTTCGTCCTCGCGCCAACTGCCGATTCGTTACAGCATTCCGCAGGCTCGTTCCGGGCTACATGACGGAGCATGGGACCTGCGGTAGTCCCACCTGCCTGCCGCGGCATTCGCGGCGCAGGCAGGCTGATTTTAAATCCAACGGGATCACACGGAGCCAGGCAAGCGCTTTGAAATCCGGGCAGTCACCGCACTGCTGCCGGTCCCCCGGTTGCACTATCCGGACGGCGTATTCTGGTGACACCTGTGAATTCTGGTGACACCTTACACAATTCCTTTGATTATCAGTACGCCGACCGCCTGTGCCTGACGCGCATCACCCTGACGGCTTTTTCCTTGTCGTCAATTTCGTATATCACCCTGAACTCGCCGATGCGGATGCGCCAGTCGCTCTTCGAACCGGTTATTTTCCGGCATCCATGTGGTCTTGGATTCTCGCGTAATGTTTTGATGGATGAAATTATGCGGCGGAAATTCTCTTCAGAAAGATGCTTGAGATCGCGCTCGGCGGCACGCTCGAGATACACCTCATACAATCTACTCATACTCCTTCAGGAAATCTTCCAGTTTTTTGAACCTGAGCGGTTTCTTTCTCATTTCCTGCAATGTTTTTAAATCCTCCGAATCTTCAAGACGCTCAAGTATTTCTTGATATTCGTCTATATCAATAACTACCGCGGACGGTTTGCCATCCCTGAAAATTATATCGGGCGATTTACTTTTTGTTTTTCCGCTCATCAGCCGCCTCCGTCTGGCGAAAGAGTTACATCATGCCATTAGCATACGCGAAAATTCTCCACGCTTTTCATTATAGCGGCACTGTTGATTTCCGCAAAGTTGCAGAGTAACATGCGGTAAATTCAGAGTTTTCCCTGTGAAGATTTGTTACAGCAATCCGCAGGCTCGTTCCAGGCTACATGACGGAGCATGGAGCCTGCGGTAGTCCCACCTGCCTGCCGCGGTGCGCTCGCGGCATTATCCCTTTATCACCGCCATCGGACGCAGCCTGAGGACGGGGGCGGCGATGCCGGCGCCGGTGCAGCTTTCCACGACGAGCGAGACGTCCTTGTAGGCTTCCGGCGCCTCCTCGGTTATTACCTTCATGTCCGCCGCGCGTATTCGGATGCCCCTGTCTTCGAGTTCCCGGACTATCTTCTGCGATGACAGTTCCCGTTTTGCCGCCGAGCGGCTCTTCAGCCTGCCGGCGCCGTGGCAGATCGAGCCGAAAGTTTCCTTCATCGCCGCCGGCGTGCCGCGCAGGACGTACGACGCGCGACCCATGTCGCCGGGGACGAGCGCGGGCTGTCCGACGGCGGCGTATCCGGCGGGCACGTCGGGGTGGTTCGGCGGGAACGCGCGTGTCGCTCCCTTGCGGTGGACGCACAGCTTCATCTTCCTGCCGCCGACCTCGTGTTCCTCGATCTTGGCGATGTTGTGCGCCACGTCGTAAACCTGCGTCATGCCGAGTTTTTTCGATTCCGCCTTGAAGGTTCTGACGAACGCCTGGCGCGCGAGATGCGCCAGGCACTGGCGGTTCGCCCACGCGTAGTTCGCAGCCGCCGCCATCGCGCCGAAATACCGCCGCCCCTCAGGCGACTCCACCGGCGCGCACGCGAGCTGTCCGTCGGGCAGGTCAATCCCGTACTTCTTCGCCGCGGTCTTCATCGCTCCGATGTAGTCCTGGCACACCTGAGCGCCGAGTCCGCGCGACCCCGAGTGGATCATCACCGCCACGGAGTCCTCCTCGAAGCCGAGCGCGCCCGCGGCAGCGGCGTCGTACACCTCGTCCACGTACTGCACCTCGATGAAATGGTTGCCCGAGCCGAGGGTGCCGAGCTGCGGGCGCCCGCGCTCGACAGCCCTCGCGGACACTGCGCCGGCGTCCGCGCCTCTCATCGCCCCGTTCTCCTCGCAGAAGGTCGTGTCCTCCTCCCATCCGTTGCCGTTGCGCACCGCCCACCCCGCGCCTTCCTCGAGGACCTGCCGCGTTTCCCTCTCCGTTATGCGTATGTCGCCCTTCGAGCCCACGCCGCAGGGTATCAGCGCGAAGAGGTTCGAACACAGGCTGCCCGCCTTCGGGACCACCTCGTCCCGCTTCAGCGACGTCCTCAAAAGCCGCACGCCGCAGTTTATGTCGAATCCGACGCCGCCCGGCGAGATCACGCCGTCGTCGAGCCGCATGGCGGCGACGCCCCCGATGGGAAACCCGTAGCCGTAGTGGATGTCGGGCAGGGCGATGGACGCGCTCACAATGCCGGGGAGCGTCGCGACGTTCACCACCTGGGCGGGCGCCTCGTCGTCGTAGAGCGTCCCGATCAGCCCGTCGCCGATGAAGATTATCCCCGGAACGCGCATGTCCTCCCTGAACGAACGCGGTATCACGTACTTGTTGCCGGATTCCTTTTCGAGAACTTTTTTCCAGTCGGTCTTCATCGCCGTCTCCCCCTTGATTCAACGGCGGACCTTCCGTTTCCCGCGGCGGCGGCGGCAGCCGCGGGGACGCGGACCCTTCACCCGCCCCGTTCCCCCGCCGTCACAGGTCGAAGTATATCCTCGCCTCCCACCCGTCGGACGTGTATTCCACCCTGAGCATGTGGTGGGTCACGGCTTTTATCTCGGTTCCCGGCGCCGGAAGCTCCACCGCCGTGCCGACGCACGTCGCCTCGAGCAACTCGGGTTCGAGCGCGCTGAAACGGAATTCTCTCGGGACGAAGTTCCGCGACTCGAAAAGGAAGAGCAGTTCCGAGAGCCAGTTCACGAGCAGCGTCTCCATGTCCTGCGCGTCGAGGCGGATTTCGTGGACGACCGCCTCGCCCTCCGCCGTCCGCTCGTGGAGGATGGAGAACATGCCCCGGGCCGCCTCGGCGAAGAATTCGTCGAGCGTGTCCGCCCTCACGAGTATGCCCACGTCGGCGGTGTGATCAAGAACCTCGAACATATCCCACGCGTCTCCCGTCATCTAATTATAAAAAAACCGCGGTTTTATACACAACGCCGCCGGTTGCGCGCCGTTTCGGTCCGTCGCCCGGTTTCTTGTTTTTTATGTTTACTAACGAGAGCATTTTATGTTGGACATCCGGAAAGTCCCGGAAATGCCCCCCCTTTTTACCACGCTTCCGTGGTCAATCATTCTTCTATTTTTCCGTGTTTCCGCGCTTCCGTGTTTCCGTGGCTATATTGTTTTTTGTTGTTTTTCCGCGCTTCCGTGCTTCCGTGGTCAATCATTCTTCTATTTTTCCGCGCTTCCGCGGCTGCATGTAGTAATCAGAAAAAATTGTCCAATGTTTTCCGCTCCCATTGGTAACTTTCTCGCGTGAAGGAAGGAATGGATTTCGTTCGCTGGAAATTTCGTTGTGTTTCGCGGCGCGCCGCCGCGCGTTGAAAATGCGCGACCCGCTCTGTACAATTTCATGAAAAGGCGGCGTCAGCCCGAAAATTCATGGCACTGAAATAATCCGGGTTCAGACCGCGGGCGGTGCGCCTGCCTGTCCGGCGGACAGGGCGGAGCGGGTTCCGTGAGCGGCAAAATCGTCATACGCGGCGCGCGGCAGAACAACCTCAAGAACGTCTCCCTCGAACTGAAGCGCGGCGCGCTCACCGCCGTGACCGGCGTGAGCGGCTCGGGCAAGTCCTCCCTCGCGTTCGAGACCATCTACGCCGAGGGAATGCGCCGCTTCGTCGAATCGCAGACCACGTACGCGCGGCAGTTTCTCCAGCGGCTCGACAAGCCCGACGTCGAGTCCATCGAGGGGCTGTGCCCGACCGTCGCGGTGCAGGCGAAGAACTCGGTCAAAACCGCGCGCTCCACCGTGGGAACCGTCACCGAGGTCTACGACTACCTGCGCCTGCTCTACTCGAAGGCGGGCGAACTGTACTGTCCCGCCTGCGACCTGCCCGTGCGGGCGGCGGCGATTGACGAGATGATCGCCGCGGTCGAGGCGGATTTCGCCGGAAGGCGCGTCTTCGTGATGGCGCCCCTCGCGGTCTCCGGAAAGGTCTCCGCGCCGCTCCTTCGCGAGATGGTCCGCGCCCGTGGCTTCTCCTACGTCATGGGCGACGGCGGACTCGTTGACCTCGAGACCGCCGGCGAGGACCAGCTCGGGCGCGCTCTCGGCTCTCCGTCGCGCCGCACCCGCGGCGATTCCCCCGCGCCGGCGCTCTTCATAGTCGTTGACCGCCTCCAGGTCGAGGGACGGCGCAGGTCGCGGCTCGCCGATTCGCTCGAAACCGCTCTCAGGGAGGGCGGCGGCGTTTGCGTCGTGCGCGACAAGGACGGCGCCGAGAGGAGGCTCGGAGACAAACCCGTCTGTCACTCCTGCGGCGCGGAGGTGCGCAGACCTTCCCCACAGCACCTTTCGTTCAACAACCCGCTCGGCGCCTGCCCCGCGTGCACGGGCTTCGGCGACCGCTACGAACTCGACATGGACGCCGTCATCCCCGATAAAAGCAAATCCCTTCTGGACGGCGCCATAGAGCCGTGGAACAGCCCGGGAATACGCCCCTACGTCCGGAAAATGTACGGGTCTTCGCCCGACGAACTCGGCGTCAGGGTGGACGTCCCCTACAAAGACCTCACCGCCGGGGAGAAGCGCACCATCTTTCTCGGCAGCGACGGGTTCTACGGACTGCTCGAATTTTTCGATGAGCTTAAACGCAAGAGCTACAAGCCCCAGAACAGGTTCATAATCAGGCGCTACCAGGCGCTCCGCCGCTGCTCCGTGTGCGGCGGCTCGCGTCTGAACCGCGAAGCCCTCGCCCTCAAGCTCGACGGAGTAAACATCGCGCAGGCGTGCGATATGCCCCTGGAGCGCTTCATCCGCTTTGTCGAGGGATTGCGGCTCGGGCGGGAGGAAGCGGAAACGCTCGCCGTGGCGCTGCGCGAAATACTCACGCGCGCGCGGTGTCTCGTTGACATCGGACTGAGTTACCTCACGCTCGGGCGGCTTTCGAGGACCCTCTCCGGCGGAGAGATGCAGAGGATTCACCTCGCGACGTATCTCTCCTCCCGGCTCACCGGCACGCTGTACGTCCTGGACGAACCGACGGTCGGACTCCACCCGCGGGACACGGAAAAGCTGCTCGGAATACTGAAAGACCTGCGCGGGCTTGGAAACACCGTCATCGTCGTCGAACACGACATGCAGGTGGTACGCGCCGCCGACGCCGTCGTGGACCTCGGTCCGGGCGCCGGCGACAGGGGCGGCAGGGTCGTCTTCGCGGGTCCCGTCGAGCGGTTCGCAGGCTGCGCGGACTCGCTCACGGCGGCTTTCTTCAGGGGCGAGAGGGCGGTCTCGGACTACCTCCCCGCCGGCGGACG
>JBFMFE010000170.1:0-10372 GCA_040752295.1 bacterium
GGCTGTTTTTTCGAGGGCGCCGAGGGCTTATGGTTCCGATGACCGGGAATCGGCGGGTCACGCGGCGGAGCTGATCGTCGAGGCGGCGAAGAACGCGCGTCTTTACGAGAAGACGGTCGAGGATTACCAGAACACGCTCGTGCTGCACCGGATCAGCCGGATCGTGAACTCGATGCTTGATCTCGGCGAGCTGCTGAACACGGCGTGCCGGACGTGCTGCGAGCACATTTCGGCGCGGGGGGCGGTTTTGCAGCTTCTGGACCCGAAGACACGGCGGCTCGAGGTGCACGGCAGTTACGGCGTGGACGCGGAGGAGGTGGCGAGGGCGGTGCGGGAGGCTGAGCACGGGACAACGTGCCGGGTCCTCATGGAGGGAAAGCCGAGGGTGAAGGTTGAGCCGGACGGCGAGCGGTGTCTGATAGACGCCGCGGTGCCGGATTGCGCGTCGCTGGTGTGCGCGCCCTTGATTTCGCGGGGCACGATCATCGGGACGCTCACGGTTTTCGACCGTGTTTCGCCGTTCAGGCCGGAGCCGATACCGTTTGACGAGGGCGACGTGGGACTGATTTCAACGATCGGCAGCCACATTGCGATGGCGATCGAGAACGCGCGGCTTTTCGGCGAGACGACCGAGCTTGCCCGGGAGAATGAGATGCGTGCGAGGGAGATGTCGCTTCTTTTCGAGATAACGAACGTGATGAGGAGTTTTCTGGATTTGGACGAGATGCTGTACATGATTCTGACGAGCGTTACGATGGGGCAGGGCTTCGGGTTCAACCGCGCGTTCCTTTTCATGATGGACGATGACGACAGGGAGCTTTCCGGGAAGATCGCGGTGGGACCGCTTCGTCCCGAGGAGGCGAGCCAGTACTGGCTGGACCTTGGGATTGACGGCAAGCCGCTCGCGGAAGTGATGAGGGATTACAGCCAGTACAACATGAGAGCGGGGTTTGCGATTGACCGGATGATAAAGGAAGTGACGATTCCCGTGAGGACGGACGCGGGGATACTCGCGAGGACGGTGAGAGAGAAGCGGGTGTTCAACGTGAGCGGGTACGCGGCGCCGGAGGGGAGCGCGGAGTTTTTTTTGCGCGACGCCCGGGTGACGTCGTTCGCGGTGGTTCCCCTGACGGCGAAGGAACGGGTGGCGGGCGTGATGGTGGTGGACAATCTCGTGACGCGGAAGCCGATCACGGACGACGACCTCACGTTTTTATTGCTTTTTGCCAACCAGGCGGCGTCGGCGATCGAGATGGCGAAGGTGTACACGAACCTCGAGCTGACGAACAAGCGCCTGATGGACGCGAGGGACATGCTCGTGCGGCAGAAGACGCTCGCGACGCTCGGCGAGTTCTCCGCCGGCATCGCGCACGAGCTTCGCAATCCGCTCGTTTCCATCGGCGGGTTCTCGAAGCGCCTGCTGAAGCTGCTTCCCGATAATTCGCGTGAGGCGAACTACGCGAAGATAATCGCCACGGAGGTGGAGGGGCTGGAAAAGATTTTAGGGCAGATTCTCGAATTCGTCGCCGGCGCGCGCGTCGAGCGCAGGAAGACGGACGCCGAGTTCGTCATCAACCAGGTGCTTGCGCTGATGAGAAAGGACATAAGCGGCGAGAGGGTCGCCGTGAAGACCACCTTCGATGAGAGGGCGCGTTTTCTTCTCGTTGACGAGATGCAGTTTCGCCAGCTTTTCATCAATCTCATAAAGAACGCCGTCGAGGCGATGAAGGGGAGGGGCGGCACGCTCGGGATCAGTTCGGCGCTGATCGAGGATGAAGAGGGGGGGGTGGGGTTCGAGGTCAGCGACACCGGGGACGGCATTTCCCCGGAGGACATCGGGAGGATATTCGATCCGTTTTTCACGCGGAAGCCGGCGGGGACGGGGCTGGGGCTTCCGATATGCTCCAGGATAGTGGAGACGAACCACGGGGGCAGGATTTTCGTGGACAGCAAGAAGGGGCACGGCACGTCGGTCTTACTGTGGTTTCCGTGGTCTGCGATCGTGAGGGAGGCGGAACCCGGCGGCGGTCGGGAGCAGGGGGGGCGGTGAGGGGGTGCGGGGCGGGTTTGCGGTATCGTCGCGCCGTGGATTTTGCCGCCCGGGCGTAAGGAAGCGCGGAGGGGAGTCATTTATCGCCGGACCGTTCATGAGCCGGGGAGGGGTGAGGTAATGTTCCGAACGTTGCGAAGTCGCGCCGGAGCGAGGACGGGGGCGTTGTTGGCGGCCGGAGTTGTGTCCGTCTGTGTTTTGCTCGGGTTCCGTCCGGGCGCCGCGCAGGAGGGTGGCGGCGCGGGCGAGGGGATTGCGGTGGATGTCGGACGGAAGGTGGTTTTGAGGAAAGACGCTCCGCTCGGCGTGTTTGTGTTCACGAGCCTGCGGTTCAAGCGCGGTGAGATGAGCAGGTATTTTTCCGAGGCGACGGGCGGATATTTTTCGAAGGAGCGCGAGACGCTTCTTCGCGCCATGCGCGGGCTTCTTCATCTCAGTCTCGTGCATGACTCTTCGCTTCAGACCATCGCGCCGGACAACTATGAGCGTTTGTTCCCCTCGATGGAGATCGAGGCGTACGACGCGTCACTGCGGGAAGAGCCGGAGAAGAAATTCGATACCGCCGCGCTGCGGAAGTACGCCGAACTTCTGAAGCTCGAGTATCTTCTCGTCGGGGACCTGCTCAGGATGGAGGAGTGGGAGATTCCCGGGGAGGACAGCCGCGGGTGCAGGGTGGAGATCGCTTATTTCGTATACGACGCGGGGCGCGGGGAGATGGTATTGAGGGAGAGGTTCGACGTTTCCGACGAGGTTCCCGATGCCGGTCCGCCGTCGGAATCGCTTCCGCCGAAGATGGACGAGAACGTGTTCATGTTCGGGCGGAGCGCGGCGGGATATTGCTTCCTGAAGTCGGGCGGGCAGCTGCTGGAGAAGATAGAGGCGGGCTGAACCGCCGCGGGCGTTCGTGGACGGCGCTCCACGCAGTTTCCCCTTTTTCGATTTTATTGGACGGTGATGTTGACCGTCGCGGTGTCGGAAAGTCCGCCGGAGTCGGTGGCGGTGAGCGTGATGGTGTGGGCGCCGGCGGAGAGGTTGGTCTTGGTGAAGTTTGTCCCTGTTCCGATGGGACCGTCCAGGCTGGAGGTCCACGCGAGAGACGAGCCTGTGAGTGCGGCGTCCTCAGCGTCGGTCGCGCCGCCGATGAAGAAGACGACGGCGCCGGAGGTGAACGCCGCTCCGTCGGTCGGTGTCACGATGGCGGCGGTGGGGGCGGTGTTGGTCGTGGACTGTGTGATGGTTATGGTGACGGTGTCGGTGTCGGTGTTGGCGTCGGAGTCGGTGGCGGTGAGCGTGATGGTGTGGGCGCCGGCGGAGAGGTTGTTTTTGGTGAAGGCGGTCCCGGTTCCGATGGCGTCGTCGAGGCTCGACGTCCAGGCGAGCGAAGAGCCGGTGAGTGCGCCGTCCTCGACATCGGCGCCCGCGCCGGTGAATATGACGGTCGCTCCGGACGCGAACTCGGCGCCCGATGTCGGGGTGTATATCGTCGCGGTGGGGGGATTGTTGGTCGTGACTTCGGTGACGGTTATCGTGACGGAGTCGGCGCCGGAGAGACCGCCGGAGTCGGTGGCGGTGAGCGTGATCGTGTGGGTTCCGGTGGAAAAATCGTTTTTGGAGAGGGCGCTGCCGGTTCCGATTGGACCGTCGAGGCTGGAGGTCCAGGCGAGTGAGGAGGAAGGGATGTTCACGTCTTCGGCGTCGGCGCCCGCGCCGGAGAGGTAGACGGTCTGCGACTGCGTGTATGAGCTGCCGGATGTGGGGAGGATGATGGTGGCGGTGGGCGGCGTATTCGCGGCGGTGGACGCGGCGACGCCGACGGTGACGGCGTCGGCGCTCGAGACGCCCTGCGAGTCCGTGACGTTGAGGGTGACGGTGTGCGTTCCGATTGAGAGGTCGGACTTCTGAAAGAATGTGCCGGTTCCGATTGGACCGTCTATGCTGGAGCTCCAGGCGAGGGAGGCGCCGGAGAGGGTGCCGTCTTCGCCGTCCGCGCCCGTGCCGGAGAAGGTGATGCTGGCGCCGGCGGTGAAGGTCGAGCCGTCGGCGGGTGTGATGATTGCGGCGTAGGGGGGGTTGTTGCCGGTGGTGGAGGTGAGGGAGAAGGTGAGCGTGGTTGTCTGGCTCGGCGTGATTGTGGCTTGTTGAGCGGGCGGCGTTTCATAGCCTGTTGCCTCGACGTGAACGGAGTAGGTCGCGCCCGAGGCGGCGCCGTATATGTCGTCGAACGTCGCCGCGGGTGAGGTGGTTTTTCCGGTGTTGTTTCCGTTAATGAAGACGGTGGCGGTGACGGGGACGGAGTAGGTTGAGGAGGCGACGGCGGTGACGACGAGCGTGCCCGATCCGCCGGAGGCGGGTTTCATTGTGAGCTGGTCGTCGGTTTTGACGTTGTTGAGCGTGGTCGTGGCGTCTTTGTTTACCGGGACGCCGGTTATGATGAGGGTTTCGAGGTTTGCGTGTGTTACGGTGACGGTGTGGTTGGCGCCGGCGGGTATGCCGGTGATGGAGAAGTAGCCGTTGTCGTCGGTGTGGTCTTTTTCGCCGGTGTCCACGGTTACGAGGGCGTTCGGAACGGGTTCTTTGCCTGTGGGCGGCTCGGCATCGGCGGAGCGGAGGAGCGTTTCGTTGTACTTGTTGACGTAGATGAATCCGTTCAGGTTTCCCGTGTCGCCGGTGTAGGGGATGGTGGCGCTTTTGCCGCCGCAGCCCGCGAGCGCCGCGAGCGCGAGAACCGCCGTCCATGCGATGATAATCCTGTCAGGTCTCATATTGCATTTCCCCGGGTTGTCGAATTAGTATTCATTTCTAATGATAACACAGCCCGGCGGCGGGCGGAAGCTCGGGAAGCGTGAGCGGATGGGAAACCGGGGAGACGGCGTTACGGTCAGCATCGTGATACCTACGTGGAACGGGCGGGAGCTGCTGCGTGAATGTCTCGCGTCGCTCGCGGAGCAGGATCGCGCCGCGGACGAGGTAATCGTCGTTGACAACGGTTCGGCGGATGGGACGGCGGAGATGGCGGGCGCCGATTTTCCGTGGGCGAAGGTGTTGAGACTCGAGAGGAACGAGGGTTTCGCGCGTGCGGTTAACCGGGGGATACGGATTGCGCGCGGTTCGCTTGTGGGGCTGGTGAACAACGACGCGGTGTGCGGGCGGGGGTGGGTGGCGGCGATGGCGGCGGCGGCGGAGGCGAATCCGTGGGCGGGTTTTTTCGCCTCCAAAGTGGTCTTTTACGACGATCCCGGCGTGGTGGATTCCGCGGGTGACGAGTACACCGGCTGGGGGATGGTTTTCAACCGCGGGCACGGCGAGCGGGACGCGGGTCAGTACGACGCGCCGGCGGAGGTGTTCGGCGCCTGCGCGGCGGCGGCGGTGTACCGGGCGGAGATGCTACGGGAGACGGGTCTGATGGACGAGAACTTTTTCGCCTACTACGAGGACGTGGACCTCAGTTTCCGCGCGCGGCTGCTGGGATACAGGTGCCTGTACGTTCCCGGGGCGGTCGTGAGGCACAGGTACGGAGGCGCGACGGGGGGAACGCCGAAGCTCGGGCGTGAGGAGGTTTACGTTCATCTCACGGCGCTGGCGCTCAAGAACATGCCCGCGGCGCTGTTCGTGAGGTATTTCGTTCCGGGGTTTTTTTTTCATGCGCTTGTGCTGATTCTCTTTGCGGCGGCGAGGCTAAGGGGCGGGGGGAGGCTGCCGAGGGCGCCTTTTTTACGCCTGATGAGGAACATGTTGAGGCAGCGGGGGGCGGTGCAGAGGGGGATGAGGGTTTCCCCGCGCGAACTGGAGGAGGCGTTTGCGAGGAGGGGTTTCGCGCGGTGGTTTTTCGGGGAGGCGCGTCAGGTCCGGCGGCGGCGGGCGCGCCGGGGGGGCGCGTCCGGAGGGCGGGGTGATGGGGCGTGAAGCCGGGGAAGGTCGTCGGTTGCAATAGGGTCGCCGGCGGGTGCGAGTTCAGGTGCGAGAACGCGGTTGCGAGCGTCACGTTCGCGGGGAAGGGTGTCGTGAGGGTGCGTGCGGCGCCGGGAGAGGGGTTTGAGCCTGATTTTTCGTGGGCGGTGGTTCGGAACGAACCGTCGGGCGGGACTTTTTCGGTCGAGCGGACGCGTGAGCGCGTGGTTCTGAAGGCGCGGGAAGTGAGCGTCGCCGTGGAGATGAAGCCCTTTCACGTGTCGTTTTACGGTCCGGGGGGAACGCTGCTGAACAGCGACGCCGAGGGCGGCGGGGTCTCATGGTCGGGAAGGAAAATAAGGTGCCGCAAGGAGATGCCCGCGGACGAGCGTTACTTCGGTTTCGGCGAGAAGGCGTTTCACCTCGACCGCCGGGGGAAGCGGATGGTGAACTGGAACACGGACGCGGCGCTGCACACCTGGAATTCCGATCCCCTGTATCAGAGCATACCGTTTTTCATCGGGGTCGGGCGGGGGAGGGCGTACGGCATATTTTTCGACAATTCGTGGAAGAGCTTTTTCGACATGGGCGCGAGCTCGCGCAGATATTACACGTTCGGCGCGGAGGGCGGCGAGATGAATTACTATTTCATCCACGCGCCCGGCGCGAAGGAAATCCTCGAGAGGTACACGTGGCTCACGGGGCGCATGCCTCTGCCCCCGCTGTGGGCGCTCGGGTACCACCAGTCGCGGTACAGTTACAAGGACGAGGGGTCGGTGCGGCGCGTCGCCGCGAGGATGCGGGCGCTGGGATTTCCGTGCGACGTGATACACCTTGACATTCATTACATGGATGATTTCAGGGTTTTCACGTGGCACCCGGAGCGGTTTCCGCGCCCGGAGAAATTGCTGACCGAACTCCGCGCCGGGGGGTTCAGGGTGGTCACGATAGTTGACCCGGGAGTGAAAAGGGACACCGGATACCGCGTCTTCAGGGAGGGACTCGAGAGCGGTTATTTTCTCAAGAAGCGCGACGGAACGCTGTTTTACGGCTACGTGTGGCCGGGGGAGACGGCGTTTCCCGATTTTTCCCGTGCTGACGTGCGCCGGTGGTGGGGCGAACAGCACCGCGAGCTGACCGGGCGCGGCGTCGCGGGGATATGGAACGACATGAACGAACCGAGCGAAAACATCAAGCCCCACGCGCGCCGGGTTTCCACCCGCCGCGTGGTACACTACGACGGGGGGCGGTACACGCCCCACGCGAAGAACAGGAACGTGTACGGGCTTCAGGAGTGCCGCGCCACGAGGGAAGGGCTGCTTCGCCTGCGCCCGGACGAGAGACCGTTCGTTCTCACGCGCGCCGGGTACGCCGGGATTCAGCGGTACGCGGCGGCGTGGACGGGGGACAACTCCTCGACGTTCCGCCACCTGCGCCTGAGCATCCCGATGCTCTTGAACATGGGGCTTTCGGGAGCGCCTTTCGTCGGGGCGGACATCGGCGGTTTCACCGGGAACTGCTCGCCGGAGCTGTACGCGCGGTGGGTCCAGCTCGGCGCGTTCTATCCCTTCTGCCGCACGCACACGGCGATATTGAGCCGTCCGCAGGAACCGTGGTCGTTCGGCCGCCGCGTCGCCGGGATCGCGAGAAAGTACATTTCCCTCCGTTACCGTCTGCTTCCCTATATCTACACGCTCTTTCGCGAGGCGGCGTGGACGGGGACGCCGGTTCTCCGGGCGCTGTTCATGGAATTTCCCTGGGACGAAGCGTGCGTCGGCATCGAGGACGAGCTTATGGTCGGGAGTTCTATTCTCTTGGCCCCGGTGCTGAAGAGGGGGGCGAGGAGGAGGAGAGTGTACCTGCCCGCCGGCGCCGACTGGGTGGATTTCGAGACGCTCGAGCGCCGCGCGGGCGGTGTGACGATCACCGCCGACGCCCCGCTGCACAGGATGCCCATCTTCGTGCGCGCCGGCGCGATCATCCCGACGCAGGCGCACGTGAGATGCGCGGACGAGATCACGATGAACCCGCTCGTGGTGGAGGTGTACCCTGCGGCGTTCAACGCGGCGGGCGGGGGAAGGTCTGTTTTCACGCTGTACGAGGACGACGGGGCGACGATGAAATACGAGGAGGGCGTTTTCTGCACGACGGCGATGGAGTGCCGGCGCCGGCGCGGGGGAGTGAGGTTCACGCTTCACCGCAGGAAAGGCGTGTACCATCCTGGAGCGAGGGTCTGCGAACTCGTGTTCAGGGGAGTGGATAAGCCGTTGGAGGTGAGATTGAACGGGGAACCCCTCGAAGAGGAGACGGGTGGAGCGGACGGCGCGGGCGAGGGGCGCTGGTGGTACGAACGGGAGGGAAAAGTTCTGAGGGCGGCGTTTACGGACAGGGGGGAAAGGGTTGACGTGGATGCCGGGTTCCGCGGATGAACCGGTCGGGCTGTATAATTTCGCATAACGCCGTGCGGGGGGAGGATTAAGCCATGCTTGAGGTTCTGATGAGCGCGGAGGACAGGAAGATACGTGACGAGGTGATTGATTTTGTGAAGAGCGTTCCGCCGGGGCTTCTTCGCGCGATGGACAACAACGAGGTGGAGTATCCGTTCGAGTACGTGCGCGAGGCGGGGAGGCGTGGGCTGCTCGGGCTTCGATTTCCCGAGAGATACGGCGGGAGGGGATTGCCGTGGACGGCGGAGGCGGCGGCGATTGAGGAGGTAGCCGTACTGGGGGGATCGCTCGGGTGCCTGTATTGTCTGCCTTCGATAGTGGGCGAGGGCATCTGTTATTTCGGGACGGAGAAACAGAAGGAGAAGTACCTGAAGCCGACGCTTGCCGGCGAGATGGTGTGCGCGGAGGCGCTGACGGAGCCGAGGGGGGGATCGGACTTTTTCGGGGCGACGACGTTCGCGAGGAAGGACGGCGGGCGGTACATTCTCAACGGGCAGAAGCGGTTCATCGTGGGGGCGAAGGGGGCGGATTACTTTTTAGTGTACGCGCGGACGCGGGAGAACGCGCCGGGTCACGAGTCGCTGAGTCTTTTCATAGTGGAACGGGACTACGGGGTGAAGGTGGACACCGTGTACGGACTGATGGGAACGCGCGGCGGCGGCACGGGTCGGATCACGTTCCGGGACGTGGAGGTTCCCGCCGGGAACCTTGTGGGACCCGAGAACGGGGGCGGTCTGATATTCAACCGGATGATGGTTCCGGAGCGGCTGACGAGCGCGGCGGGGGCGCTGGGCGGGGCGCGCGCGGCGCTGCACGTGGCGATGAAGTACTCGGACATGCGGAAGGCGTTCGGGGAGAAGATACGGCGTTTTCAGGGGGTCAGCTTCAAGGTCGCCGAGAGCATAACGCTTCTGGACGCCGCGCGGGCGATGGTGTACGCCGCCGCGCGCGCGGTGGACGCGGGCGTTGACGCCCGGCGCATCGTGAGCGAAGCCAAAAAGTTCGCCACCGAATCGTCGTGGACAATCGTCAACCACTCCATGCAGATTATGGGCGGCATAGGGTACACGAACGTTTACCCCGTCGAGAAAGCACTGCGTGACGCGAGGCTCACGATGATCTGGACGGGCACGAACGAGATCATGAACCTTCTCATCCAGCACGAGTATTACAAGGAAATCTTGAGAAAGAATCCCGAGCCGCGCGACGTCGAGATGGACGCCGTGAACGCCGGGATGGAGGACGAGAAGGTTTACGAGTGAACCGCCGCCGGCGGTCGTCGGGGCGGCGGCGGGAGCGTGGAAATTTACTGCGATTGTGATCATCGCAACCGTTTGTTAACGGCTAAAATAATGGTGTCGCCGGGCGCCCGTTTCCCGGCGGGGAGCGGTGCGGGCGCGGCGCCGGTAATCTTTCTTGTCGTTTGAGTTCGGAGCGATGCGCAGGGCGCGCTGGATAATCGTCGGCTGTGCGCTGTTCGCCGCGCTGATCTACTTCGGGATCGGGCATCTGCTTCTCACGCCCGAAGCGGCGGAGAAGATACGCGAGGCGGTCGTTTCGGCGTCCGGCGGGGCTTTGAACGAGCCGCTTTTCGTGGAGAAGTTATCGTTTGATTACCGGTTCAGGGCGAGGCTCAGCGGCGTGCGTGTCGGGGCGGAGCGCACGGATGTCTTGAGCGCCGACGCCGTGCTGGTTCATCTCAATTTTGCGGCTCTCGTTCTTCACCCGCGCAATCCCGCGCTTTCGGTGAAGCGGATCACGGTTTTGCGCCCCCGCGTACGGCTCGAGCGGGAGGCGGACGGGAAGTGGAACTACCAGACCGTTCTGAAGCCCCCGGAACCTGGCATGAAGAGGAAGTTTCCGTCGTTCGGCGTCCGCGTGAGGGGGGGCAGCGTGTTCATCGGCGATGCGGAGGACGCGGAGAGAGGGGGGGGGATGAAGTTTCGATTCGAGGGCGTGGGGGGGTCGCTGTCGTGTGAGGGAGAGA
>JBFMFE010000170.1:10382-11774 GCA_040752295.1 bacterium
CCCCCCCCCCCCCCCCCCCCCCCCCCCCCCCCCCCCCCCCCCCCCCCCCCCCCCCCCCCCCGCGGCGCGCGGTCGTTTGAGGGAGAGAGAGGGACTGCGGCGTTCAGGGCGCGCGCGAGGTCGGATTTCGCGGGGGAACTCGACGTAAAGGGCGAGTACCGCGGTGCGGGATCGTGGGGCGTGGAGGTCGTTTCCCCGGCGGTGGCGCTGAAGGAGCTTTTTAAGGCTTTTGGCGTGAGGGGGGGGGTTGTTGAGGGGCGGGCGAGGAACGTGCGTGTGAAGGCGCTGCCTTCTCACCGCGGGGGCATACGGGGCTACCCGGCGCTGCTCGGCGGCGCCGAACTCGAGGGAGTCGTCTTTGAGTCGGAGAGGCTGCCGGAACCGGTGCGGGACGTCGCCGGCGCGGTGAGGATTTCGGGCGCGGTGATAACGTTTGAGGGCGTGAGCGCGGGAGTGGGGGGAGGGCGCGTGGAGGTTACGGGCAGTTACTTTGCCGGCGGGGAGGGCGCGGTCGCGGCGAGAGCGAGATTCAGGGGGGTTTCGCTGAAGAAGGTCGAGGAGTTTTTTCCCGCGCTCCCGCTTGAGGACGCGGCGGGCAGCGTGTCCGGGGAGGCGCTGATAGAGGGTGACGCCGGGGACCCGCGTGTGACGGTGAGCGCCTCGGGAATGGGATTGAGGTTTCGCGGGATGGAGTTTGACGATGGGGAGATAGAGATGGGATACCGTGGCGGCGAGGTTGTGATTTCGCGCGGGGCGTTGAGGCGAGGGGGCGGCGAGGCGTTGGTTGAGGGACGGGCGCGGTTCGAGTCCGGCGGTGAGTGGGAGGGCGCGCTGGCGGCGCGGCTCGACGGGTTCGAGTCCGGGAACGTGTTTCGCGAGCTTGGAGAAGAGTCGCTCGAACCGGTTGGCGGGGTTTTTTCGGGCGAGGTCGTCATGGTGAAGGAGCTTAAGAAGCCGCTGATGACGATGGGCACGCTCGAGAGCGATTTCGTGGTCGTGTCGTCCTACCCTGAACCGGTGTCGCTTTTGTTGAGTTTTCATTCCGAGGGGAGGGAGTTCGTCGCCGAGAACATGCTTTTCGAGGGCGACGAGGAGTACTTCGCGGCGCACGGGGAATTTGTTCCGGGGGAGAGGGTGTCGTTCGTGATAGACAGGTGCGGAGGGGACGCGGGGAGGCTTGGTGAGGCGCTGGACGCGAGGTTCAGGGATGCTGGGGGCAGGTTTGAGTTTTCCGGGCGTGTCGAGGGTTCGGTGGACAGTCCCGACGTTGAGGTCGAGATGAAGGGGTGGAACCTTTCATTTCACGGCGTGGAGAAGGGGACATTGAGGGGCGCCGCGCGGATCAGCGGGGGGGAGCTTGCCCTGTCGGGGGTGGAATTGGTGACATCCGGG
>JBFMFE010000171.1:0-19770 GCA_040752295.1 bacterium
TCACCCCGCCCTGGCTCGGCGGAAAACCCCTGCGGATCGTTTTCACACCATGACCGCCACAGCCAAACCACGCCAAAAACTAGACCTGATTATGACGGTGAAACCTTCCGCGAAAATCGGTGTTGAACGACCATGAAAAATCATCATCGGCTCCGCATTCTGTGGACGGAAATCGTATGGGTGAATGTAGGGGCGAAAAATCTTTCGCCCCAACTCCATCCCGGAGGATGGGGCCGGCGGTTTCCATCTTCACGGAGCGCTAAAGAGTACAGCAAGTCCATCTCGCCCTTGCCAAAAATGCGAAAGTTCACGGCAGAGAAAACCCGTAAAAAACAGGTTGTGATGTGTTGGAAAGCCGGTTGAGTCTGGCGGCATCACAGAAGGTCCGTCCATCGCCGCGGCGGGGATTCACCGCGGAATGCGGTATATAATGAATTTGAACGGCCATGATTGCGAAGAGCGTTCTGATCGAGAAGCTGAAGAGGGCGCCGGACAGGCCCGGAGTGTATCTTTTCAAGGGCGGAGACGGCGCCGTGATTTACGTGGGGAAGGCTAAGTCGCTTCGTGGAAGGCTCGGGGCTTACGCCCGTGGC
Source organism: bacterium (assembly GCA_040752295.1). Taxonomy (GTDB): domain Bacteria; phylum UBP15; class UBA6099; order UBA6099; family JBFMBQ01; genus JBFMFE01. Next base: position 594 of record JBFMFE010000171.1, read on the forward strand.
GGTGGGGACGAGTGGGACAAGGTCTCGAGCATAGTGCAGTCCGCGCGCGACGTGGACTACATACTGACGGAGACGGAACTCGAGGCGCTGCTGCTCGAGTGCACGCTCATCAAGAAGCACTCCCCCCGTTTCAACGTGAGGATGAAGGACGACACGGGGTATCCGTATCTGAAGATAACGGCGGAGAAGTACCCGCGCCTCGTGTTCGCGAGGCGGCGGGAGGACGACGGGGAGCGTTACTTCGGTCCCTACGCGTCATCGGGAAACGTGCGCAGGACGATGCGCTTTCTACAGAAGCTCTTTTCGCTGCGCACGTGCGCGGAACTCAAAAAGGGGCCGTGCATGTACTACCACATCGGCGAGTGCGGGGGACCCTGCTGCGGGGAGACGACCGAGGAGGAGTACATGCGGAACGTGGAATCGGTCGCCGCGTTTCTGCGGGGGCGGCGGCGCGGGCTGGTGGAGGAGCTGGAACGGGAGATGGAGGCGGCGGCGCGGAGGATGGAGTTCGAGCGCGCGGCAGTGATGAGGGACCGTGCGGAGGCGTTGAGGGACGTGATCAGCGAGGGGCAGAAGGTAGTGCTGCCGGCAGCGGTGGATTGCGACGTGATCGGCGCGGCGGCGGAGGAAGGCGCGGCGTGCGTCGAGGTGATGGTCGTGAGGGACGGACTGCTGTGCGGGCACGAGCCTTTTTTCATGGAGGACCCCTCGGAGGGCGCCGGGGGGACGCCCGTGGAAGGATTCATAAAACTGTACTACGCGCAGGCGCAGGACGTGCCGCCGGTCGTGATAGTGGGGGCGGATATCGGGGAGCGCGAGCTTGTCGAGAAGATGCTGCGGGAGAAAGCGGGTCGGGCGGTGGAGATAAAGTCGCCGAAGAGGGGACGGTTGAAAAAACTCCTCCTGCTCGCCGAAAAAAACGCGGAGCACCGCCTCGAAGCGGAGACGCGCAGGCGGCTCGAGCGCGAGGGCGCCGGGGGGAGGCAGGCGGCGGCGCTGGGGCGCAGGCTGGGCGGGGGGTTCGAGCCGAAACGCATCGTGGGGCTGGACGTCTCCACGATACACGGCGAGGCGACGGTGGGCGCGGCGGTGACGTTCCGGGACGGAATGCCGCTCAAGAGCGGCTACAGGAAATTCATAATCCGGGGAAAAACGGACGACTTTTCGGCGATGAGGGAGATGGCGGCGCGGTACTTCAGGCGTGTGAGGGACGGCAAAGAGGACGCCCCGGACGTCGTGATAGTGGACGGCGGGCTGCCGCAGGTGTCCGCGGTGGAAGAAGGGCTTGCCGAGGCGGCGCCGGCGGACGCGCCGGAGATAATGGGTTTTGCGAAGGAGAGCCGGATTTCCCACAGGGCGGGCGAGGACGAGCCGATACGCTTCGACGGGGACGAGGAGGCGCTGCGGCTTGTGATGAGGGTGGTTGCGGAAGCGCACCGCTTCGCCGTGACGTTTCACAGAAAAAAGCGGTCGAAGAAGATGTTCGACTGACGGGAGCAGGCACGTGAAGTCACGCGGCGCTCCGGAAAAATCGGAGAGCGGGGGCGGCGGGACGCCGTCGTGGCACTGCTGGGAAAACGCCTGGGGGTGGTGCGGCGTGGCGTACACGCGGAAGGGGATAAGGCGCTTCACGTTCGGCGAGGAGGGGATGGACGCGCTTGCGCGGCGGTTCGCTGGCGGGGGCGCGAGGCTGATATGGGAAAAAGCGCCGCCTCCCGCCGTGGCGGGCGCCGTGGAGCAGATAGACGGATATTTCGATGGCTTGTTGAGGGAGTTCAGCGTTCCGCTCGACCTCGAGGGGTACACGGATTTCACCTTGAGGGTGTGGGAAGCGGTGTCCGGGGTGCCGTACGGCGGGACCGTGAGTTACGGCGAGCTGGCGCGCAAAGTCGGGGCGCCGGGCGCCGCGAGGGCGGTGGGGAGGGCGCTCGGGGCGAACCCGGCGCCCGTGATCATCCCATGTCACAGGGTGATCAGGAAAAACGGCGGACTCGGCGGCTTTTCAAGGGGAGCGGGATGGAAGACGAGGCTTCTCGAACACGAGAGAAAGTTTCTTTGGGTTCGGCGGCTAGAACGCGCGTGACGCGCAATGAGAAGGGTTCAGGCGGTTTTTCCCGTGCGGAGGGCTTTGAGGATTCTGAACGTGGTCTCCGTTGTGAGTACGCTTGCCTCGAAGGGTATGGGGAGGGGCATCCCCGTCCTGAGCGACTCGATGAAGGACGAGATTTCCGCGTGGAAGCCCTTGTCCTGTCCGGGCGTGAAGTGTTTTTTCCTTTTTCCGTCCGCGTGGAAAAGCGATGATTTGAAGTCGCGAATGACGCCCACGCACGAGCCGCCGATGACCTCGATGAACTCCTTCGGGTACGAGGCGGGTCCGGTGGCGGCGTAGATGACGCCGGCGAGCGAGCCGTTTCCGAAGCGCAGCGCCGCGATGAGGCAGTCGGACGAGGAGGGATCGTTGTCCGGCGCGCCCGTGACGGCGGTGACGGCGTCGGGTTCCGCGCCCGCGAAGTGAATCGCGAAATCCACGAAGTGGCAGACCTCGCCCACGATCCGCCCGCCCTCGGCGGGGTCGGTCAGCCACGACGCGGGGTCGAGCTTCCCGGCGTTGACGCGGTAATTCAAGACCACGGGGACGCCGAGGTCGTCGAAACGCTCCTTGAGGAACCGCGTGTGTGATGAGAACCTGCGGTTGAAGCCGACCATGAGCCTCGGCGGCGTGGAGTTTTCATCGGCGGAGAGCGCGCCGTAAACATTTTTCAGCTGGTCGAGTTGTTCGGTCGAGACGGCGAGGGGTTTTTCGAGGAAGACGGCTTTGCCCGCCTTGAGTGCGTCCGCCGCGATTGGCGCGTGGGAGGAATGCGGCGTGAGGATGAAGACGGCGGCGATTTCGGTGTCTTCGAGAATTTCGGTGTAATCGGTGCGGATTTTTAGGAACCCGAACTTTCGCGCCGTCTGATTTGCCGATATGCCGGTGGCGGCGGCGATGGAGTGGAGTCTCGCGCCGGGGATTTTCGCGATGGCGGGCAGCAGGACGCCGCGTGCGAACGCGCCGGCGCCGATGACGCCGAGGTTCAGCTGGTCGGCGGGGGCGCGGGTTCGTCCCGGAGAGGGCGCGGCGTATACGGTTCGCGCGGCGTCCGCCGCGCCGGCGTACTCGAGCAGGATGCCCATCGCCCCCGCGGAGTGTTTTCCCTGGAGCAGGTCGTAGGCTTCCAGCGCCCGCTCGAACGGGAACGTGTGCGTGACGAGCTTTTCCGGGGAGGCTTTGCCGGCGGCGGCGAGTTCGAGAAAAGCCTTCATGTTCCTGTTCTCGGTCCACCTGACGTAGGCGTAGGGATAATCAACGCCGCGTTCCTCGTATGACGGGTCGTATCTTCCGGGTCCGTAAGCCATGGAGAGCTTGAGCGCGAGTTCCTTCTGGTAGTAGAGGTTTCTCGGTACGTCCATCCTGACGGTTCCGAGGGCGACGACGACGCCCCGGCGGCGTGAGATTTCGCCCGCGACCTCGACCGGGCGGTTGCTGCCGGTTGAGGCGCAGATGATGACCGCGTCCACGCCGTTTCCGCCGGAGGCGTTGAGGGCGGCGCGGTGAAGGGCGTCGGGGTCGGAGGCGACGACGTCGGCGCAGCAGGATGCCGCGGCGGTGCGCCGCGCCGGGTTGGGGTCGGCGGCGATCACGAACGCCCCGGCGGCTTTCAGAAGCTGCACGGTGAGAAGCCCGACGACGCCGAGACCGATGACCGCGACCCTGTCGCCGATGGAGGCTTCGCTCTGGCGGACGCCCTGGAGCGCGATCGCTCCGAGCGTGACGAACGCCGCCTGCTGCGAGGTTACGCCCGCCGGCGCTTTCACGCACAGGTTCTTTGGGACGCAGTTGAATTCGGCGTGGCAGGCGAAGCCCGCGCCGCCGCACGCGACGCGGTCGCCGACGGCGAACTCCTCGCAGCCCTCGCCCGCCTCGACGACGACCCCGGAGCAGGTGTAGCCGAGCGGGACGGGTCTGTCCAGCGCGCTCTGCGCCTTGCGCACGGCGGAGATCAGCCCCTCCTGTTTCACCTTGTCGAGCACCTTTTTTACGAGATCGGGTCTTTTTTTAGCCTTGCCAAGGAGCGACGCCCTCGAAAGCTCGAGTATCTGCCTTTCGGTGCCCGGGCTTATGACCGAGTGCGCGGTGCGCACGAGAACAGAGGCGCGCCTGAGCGCAGGCGCGGGCGCCTCCTGTATCTCGAGCGTGCCGGTCCTGTAGCTTTGAACGATCTGTTTCACGTCACACCGCGCGGTCCGCCGCGGGGCGCCGGAGCGGCGCCTGCCGTGCGCTCAGGCGACGTATTGTTCGTACCATTCCATGAAGACGAGGAGCGCCCAGACGTGGAGCGAGAGGTCCCGCCTGCCGGAGTCGTGGAGAGCGAGGAGTTCACGGACGTAATCATAGTTGAAAAAGCCCGTTTTCACGAGTTTTTCCCGCGAGAGCCGGCTCGCGACGAGGGACTTGAGGTCGCGTTTGAGCCAGACGCCCATCGGAGGGTTGAAGCCGACTTTCGGGCGGGAGAGGATGTCCGGCGGCAATATCCCCTCCATAGCCCGCCTGAGGAGGGGCTTGTATTTCAGTCTTGAAATCTTCCATGCCATGGGGATTTCGCACATGGTCTCGATGAGGACGTGGTCAACGAACGGTGCGCGGGCTTCGAAACCGTGCGCCATTGTCATCTTGTCGTCGAACTCGAACTCGTTGCAGGGAAGGAAACTGCGGAGGTCCACGTAGTTGACCCTGTCCAGGAAGTCGAGGTCCGGGACCTGCGCGAAGAGATCGAGGAGGAACGATTCGGCGCGGTATGTCCCGATGGAGCGTTTCAGCGCCGGCGTGTAGAGCCGGTCACGCATGTGCGGATCGAAGTACGAGACCCAGAGCGTGTACATTTCTTCCGGGGGGAGGGTGTTGCCGGTCAGAAACTCCCGCAGGCGTCTCGGGGCGTGGCGTCCGGCGGTGTCTTCGGGGATGAGCGCCGCGGTTCTGGCGAGCAGTGCGCGCAGGGGGAAGGGGACGCGGCGGTAGTAGCGGGACAGGAGCGCGCCCAGGTACCGGGGATAGCCAGCGAAGGTTTCGTCGCCCCCTTCGCCGGAGAGGGCGACCTTGACGTGTCTTTTGAGTTCGCGGGCGAGGATGTAGGTGAGGATGGCGGTGGGATTGCCGAAAGGCTCGTCGAAGACGGAGACGGCGAGGGGGAGGAGACCGGCGCAGTCGGGCTTGACGACGATTTCCGTGTGGTCGGCGCCGAACAGTTCTGCGATGCGCCTCGCGGGTTCGCGCTCGTCGTAGAAATCGGCGCCGTCCTCGAACCCGATGGTGAACGTTCTCACCGGCGAGGACGAATGCCCGGCGAGCAGCGAGAGGACCGTCGAGGAGTCGAGTCCCCCGCTTACGAACGCGCCGATTGGCACGTCGCTGACCGTGTGGAGCTTCACGGTCTCCTCCATGAGAGGCAGGAGAAACTCCCGACATGCGGCGGGCGACGGGTCCTTGAGCGAGGGGACTCTTCCCTGCCTGACCGCGAGCTTCCAGTAGGTTTCGAGGCGTACGTTCCCGTTTTTCCACTCGAGGTACTGTCCCGGTTCGAGCTTGCTTATCCCCGAGAAGATGGTCTTGGGGGCGGGGACGTACAGGTATGTGAAGTAGTCGTCGAGGGCATGGAAGTTGATTTCCCTTGAGACGCCGGGGGAGAGAAGTATGGATTTCGCCTCGGAGGCGAAGAGGAGGGAATTGCCGAGGCGCGCGTAGTAGAGGGGTCTGATGCCGAGGCGGTCTCTGGCGAGGAAGAGGGTTTCGCGGTTTTTGTCCCAGAGCGCGAGGGCGAAGTTTCCGCGGAGGCGGCTGAGGCATTCGATGCCGAGGTCCTCGTAGAGGTGGACGATGGACTCGGTGTCGCTTTTGGAGCCGAAGGTATGTCCCCGTGCGATGAGTCCGGACATGAGTTCGGCGTAGTTGTAGATTTCGCCGTTGAAGACGATGAAGACGGAGGAATCTTCATTGTGGATGGGCTGGCGGCCGGTTTCGAGGTCAATGATGGCGAGACGGCGGTGCCCGAGGCTGACGCGCTCGTGTGCGATCATCCCCTCGTCGTCCGGGCCGCGGTGCGCGAGGGCGGCGCACATGCGGGCGAGGAGCGCATCGTCCCTGAAGCCGGCGAAGCCGCAGATTCCGCACATTTACAATAAATTTACCGTGTCGGGCGTCGAAAGCAAAGCGGGGTCAGCGCGAGAGGAGTTCTTCGTAGAGCGCCTGGGTTTTCCGCGCCATGACCCCGTGGGAGAAGAGTTTTTCAACCCGCGCCCTCGCCGCGGCGCCGAAACGGGTCATGAGTTCCTCGTCTTCGAGGATGGAAACCACCGCCTCCGCGATGGCCTTTTCGTCGCGGGGTTCGGCGATGAACCCCGTGACGCCGTGCTCGACCATGTCCCGGGCGCCGCCGCGGCTGGCGGCGACGACCGGCTTTCGCATCGCCATGGCTTCGAGGATGGAAACGGGCGCCGTGTCCGTCGGAGAGGCGAGGGCGAGCAGGTCGAACGAGGCGAGCGCCGCCGCGGAGTCACGCACGGAACCGGTGAAGATCACACGGTCTCCCAGATTCATGCTTTCGACGAGGCGGTGGAGCGAATCCCTGTACGGGAAATCCTCAGGCTCGTCGGCGTCGCCGACGATGACGAGGAGGGAGTCGGGCACGCGCTCGATTACGGCGGGGAGCGCGGCGATCAGGTGATGGACTCCCTTCTTCGGCGCCACTCTTCCGAGGTATCCGATGACCTTGTGGCGGTTTTTGACGCCGAATTTTTCGCGGAAGGCGCGTCCCCCGCGGTCAGGCGTGAATTTCCCGGCGTCAATGCCGTTGAAAACCGTAACGACGCGCGGGGCGCCCGCCGCTTTAAAGTCGAACAGCGGCTTCAGAACGGAGGCGATGATGACGACCCTGTCCGAGAGCGCGGCGATCACCCGGTTATAGAGCCGGAGAACGAAGGGGGGGAGATAATCGAGGATTTCGTGGACGTGTGTGACGTGGGGGATGCGCAGCAGCCTCGCGGCGAACGCCGCGCCTAAGAACGCGCTGGAGTGTGAATGGACGAGGTCGATCCGCTCGCGGCGGCATATCGCGATCAGTCGCAGGACGCAGCGCACGAGGAGAAGCGAGTACGACAGGTAATACAGGGGATTTTTAAGCCTGCGCACGACGAGATGTCTTCCGAAGCCCAGGTAAACCATCCGCGCCCCGGCGCTCACGAAGGCGGAGTCGAAGGGGCCTGGGGCGGGCGCGGCGACGATGAACTCGAACCTACCGCGGTCGGCGCCGGCGATGATCCCCGCGATCACCTCTTTCACGCCGCTCGCGCCGGTGCCTTCGTGCCCGATGTAATACGGGAAAACCAGCAGTACCGTTGACCTGCCGGAGCCTGAACGGTTCATCGTTTCCGCCCGGTTTCGCCCGCGAACAGCACCGCCTTCTCGATCGCGCCGATCATGTTGTGGACGTTGAATTTCTCCTCGATGATGCGCCTCGAGCGCCTGCCCATTGCGGCGGCGAGCGCGGGATCGGCGACGATCTTTCCGATCGCCTCCGCCAGCTGCCCCACGTCGTTTCTCTCCACGATGAAGCCGTTCTCGCCGTTCGTGATCAGCTCCTCCTCGGTGCCGTCGGCGAACGACGCGACAACGGGGAGCGAGTGGCACATGGCGTGGGGGATGTGGAGTCCGCCCAGTCCCGGCAGGACGAAGACGTCGCCCGTGAGAAAGTAGAGGGAGACGTCCTCGAACTTGGCGCCGGCGAAGACGACGTCCCGGATGCCGCGTTCCGCGGCGAGGGTTTCGAGGCGCGGGCGGTCCTCGCCGTCGCCCACGATGAGGAATCCCAGTTCCGGGTGTTTCGCCTTCAGCGATTCGAAGGCGAGCAGGGCGTTTTCGAGCCTCTTCGTGCGCTCGATTGCGCCGACGAAGAGCATGACTTTTTTTCCCTCAAGCCCCAGCCTCCGCCGTTCCCCTTCGACGAGCGGGGCGTATTTACTCGCAGACTCAAACGCGAGATCGGTGTCTATTGTGTTGCGGGCTACGAACGTCCTGTCGCCGCGCGCGCCCTGGGAAACGTAGTAAGCGCGCGCGAACTCGCTGTAGCCTATGACGGCGGCGGCGCGGCTCAGCATGAAGCGCACGACCGGGCGGAACAGCCGCCGGAACACCGACTCCGGCTCCCGCCTGAACCTGCCCAGCCCCCACCAGACGTACGGAATACGCATGAGGAGGCAGAGCGGAACGGTGAGAAGGTTGTTCGCGAGGTTGCTCTCCCCTTCGAGGAGGACGACGTCGGGGCGCGCTGCGATAAGGTGGAATACGAGGGCAGGGTGAAAGAACTGCGAGAAGACGCGCCCGCCGAGCGCGACGAACAGGGGAATGGTCCGCAGACGGCGGTGGGGTATGCCTTCGGCGTTCGGAACGCTGCGGTATTTTTTATACCTCCGACCGGCGGCGGCGCCGAAGTAGAGCGTCATCTCAAGCGACGGAAGCGCCGCCAGACGCCGGAAGACCGGGACGCGGTACTCAGGGAGAAAGCACTGAACCACGGCGAGCCTGACGGGGCGGCGTGTTTCATCCATTTTTTCTGAACCTGAGTACGACCGTGTTTGCCTCCTCGCACCCTCTCCGCTGTTCGATTATATGCAGAACCACTCCGATGAAAAAATCCTTGACGGGCAGCAGGCTGAAAAAGGGGCGCGCGTAGAACGACCGCGTCAGTTTTCCACCGAACTTGTAAAGCCCGGTGAGTTCCATCCGGAGGGGATTCGTGACGTTGACCGCGAGGTCGGCGTCCGTGAAGAACCTCGTGTAGTAGGGCAGGCGCCGCGGGGGCGCGCCCGCGGCGCGGAAGGGGAGGCTCACGACGCAGACGCCGCCGGCGGCGGTGACGCGGTGGATTTCGGCGAGCGCCGCGTCGAGGTTCTCGGGCACGTGTTCGAGGGCGGATATTGAAGCCACCCTCGAGAAGGCGTCCGGCTTGAACGGCAGCGCGCGGGCGTCGGCGACGACGTAGTGAAGCGAGCCGGCGAAATTCATTCGCGGCGCGGAAGTCATCCCCGCGGCGGCGCTCCTGATTTCATTCTCGTCGAGGTCCACGCAGACGGTCACGGCGCCGTTTCTCGCGAGCCACGGACCGAAACTTCCGCTCGACGCGCCGATTTCGAGCGCCGTCTCCCCCCTCAGCGCGCCCAGGTACAGGATCGCCTTCGAGTACTCGAACAACCTCCACGCGTTCAGGTGCCCCACCGGGTAGAGGAAGGGCAGGGCAAGCCGGACGGGACGCAGGCGCCTGACCCGCATGAAGGCGCGCACCTTCAGTTTCGCCTTCCTCTTTCTGCCGAACGAGTGGTGAAGGAGGATGCGGTCCTGGACCCTCACGTTGTGAAAGAAGTAGCGCCACGCGACAGCGTAGTCACGGATGGTGAATCCGGCGCGCGGGACGTTCCTCAGTTCTTCCGCTGGGTCGTGATTGCGTTTCATTGACAACACTGATTGTGCAAAGTATTCGTTACACTCGCAAGACTTTGTTGATATTGGTTTATGCAAAAGTATTGCAATAGGGCTAAGCATTGACTCTGGTGAAAAAACCCCGGATAAAATTTCTCAAACCGTATGAACCGCCTAAACCGTTTAATTTTCATTACAAAAAATTAAGCAATTCGTCGTGCTTTTATTTTTTGCACTTTGCACCTTGGACTTTTTGCACTGGAATCAATATTTGAACCCGTATGAATAGTACGGGCTCGCGCTTGTTGTAGCCGTTCCTTATTAAGAAACACGTGCCTGCTTTTCTCCTTGCGCGCACGGCATGGTTGCGATTTAAAAGAGCGAATTGGCACAAATGTACTCCGCCACCGTTTTGCCTGCTAAACGTTGTCCCTCTTCGTTCCAATGCCCAACGCCTTTAGTCTCTTTTGAACCATATAGGAAGGCCTGGTTTTCCTCTGCGTGCGACTGGAACTGCCGGCCAAGGGTAATGACGGGGAAACCGAGGCGTTCTCCGAGCGCTTCTATCCGTCGATCAGGATAGAACAAATCAGTTACGCCGAGGTTTTTCATTGTTTTCTTTCGCACTTCTTTACTCGGATGAGCCTGCGTTGGGTTCGACAATGCCGTCAAAATGAAACGCGCTCCTTTTTCCTCGACCTCGCTCGCCATTGTCGAGATTAACTTCTCCGTTATGAGCCATGCTTCCTGCCATAACTCGTCAGTGGGTTCAAGGTATAACATGAGACCTTTTTTAGGGAGGTTTGCCAAACGCTGCTTTCTTTGCATCAGTATCCTTTTCAGAGTTATCCTTGATTCTTCGATGACCTGCAGCACGCGTGAGTAGTTCAAGACACAATAAGCCGCACGTGAATACCAAGACTTTCTACTTTTGAAGTAAGGCGAATCTTTGAAGGAATTGTCCAATTCCAGCCTGCCGTCCCGTAAAACAAAGTATGGCCTAGTTCCATCGTAAAACATGGATTTCGAGTTGTCCATGATGTCGTTCTCGGAGTAAAAAGCGAGGAGCACGATGTCCGGTGAATAGTTCCAGACATGGTGACGGAGAGCCAACAATTCGATGCCGGTGTTGTAGCCGCCGACACCGAAATTGATAACCTCGATCCGACGCGCACCCAGTTTTTTGCACTTTCCCAATTCGCGTTCCATCACTGACGTGAATGCTTTTTCAAAAGGTACATTGAAAGCTTCGACGTAGGAATCACCGAGCACGGCTATCCTGATGGTACCCGGCGGTTTCACCTTCGAACGCTCCCTGTCACGCAGACCTTCGCTGTTGATGCTAACGTATGTTTTTCCCTCTCGAATCCACCAGCCTTTAACGCCGGGACGATGAGACATTCCCAGGGTGTCGTCAACGCGAAAAAATTTTGGGATCGATATGCCGGCAATCCTCAACACCACCTCAGCGAAGGCGATGCCCACAAGCAGCCCAACGAAAAGCGTCTTCAAACTTTTGCGTAACCGGATTCCCATGGATAACACCTGCTCATTAGGTTTTCCTGTGGTTTTCGAGGTATTCGACTGCGTGGCGTTCACAGGATCATTCAAAGATCGATTCCGCCCGTATTTTCACGCTCCGTGAACAACGCGGGTTCGCGTCCTTTTATACGGCGCGCAGGCGGGTTTGTCAAGTTAATCCGAAATATCTCAGCGGTGCGGAATGAATGGAGGGGTGGTGGGTGGCGCGAGGGCGGGTTTGTCAAGCCGGCGCGCCCTCTTCCGCTGACTTTGCGGAACTACCGGCGCTCAATGAGGTCATCGCCGAACTGACGCAGGAGAACCTAAAGCTAAAAAAAAGAATGGGGAAATCTGAAGGGCGCGTGGGTTCAGCCCGACGTGAGAGACGAGATAGTGGACCGCATCCATTACCTGAAAGAGCGCACGGGGATTCCCGTATGGCGCATGCTGAAGATGGCGGCGATACCGTCGAGCAAGTTCTACGACTGGCGGCGGCGCTACGGCACGCCCAACCTCCACAACGGAACCGCACCGCGCGACTGGTGGCTGGAGCCGTGGGAGGTGGCGGCCATCTGCGGCTACAAACGCACCCGCACGCTCGAGGGCTACCGGAGGCTCACGTACATGATGCTCGACGAGAACATCGTGGCGGTCGCACCCTCGACAACCTTAGAGCAACGGCAAGCTCGAAGCCTGGCACAAGAGCCTCAAGTGCGAATGCGTGCGCTGCACCCCGCTGCTCTCACTCGAAGACGGCAGGCGCAAGATCGCCGCATACGTGGACCATTACAACAACGGGCGCTTGCACAGCGTCATCGGCTACATCGCGCCCAAAGACAAACTCGAAGGGCGGGAAAAGGAAATCTTCGCCGAGCGCGACCGCAAACTGGAAGAGGCAAGAGAGCGGCGCAGACAGAACGCCATGCGCCGCGCCTGCGCCACAGCGCGGCAGGCAGTCGGAAAGGAGGAAGCCGCCTGAACAAAGGCACAATTCAACCCACCTGCCTGCCGCAGGCAGGTCGGCATAACTGAAAGAGACGCCGCAGCGGGCGGGCAGTCAAGGGCGGCTGAAAACCCGAAGGGCTAAAGGAATTTTGCGAAGCAAAATTTTTTCAGCCGTTCATCTCGACCCTTGACGGCACGACCGCAAGGCGTATAATCAAACCATGCCGACCTGCCTGTGCGTGCCCGCACGCAGACAGGTGGGCTGAAGGTCACAAAAAAGAGCATCCCCGATTCTCCATTTCACGGGGAACCAAAATAGGAGGTCGAACATCTTTATTCCATATTCAACCTCTGACCCCATACAAGCAGGGCGGGATAAGGCATGAATTTAAGATATATTGCATTTTCATTCTTACTGTTTGTTTTCCTTAATGCACGCCCTCTGAACGCCTCTGTCACGAAAAGGGATAATACCGATAAAGAGATTTTTGAACGTGCGATTGAGCTTTACAATAAACAGTATGAAGAAGATGTTTTTAAGATAATCACAGAAATGCCCACTCAAGAAGTGAATGAAGAAGATTTCAGTGATTCGTTTTTCGTCATCGCGCTGGAGCCAATTTACTCTTCGGTGGAGTTCAAAATACATTTATCACCTTTGTTTTATGAACCCGCGAATAAAGATCTATTAATATTCATCAGGTCGCATTTCGCCGATGAGAGTACTTGCAATGAATATGTTAACAACATAGATTGGTTTAAATGTGTTAAAGAGAATTGTTCGGCAAAATATAACGAATGCTTAAACAACAAGATTATTGATATGTACGAGGCCGGGCATTGTGATTCAGATGATTATGTATTGAAATGTTGCCGTACGGGTGCCGAGGGAATATGTAACAATATTGGTTCTCCTGGAACCGAAGGTTCAAGAGATTACCTTGTTTATACTTACCTCTGTGGAGGCCCCTTTTCATCCTTTTCAGGAATGAGATGCTGGAAATATGAATACCCCAAAGAATGCATTGAGCCGTTTGCAAATTACATACCAGGGGGTGATAGTTGTGGCCTCTGTTTTGGGAATGTATCTCTTTGCACAGAGGCATTTTTGGATATAAAGGATCTGGCTGTGTTTTTCGATTTAATGGATGCGGAAAGCGAGATCGTCTCAATCTGCAAAACAGTGCAAACGTCATCTGATGAAGACGGCACAGAAGAGAATGATGAAGGCGAATCAATACCAATAACTTTGGTTACGAAAGATTACAAATTCAAAGCGAAAGATTACACTCCTCATTACATAATGAAACTAATGGAGCCCTATCTTGATGTTCTGCTCGAATATGTTCGTGCTCCTTCATCTTTTGATACTTCACAAGAATGTACTGGCCTCATTGAAGATGTTAATATGGAATGAGCGGAATCGGAATATGAGAGGCATGTCAATTTCGAAATTAGTATTGTGTTTGAATATACAAGGTGCCGATATTGTGAACTCCACATAAGTCGTGAATTCTCGTTTCGAATTTTATAAAAGCAGGTGTTTTCTCCGGCGGCGAGCGGTTGCGCGTTACCCGCTTGCAAAAGCGAAACTTCGGAAAGTGAACAGAAGTGCGGACACCGTAAAGGGTTTTTCATAAGAGGGCGTACAGTCAATCCAGGTTCCAACGGTGGAGACAAAACGGGGCGTCCGGGTATAGAATATGAGTAGCGCGCGATGAAAAAACGGTTCGAACGCTCGAATCGGCTTTTCCGGCGGGCGAAAGCCAGCATTCCCGGCGGGGTCAACAGCCCCGTGCGCGCGTTCGGCGCCGTGGGCGGGGCGCCGCCCTTCATCGCCGGCGGCAGTGGCGCGCGCATACGCGACGAGGACGGAAACGAGTACGTTGACCTCGTGTGCTCGTGGGGTCCGCTGATCCACGGGCACGCCCCGGATTTCGTCGTGGAGGCGGTGAAGGCGGCGGCGGAGAAGGGAACCAGTTTCGGGGCGCCGACGAGGGCGGAAGTGCAGGCGGCGGAGCTGGTGAAGCGGGCGTTCCCCTCGATGGAACTCGTGCGGTTCGTCAACTCCGGCACCGAAGCCGTGATGAGCGCCCTGCGCGTGGCGCGCGGGTTCACCGGGCGGGACAGGGTCGTCAAGTTCGAGGGATGCTACCACGGGCACTCGGACGGTCTGCTCGTGAGGGCAGGCTCCGGCGCGCTGACGTTCGGTGTGCCGGGCAGCCCCGGCGTTCCGCCCGCGTACGCCGGCAGGACGTTGACGGCGCGCTACAACGACCTCGACTCCGTCGAGGCGGCGTTCGGGAAGAACGCGAAGAGCATCGCGGCGGTCATAGTGGAGCCGGTGGCGGGAAACATGGGTGTCGTGCCTCCCGCGAGGGGGTTTCTACGCGGATTGAGGCGCATAACGCGCGAGTGCGGCGCGCTGCTCGTTTTCGACGAGGTCATCACCGGATTCCGCGTGGCGCTCGGCGGCGCGCAGGAGCTTTACGGCGTCAAACCGGACCTGACGTGCCTGGGGAAGATCATCGGGGGCGGACTGCCGGTCGGGGCGTACGGCGGTCGGGCGGACGTGATGGCGCTGGTGTCGCCGCTGGGTCCGGTGTACCAGGCGGGAACGCTTTCGGGGAACCCGGTGGCGACGGCGGCGGGGCTGGCGACGATGAAGCGTCTGTTCCGGGGAGGGACTTACGAGGGGCTTGAGCGCGCCGCGCGCGAACTGGAGGAGGGAATAACGGCGGCGGCGAAGGAAGCCGGCGCGCGGGTGACGACCAACAGGGTGGGCTCGATGCAGACCTGGTTTTTCACCGGAAAGCGGGTGAGAGACTACGAGAGCGCGACGGCATCGGACACGGGGCGCTACGCGGCGTTTTTCCACGCGATGCTCCGCCGCGGGGTTTACATGCCTCCGTCGCAGTTCGAGGCGGTGTTCGTCTCGACGGCGCACCGGAAGGCGGACGTCGCGCGCGTCGTGCGCGCCGCCCGCGGGGCGTTCAGGGAAACCGTCTGAAGCGCGCGGCGCTTTCCGCGCAGGGCATGAAAAAAATAACGAACAGCCCCCTGACGGTCCTTCTCTTCGACGCGTTTCTCGTCAACGCGACGATCGTGGCGACCTTCGTCGTGCGCTTTCTGGGCGACGTCCCCGAGCGCAACTACGAGGCGTACAGGAACACGGGCATATTCATAACGCTCGTGTACCTCGCCGTTTTCTATCTTCAGGGTCTGTACGATTTCAGCGAGGACGACGACTCGATATCCATTCTCTTCAAGGTGATAGCGGGCGCGACGCTGGGAACCATCGGCGTGACGGCAATCACGTTCATCAGCCGCGATTTCGCCTATCCGCGGACGGTGCTCGCGCTGTCCTGGGCGTTCCTCGCGCTGGTGCTGGGCGTGTGGCGGCTCTTCGTTCTGGAGAAGTTCCTGAGCCGGCTCCCGGAGAAGAACACGGCGATCTTCGGCGGCAAAGTGCGCGGCGAGGCGATACGCGGAGTGATCGAGGGAGAGGGCAGGAGAAAATTCCGCGTGCGGCGCGTGCTGGATTCCGACGCCGGGGGCGAACTGAGAAATGCGATAGAGAGCGGGGAAGTGCAGAGCGTGATAATCACGGACGAGGTTCCCGGCGGCTCGTCGCTCGGGTTCGAACTTTCGAGGAAATACACGGACCTGACCGTGTACGTCATCCCCGGCGTCTCCGAGATAGTCCTCGGCGCGTTCCACCACCACGTCGTGGGCGACATTCCGATGATAAGCGTCACGATCAAGCCGCTCGCAGGGCGCCTCCGGCTTTTAAAGCGGGGCATTGACCTTCTGGGCGCGGCGATCGTCATTGTTGCGGCGCTTCCGGTCTTCGCCGCGACCGCCGCTCTCGTGAAACTCACGTCCCCGGGACCCGTCTTCTACAGGCAGGAAAGAGTCGGGATGGGCGGAAAAATATTCAAAATCGCTAAGTTCCGCACGATGGTGAAGGGCGCAGAGGAAGAAACGGGTCCCGTCATGGCGACGGAGGACGACCCGCGGAACACGCCCGTCGGCAGGTTCCTCAGACGCTACCGCGTTGACGAGCTTCCCCAGATGTGGAACGTCCTGAAGGGAGAAATGAGCCTGGTCGGTCCGCGCCCGGAGAGACCGGAGTTCGTGGAACAGTTCGAGCGCGAGATACCCGGTTTCTCGGAGCGGAAAAAAGCGCTGCCCGGCGTGACGGGACTCGCCCAGGTCAACGGAAAGTACGACACGGACCCGTCCATGAAGCTCAAGTACGACCTCCTGTACATTTACAATTACAGCCTTTACATGGACTTCGCGGTCCTGTACCAGACCGTCCAGCATCTCATCAGGGCAGAGTTCTGATGGGCGCGCGGCGCGGACTTTCCGCGTGAGGCGGCAGCGTGGGCGCTCGAGAAATGAAAATAGTGGTCGCCCCCAACGCATTCAAGGGAAGCCTGACGGCGAGCCGCGCGGGCGCGCTCATCGCGGAGGGTTTCACGGACGCGATGCGCGGCGCGCGCGTTGAGGTCGTCCCCACGGCGGACGGCGGCGACGGAACGCTCGAGGTGATCTCCTCGTGCGTCCCCTGCCGGGAGGTGAGCGTCGAGGTGCGCGACCCGCTCGGACGCCGCGTGAAAGCGTCGTACCTGATACTGCGGGACGAGCCGACGGCGGTGGTGGAGATGGCGAGGGCGTCGGGGCTTGCGCTCCTCAGGGACGAAGAGCGCGACCCGATGCGCGCGAGCGCGTACGGAACGGGCGAGCTTATACGCGACGCCCTCGTGAGGGGGTGCCGCAGGGTGATCGTGGGCGTGGGAGGGAGCGCGACGAACGACGGCGGAATGGGCATCGCCTGCGCGGCGGGCTACAGGTTCCTCGACCGCCGGGGAAAGGAGTTGCCGCCGTGCGGGAGGTCGCTCGGGCGCGTGGCGCGCGTCGGGCGCGGCGGCGTGATGAAGCAGGTGCACACCGCGAAATTCGTCGTGGCGACCGACGTGAAGGCGCCGCTCTGCGGGGCGCGGGGCGCGGCGCGTATGTACGCGCGGCAGAAAGGGGCGGCGCCGCGGGAAGTGCAACTCCTGGACAGCGGGCTGAAGCGGCTTGCGGAGGTTGTGAAAAGAGACCTCGGAAAAGACCTCTCGCGCGTCCCCGGCGCGGGCGCGGCGGGAGGAGCGGGATTCGGCATGATGGCGTTCTTCAACGCCAGGGCGGTGTCGGGCGTCGGGCTGGTGATGAAAATCACCGGACTTGAGGAGAAGATACGCAGCGCCGACCTCGTGGCGACGGGAGAAGGATTCCTCGACGAACAGTCGCTGGAGGGCAAGGCGACGATGGGCGTTGCGCGCCTGGCGCGCAGGCACGGCGTGCCGGTGATCGCCTTCTGCGGGGGAATCGGCGGCGACGAGAGGAAGCTCTACCGCCGGGGGTTCACGGCGGCGGCGCCCGTCGTGGACAGACCGATGAGCCTCACGGAAGCGCTCGAAAACGCCGATGACCTGCTGTACCGCGCGGCGTACCGCGCCGGCAGGCTCATCGCACGCTGCGGTGCGGCGGCTGTCGGAACCCGCCGGACTGCCGCCGGGAGCAAAAGTGTTTAACGCGGACGTGAAATCCGGGTTCGTGCTCCTTCACCCCCTTTCCGGTTTCCGCCTTCGGTTCGCGGCGGCGGTACTTTTGTGCTGCCTCCCGGCGACAGGGTGCGGCGGCGGGAAATGGAAACCGATGCCGATAAGGCAGTGGGGCGGGAAAGGCACGCTGGAGGGCAGTCTGAGCCGCCCGTCCGACGTCGCATCCGACCCGCAGGGGCGGCTCTACGTTGTGGAGCGGCGGGGCTGCCGTGTGTCTGTTTTCTATCCCTCCGGCGACCTTTTCAACGCGTGGGGGCGGTTCGGGAAGGGATTGGGAGCGATGGACATGCCCGTCGCGGTCGGTGTGAACGCCACGGGCGAGGTCTACGTGCTCGAGCATTACCGCTCAAGGGTGAAGGTTTACGACAGGCGGGGAAAATACCTCTTTTACTGGGGTTCCCGCGGGAGGGACGCCGGCGAATTCTCCGCTCCGCGCGGACTGGCGATTGACAGCCGGGGCGACGTGTACGTCGCGGACACGGGAAACCGGCGGGTCCAGAAGTTCGACCGCGGCGGCGGGCTTCTTTACGAACTCCCCGGCGCGCCTGATGAGGGCTTCGTTTCCCCCGCGGCGCTCGCCTTCGACCATCTCGACAACCTGTACGTCCTGGACAGGGGGGCGAAAGACGTCCTCGTTTTCTCGACGACCGGCGGTTACCTCCGGAAATGGAACCCCGGAAAGATCAAGGCGCGCGACGATTTCAGACCGGTGGACGTGGCGGTCGAAGGAAAGAAATGGGTCTTCGTGCTCGACAGGGGGACGCGGTGCGTCTACAGGTTCGATCTGAAATGGGAACGCGCCGGAAAATTCTGCGCCGGGAAAAGGGCGGTCTTCCCGCAGAAACCCGCGGCGGTCCACGCGGACGACGGATACCTCTATATCGTTGACGACAGGAACAACCTTGTCTACAAGTTTTCCATCTGAAACGGCGCCGTTACGGATGCCCTGGCATAGTTTCCCGGTGAAACCGGGGCGACCGCGATGAAAACATCAACACCGAGAAGAGAAACATCTCCCTCCGTTGGCACATCAAGTCCTGACGCAAGATTCAGAAGAGTTGTTTTGCCGCTCCCGGAACGTCCTTTTAACCAGACGTAATCTCCTTCTTTTACTGTTAGATCGATGTTTTCTAATATAATTGTAATATGCAGCCCAATTCTTATATCCTTTTGTAATATTTTTCATTTCTATCATAAAATTTATCTCAAAGGCTCCTTAATTTCGGATGGATCGACTACTATTAAATTGCTTCTCCGCTGTTTAAAAAGAAGATGCTTAATCTTTGTTATCTTTCCTGAATGAGAAGGAAGAACAGCGGTTTCACCTGCATCATAAAATTTAAGAGCCAGCTTTTCGTTCTGAGTTGGAAAAGATTCATATAAATTTACGTTGTATCCCATCCTCGCGGTTCTTTTCGTCTTAACGTCATATATCCACAAGGAATTGTTTTGAGGTTTAAAATAAGTGAACTTTCGCAGAAATTCTACAGTCATCAAGCGGCATGAGCAAGGGCGTAGATCAGGGTGTTGAGGATTTTTGTATTGAGCGAAGCATTTTCGGAGTTTGAAAAAACCCTTTTACGCCATAGAA
>JBFMFE010000172.1:0-2882 GCA_040752295.1 bacterium
GTGTCGGGAATGGATTCACAATCATCGGCGGCTGCGCCGTCTCGTCCGCAGAATGGAGCGACTCTCGCTCAAGCAAACCGACCGCATTCTTGGCGAGATATCGCGTGCTTAATGTGCGGAAAAACCGGTCTGTTGGTGGCGTTGGGCCGCATTGAGGCGCGTTTGGATCGTCTTTTGTCATGGAATCCCTGGGACGATGAAAATTATTACACGTTCTGGGGGGGTATGCATTTCTCGATATCATTAAAAAGGCGGGCGGTGGATATGGGGCGCTGCGAAAAATGACATCAGCGCCGGGCGACCGGGTCGGTGACCTTGAGAAATCGGAACCGCAGGAAATCGGAGTCCGAAGTCAGAATCTCGTGCACCCCGTGTTCCCTGAGGATGACGGCGGTCTCGATGTCGTGGAAGATGTTCCCCGCGGGCCGGGGGATCTCGCCGAGCGTCAGCCGCAGGACCTCCTCGTGCCGGTCGGTCGGTGCCAGCATGACCACGCGGTCCGATTTCAGTAACGCGGATATAAAGTCCATGGCCTGATCGGCGGTGAGGGGATCGGGGAAGACCCGGGGGTGAGTGCTCACCCGGAAGTACTCGTAGATGACTCCCCACGTCAGGCACCAGGGTGACGACCCGGTGAGAAGCGCATGGATTGCGTCGCGGGCGGCCCTGTGCTCGGGGCAGGACTTGTTGACGGCGTAGATGAGGATGTTCGAGTCGACGAGGAGTCTCAACGCCCCTCCATGAAGTCGTACAGCCGGTCGCGGTCGGAGATGTCCACTCTGGGTTTCCCCATGCCGAAAGACGGGAGCGGTTTGGCGGTTTTTCCCCTTCCGCGCCTCTTGTATTGAAGTATGCCGGTTTGGAGGAACTCGTTCACGAGGTCGGATATCGTCCTCCTCTGCGCGGCCGCGAGGCTTTTCAGTTCGGCGAAGGAGTCCTCGCTCAGAATCAGCGTCGTCCGTTTCATATGACATATCATACCATGGAAACATAAGTATGTCAATACTAGATTGGGGGTCCGTCATTTAAGCGGCATATCACCACATATTTTCAATGAAATATTGGCGCAACGTCACAAACAGTGTATGATCAGGCTCGCTGATATGAACCGCGATGTCCTGACACAACTTCAGGCGTGGAAAAAGAACGCCCGCCGGAAACCGGTCATCCTGCGCGGAGCGAGGCAGGTCGGCAAGACGTGGGCTCTCAAACGATTTGGCGGAGACGAATACAGGGACGTCGCATACTTTAATTTCGAGGAGGACAAAAGCATAGGATCCCTCTTCGAGAAGGACCGCGCGCCTGAAAGGATCATACGCAACCTTTCCCTGTATCGCCGGGCGCCGATTCTGCCAGGAGAAACCCTGATCATCCTGGACGAGATTCAGGAATCGAACGACGCCCTGAACTCGCTGAAATATTTCCGCGAGGATGGCGCCGGGTATCATGTTGCCGCCGCCGGGTCGATGATCGGGGTGAAACTTTCCGCGCCCGGATCGTTCCCAGTCGGGAAGGTCGAGTTCCTCGACATGTATCCGATGATGTTCCCGGAGTTCCTGGAAGCATCCGGGGAACCGGGGCTGCGCCGTCTGCTGGCGGACACGGCCGAATTCCGGCCGTATCCGGAGCCGTTTCACGTCCGGCTGATTGAGTTGCTCCGGCTGTATTATTTCATCGGGGGGATGCCGGAAGCGGTCTCCATGTTTTTGGATCGCGCGGACCTGGATGCGGTTCGAAAAGTTCAGAGGGACATCCTCGAGGGATACGTGCTCGATTTCGCGAAGCACGCGCCGGCGTCGGACATCCCGAAGTTGTCGGCGATATGGGAGTCGCTCCCCGCGCAACTCGGCCGCGAGAACAAGAAGTTCATGTACTCGGCGGCGAGGAAGGGGGCAAGGGCGAGGGAATACGATGACGCGATGAGATGGCTTTGCGACGCCGGCCTGGCGATCGCATGTCACAAGGTCTCGGCGGGCAAAGTGCCGTTGAAGGCGTACGCTGACGCTTCCGCTTTCAAGTTGTACGCGTTCGACGTCGGGTTGCTCGGCGCGCTCGCCGGGCTTTCGCCGAGGATCGTTGTCGAGGGAGACGCGGTATTCCGGCAATTCGAGGGGATGTTTGTCGAGAACTATGTGGCGGAGCAGCTCCGCGCCGTGTTCGGAGGGGAAATGCACTACTGGGCGAGCGCCGGGGCGGCCGAGGTGGATTTCGTGTTTGAGGTTGACGGGCGGGTTTATCCGCTGGAGGTCAAGGCGGGGGTGAACCTGCGAAGCAAGAGCCTCGACTCTTTCGCGAGAAAGTACGCCCCGCCGCAACTCTCGCGGGCGAGCCTGGAGAACCTGAAGAAGGACGGCAATAAGGCGAACTTCCCTTTATACGCGGTTCATCTTTTCCCCGGCCCTGGTCATGGACCGTCGCGCTTCGCAACCCGCATGAAGGAGGTTCTCCATGCCGCGAGGTAAGCGTTCCTGTATAGGTTCTGATTTTAACCGGTATCTTGCGAAAAAGATGCGGGACCCTGTTTTCCGGGTGGAATTTTCCAGGGCGAAAGCGGGGTTCATAAAGAAGTCCCTGGCCGGCGCGATTCACAAAGCGCGCCTGAGCCGCGGCATGACGCGGGTGACGCTGGCGAAGCGCGCGCGCACGACGCAGACGGTGATATCGCGGATTGAAAATCCAAGGATTCCGTACCTGCCAAGCGTGGAAGTTCTCAGCCGGCTCGCGTCCGCCGTGGGCGCAACGCTTTCGATTTCGACCGTCGTTCGCCGGGTTGAAGAACGGCAAAAGCGCCACAGCACACTTATAAGGGCTTAAAACCGCGCTTATGGCCGATTTCGGGCGTTTTGGCGACTGTTACTCTGGGGGCTTTGGAACCCTCTTTT
>JBFMFE010000173.1:0-21899 GCA_040752295.1 bacterium
CCGCGCGGTGGCCGGGATTACATATCATGTTGAGTTTTTCGTAATAACTTCCAAACGCGATCTCGTCATCGCCGAAAATCATGTTCATTTCAAGTTGCGCAAGTCTTGTCTCCACACCGCCGCTTGCCCCTGTGGTGGGAGGCATTCCCCCACGCGGCGTGACCAGCACAGCGATGAAAAGAAGAGTCGCAAGACACGCGGCGGCGGGCACGAGATTTCCGTCGAATAAAGGCTGCGGAACAAAATGCGCGGGCGGTGTCCGCCTTGAAGCCGTTCTGACCACGGAGCCGATCAGTTTATCCTCGATACCCGGCGGCGGCTGTGGCGGTGCCATTTCTCCGCAGATTGTCTTGATGGCACGTGTTTCCTTCACGATCCGCCGGCATTCGAAGCAAGCCGCAATGTGCTTTTCAAATCGCGCGGCAGCTTTTCCGGACAACATGCCGAATTCATACAGATGCGCTGATTTATCGAGTTTACACTTTTTCATTTTCAGCACCTTCCTTAAACAGGGTTTCGGAAAGTTCTTCCCTCAGGAGCTTTACCGCCCTGAAAAGCCTGACACGTACTGCACCGGGAGATATTTTCAAAATCTCTGTGATTTCTTTGTGCGAATAACCTTCAATCACACTCAGAATAAAGACCGAGCGGTATTTTGGCGGGAGTTTAAGAACAGCCCGTTTTATTTCATCTTCGTTTTCTTTCTTCATGACGGCTTCTTCGATATTAATAACCTTGCCCGGCATTGGTACGGCCTCATGTTTTTGGAATTCCGTTGCTGCTTTTCGAGTGCGCTTCTTCTCGCGGATAATATCGCCAGCCGTACTCACTGCTATCCGGTATAGCCATGTGGACAATGCGGCTTCGCCCCTGAACCTTGGCAGGGCCGTGTAGGCGCGAAGGAAAATTTCCTGAAGCGCTTCTTCGGTATCTTCGGTGTTTCCAAGCATGTGATACACAAGTCCGTAAATCTTCCGGCAGTTTTCCCGGACAAGGGATTCGAAGTCGGTTTCCGGCGTGTGCTTGCCACTTCGTTTCATCATTTACAATATTTTCCTATGTTCCCTCTGTGCCCGCCGCAGATCGGAGATTCTCCCAGTTTATGTATTTGTACGTTTAGTCGCAACAGTCTGGCATTCCGTTACAGAATTTCTGGACATCGCCAAAGCGCCAGCCGGTCCGGTATGAACGTACCCAAGCACTCGGACGGCTTGCCGCTTTTTTATAGGGGTTATGTATTGCTGTGATTCATAGTCGAATCCGCTTATGATTACTGCACTGAATATGTGTAATCCGAACTGAATATTTCCCAATTTTCACTGCCGATTTGTTACAGGAATTGTGCCTGCCCCTTTGACCCCGCCCGCGGGTACTCGCCCGACCGGCGCACGGGCAGGCACGCCGCGCGCCCGCCGCTCGCTCCAGGAAGAAACCACCATGAACAAAAACCGCCTCCGACGCCTCCAGCCGCATCCGCGCGGCCGGGATCACCCGCTTCGAAGCAGCGCGTCCACCTCTGCGCTCAGCGCGCGCACCGCTTCCGCGGACCTGTCCAGCGCAGCCTTCTCCCCGGGCGAAAGCTCGAACTCCACGATCTCCTCCACACCGCCTGCGCCGAGCTTCACCGGCACACCCATGAATATGCCGCGGTAGCCGTATTCTCCCATGCACAGCGCGGCGCAGGGAAGTATCTTCTTTCTGTCCCTCAGTATCGCTTCCGCCATCTCCGCCGCCGCCGCGCCCGGCGCGTAGTACGCGCTCCCCGTCTTGAGCAGCTCGACGATCTCCCCGCCTCCGAAACGCGTGCGCCTCACTATCTCCTCGAGGCGCCCGGGCGGAATGAGTTTTTCGACGGGCACGCCGCCCACGGTGGTGTAGCGGACGGACGGCGCCATCGAGTCGCCGTGCCCGCCGAGCACGAACGCCGTGACGTCGCGGACGGACACGTTCAGCTCGGCGGCGATGAAGCTCCTGAACCGCGCCGAGTCCAGCACCCCCGCCATCCCCACCACGCGCTCTCGCGGAAATCCGCTGACCCTGTACGCCGCGTGCGTCATCGCGTCGAGGGGATTGGAGACTACTATAAGGATCGCGTCCGGCGAGCCGGCGGCGAATTTCGCGGTGACGTCCCCGACGATCCCCGCGTTCGTCCTGAGGAGATCATCGCGGCTCATCCCCGGCTTGCGCGGCACGCCCGACGTGATTATCCCGATGCGCGAGCCGGCGGTCTCGCCGTAGCCGTTCGTCCCGGTTATCCGCGTGTCGTATCCGACGACCGGACCCGCCTGCGCGAGGTCGAGGGCTTTTCCCTGCGGCAGTCCCTCGACGACGTCCACGAGCACCACGTCGCCGAGTTCCATTTCTGCGAGCCGCTGCGCCGTCGTGGCGCCGACGTTGCCCGCGCCGATAACGGTTATCTTCGTTCGCGTCACCGTTCATCCGCCCCTTTCCGTGGCAGTTATCTACTTCCGCATTGGACGTTCAACATTTTAGGTTTCTCTTTTAATGCTTCACTCAGCTAAACAGTTACTCACCCGCTCAGAAAAGGTCCTTCAGACCGGTTACGTTCTCAATTAAAAAGTCGGGGTTCATTTTCTTCAGTTCCCGCGCGTTTTCGAGGTTTTTAACGCCGGAGTAAACGAGAGCCGACTGGGCGCCGATCTTTTTCGCCGCGGCGACGTCGGCAACGGTGTCGCCGACGATGAGAACGCGCTCGGCGCCGGCGAGTGGAAGACGGAGGGCGAGGATGTCCCCCGGCGTTTTTTCGGGGTAAAGCGCCTTGAGGTAGATGTACGGATGAGGCTTCGCGAGCGAGCGGGTCCTCCCCGTTTCGGTGAGGAATTCCTCGGCTTCCGTTATCTCACGGTTGGTCGCTATCTTCTTTTCGTCGAAGAAGTGGAGCAGTCCCCACCTTTCGAGGGGTGCGAGCGCCTCGACGCGGGGTCTTCCGGTGGCGACGCCGAGAGCGATGCCCGCTTCTCTGAGCATGGACAAAACGTCAATCATCGCCGGTATCGGCAGTATCGGCGATTCAAACTGCATCAGCCCGTCCTTTGGAATGCGCGATGTCTTTTTTCCGTAGTGTTCTTCGTAAAGCCCGTCGCCGAGGAACCACTCCTGGAAGAGGGTTTTGCACAGCGTCATGAGGGAGTCGTCGCCGGAGAAAAGCGGCTCTGTAATGCCGCATTTTTCCTCCGCCATCACGTTGAGGGCGGCGACGAGGTCGGCTCTGCCGCCGGCGGCGCGTTCGCCGTCGCCGGTTTTTTTTACGGCATCCGCGGTCTCGAACAGCGCCCCGGCAAGCTCGCCTATTTCCGGCAGCGCCGTCTTTCTGTCCGGGAGCGACTGACCGAGCCGCCGCAGGTTCTCTCCCGTGAGACCTTCCCGGGCGAAGTCCCCGGAAGCCGCGAGCCGGGGCGCCGCGCGGAGGAGTTCGAGCAGGTAAAGCGCGGCGGCGAAGTACGTGAGGTCCCAGTTGGAGATCACGCGCCTCGATTTGAGAAGCTCGGAAAACTCGGGGTTGACGAACTTCAGCAGCCGGATTGCCGCCCCCGGCTTATGAAGCGCGACACTGTAGCGTTCGTTCTCGAGGCCGACCCACTGGTCGCCGTAGAGGAGTTCGAGGATGGTCAATTCCGCGGCGTTCCAGTATTCGCGTTCCGTGGTGATCACGCCGTCGGAATCGAAGATGATCGTTTCGACCTTGTGGAAAGACGATCTGTTTATCCCGTCCGGCATTTTATTAGAACGTAGCGGCGCCGGTGAATCCCGCCGCGCCGTGGGTTGATACGCGGTTTTACGCGGTGGTTGACGCCGGCGCGGTTGGTCGTCCGGGCGTTTCGCCGCGTCAGTCTTTTTCGAGCCGCACCTTTCCCTTCACGCCTGTTTCGGCGCCGCTGCGCCAGGGACACGGTTCGAACGCCGCGCGGAGCGCGTCGCCGAGGGCGCGGAAGACGCTTTCCCAGACGTGATGGGGGTTGGTTCCCCTGATCAGGTCCGCGTGGAGGGTGAGCCTTGCGCCCTGGACGAAACCCTCGAGGAAGCCCACGAGGTCGGACGCCTGCATGTCCTCGACCGGCGCCGTCGCTTTCGCCAGTTTCGGCGAGAGCGTCAGCAGCGGTCTTCCCTCGAAGCTCACGACGCACCGCGCGAGCGCCTCATCAATGCAGCAGACCGCCGAGCCGGCGCCGTTGACGCCTTTGGGCACGGCTCTCGAGTGCAGTTCCTCGAACGCCTCGCCGAGTGTGATGCCGGTGTCCTCGCAGATGACGTGAGTCAGCCTGTAGTCGGTGAGTTCCACGTCCGCCTCGACGTTCACGCAGGCGCGCCATGAGAGTGTTTCGAGCATGTGGTTGAAGAACTGGAGGGGCGTGCGTATTCCCTTTTTCAGGTCTTTTCTTCGCGCGGAGGGATCGAGCGACGCCCTGATGCGCGACTCCTCGGTCGTCCTTGTGACGGTTATTTTTCCTTCGCGGGACGTTTGTTTCGCGTTCATTTTCGTTTACCCTTTCCCGGTGTGGGTTTCTTTTTCGCGAGGCGGGTTTTCACCGCGAGCGAGTGCGCGGGAAAGCCCTCGTATTCGGCGAGCGCGCAGGCTGTGTCCGCGAGGCGCTCGAACCCGGCGCGGGACAGCGACACCACCGCCGTCCTCTTCATGAAATCGTGCACGGTCAGTCCCGAACAGGTGCGGGCGAAGCCGCCGCTCGGGAGCACGGCGTTGACCCCCGCGCAGAAGTTGCCCATTGTGATGGGCGTGTGGGGACCGAGAAGTATCTCGCCGGCGTTTCTGATCTTTTCCATCACCCTCAGCGGTTCGGCGGTGAGTATCTCGAGGTGTTCGGGCGCGAAGGAGTTGACGACGCCGATGGATTCCCTGAGGTTTTCGGTGATGATGATGCCGCCGTAGCCTGCGAGGACCTTTTCGCAGAATTCCCTGCGACCCGCAGGGATGCGGCGCAGAAGCGCCGGCAGGAGCGATTCCACTTTCCGCGCGAGTCCGGCGTCATGGGTCACGAGCAGCGCCGTGGAGTCCGGACCGTGTTCCGCCTCGATGAGCAGGTCCGCCGCCGCGAGCCGCGGGTCGGTCGAGGCGTCGGCGAGTATGATGGACTCGCTCGGTCCGGCGGGGAGTCCGACGTCCACGATTCCGTACAGGAGGCGTTTGGCTGCCGCCACGTAGCCGCTCCCGGGTCCGAGCACCTTGTCCACCTTCGGCACGGTCTCAGTACCGAACGCCATCGCGGCGATCGCCTGAGCGCCGCCGGCGCGGTAGATTTCGCTCACCCCGCAGGCGCCCGCCGCCACGAGCGTGGCGGGGTCCACCTCGCCGTCAGGTCCGGGCGGCGTGCACACGATGACGCGCTCGACGCCCGCCACCATCGCCGGCACGCCGAGCATCATCATCACCGACGGGAAAGAACCCTTGCCCCTTGGGACGTACAGCCCGCAGGAGGCAATCGGCGTGATCTTCTCTCCCGCCATCGAGCCTTCCTCCGTTGTGGTGAGCGCCAGGGGCTGCGGCATCTGGCGCCGGTGGTGCCTTTCGATGTTGCGCATGGCGATTTCGATTGCCGCCCTGACGCGGGGCGGGCATTTTTTCGCGGCTTCGCGCTGTTCCCGCCGTGTCACGCGCAGCCGCCCCGTGCGCAGTTCCACGCGGTCATATTGCCCGGCGAACCTGACGAGCGCGCGGTCGCCTTCCGCCCGCACAGCCTCGACGATGGGCAGCACAAGGGGGATCAGAGCGGTGATGTCGCTCTCAGCCCTGCGCAGGATTTTCTCCCGCCCGGCGGGCGGGAGGTCTTTCCACCTGAATCTATTGATCACGGCGCGCTCCAGCGTCGGACAGCGCTAATTATAATCGAACGGAAAAAAGAACGAAATGTTTCGAACGACAACGCTTCAATCGGCTGAAACGTTACGACGGGGAAACTTTCCGGTTACTGCCGTCCGGTTATAAAACCCGGGATCACTTGAGAAAAACGGACAGGATTGCAATGATAACGATGATTTGTCCTGCCCAGAAAATAAACATCCACTTGATAATGTCGGCTCGTACCTCCGTGATTCTGTTGTCCAGCTTTGCGACTTCCTCCGTGATTCTTCTGTCAAGTTTTGCCACTTCATCCGTGATTCTGTTGTCAATCCTCGCGGCCGTCTCGGCGAGCCTCCGCTCGTATTTTTCACCGGAGAGGGAGATAACGTCTTCGGTCGTCTTTCTGTTCGCGAGGTTGATCAGCTCGATGAGCGAGTCAGAGGCTTCATCCCCGAGCTTTTCCCTGAGAGGTTTTGGCACGGCGATTATTTCCATGTAGAGGTCCTCGTATGTTTCTCTGATCTATTATTATGTATCGTCAAAGCCGTGTCAACCTGATAAAAAAGGTGAATTTCGGCGGAATGCCTGCGCCTTACGGAAGATCGTGAAGCGGCGCGGGCTTTCACCCGCATGCGGCTTAAAAGACGGCGTTGAGAGGGCTGCGGTCGCCGGAGTTGATGGCGATTTCCTTCGCGAACACGCCGGGCAGAATCTGCGTCGCGTAGAACGCCGCCGTGCAGAGCTTGTTGTGATAGAACGCAGCCTCGGGGCTTTCCTCGAGGAGCGCCTTCTTTTTTTCGTCGCTGTCGCAGGCTTTCCCGCTGAAGATCGCCTCGAGCTTTCCGCCCGCGATCTTCGCCTGCTCGAGGAGGAGGTAAGCGACGACAATCTCGGCGAACAGTTCGAGGAAAGGCGTTGCGCAGAGGACGGGATAGTATGGATCGGTCTTTGCCATCGGGGCTAACCCGGCGGTGATGGCGGCGAGCTTGTCTCGCGCCTGCTCGAGCGTGGCGACGTATCTGCCTATCGCCGCGTCGCCCTTGTTGGCGCCGATGAACGAGTTCAGCTCCATCAGGAAATTCATCAGGACCATGCCGCCTTTCATGCCGACCTTTCTGCCGAGCAGATCGAGAGCCTGTATCCCGTTCGTGCCCTCGTAGATGGACGCGATCTTGACGTCGCGCATGTACTGCTCCACCGGGTACTCGCTGCAATAGCCGTACCCGCCGAGCACCTGGATGCCGAGTTCCGTGACTTTGAAAGCGACGTCCGAGCAGTACGCCTTGCAGATTGGGGTGAGAAGTTCGATGAAGTCGCGGTGTTTTTCCTTTTCCTTCGGGTCGGAGGAATACATCGCTGCGTCGGCGAAGTAGGCGGTCTTGTAGAGAAGCGCGCGGGAGCCTTCCACGAACGCCTTCATCGTCATAAGCATGCGCCGGACGTCAGGGTGGGCGATGATCGGCACGCGTGGCGCGTTGACGTCCTTCATGTTCATTATGTCAACGCCCTGGATGCGTTCCTTCGCGTAGTCGAGCGCTTCGTGGTAGCACGCCGCCGCCTGTGCCATGCCCTGGACGCCGACGCCGATACGCGCCTCGTTCATCATCTGGAACATGTACTTGATGCCCAGGTTGGGTTCGCCGAGGAGCCAGCCTTCACAGTTTCCGTTCTCGCCGAAGTTGAGCGTGCAGGTGGGCGAGCCGTGTATGCCCATCTTGTGCTCGATTCCGCTGCACGCGACGTTGTTCGGCTCGCCGAGCGAGCCGTCCGGGTTGATCTTCCTTTTCGGGACGATGAACAGGCTGATGCCCTTCATGCCCGGCGGCGCGCCCTCGATGCGCGCCAGGAGCAGGTGGATGATCTGCTCCGTGTAGTCGTGCTCGCCGCTCGTGATGAAACTCTTGACGCCGCTTATGAGATAGCGGTCTCCGTGCGGTTTCGCCGAGCAGGTGAGGTCTCCGACGGCGCTTCCAGCCTGCGGCTCGGTCAGGCACATCGTGCCCGCCCACTCGCCGGAGTACATCTTCTCGACGAACAGCGCCTTCTGCTCGTCCGTGCCGAAAGATTCGATGAGATGCCCCGCGCCGCGGGACAGCCCGGGGGTCATCATGAACGTGACGCACGCGCCGACGAACGCCTCGCCGGCGGCGATGCTCACGCAGCCCGGAAAACCCTGCCCGCCGAACTCCGGGCTGCACGCGATGCCGTTCCAGCCGTTTGCGCAGAATTCCCTGTAGACCGGGACCTGGTCGGGCGGGACGGACACCCTGCCGCCGTCGAATTTCGCGCCGACGGAGTCGCTGGTTTTGTTCAGAGGCGCGATCTTCTCGACGGCGAACCTTATCGCCTCGGTGATGGTCATGTCGAAATCGTCGGTCGAAAAGTCCTTGAAAGGTTCGAGCGCCGTGATCTTGTCGAGGTCAACGACTTCCTTGAGGATGAAATCAATGTCCCTTCTGTCCACCCTGAAAGCCATGATGCCCTCCCCGTGTCATTTTGTTAAATTTTTCACAAACACAGTATATCACACCCCTCACGGCGATGTAAAGTAAAAATTTTTACGGTTTTTTTCCGGGGCGCACGCAAGTTTTGCAGAAATGGAGGTTTTTTTTCTGACGGGCAAGATGCCTGTCCCACTGAAAAATGATATTTTTGAAATAGTGGGACAGGCTTCCAGATAGTGGGACAGGCTTCCAGCCTGTCAAAACTAAAAGTTGCGCTGTAATGTTAAATGCCGGCGCGGCTTACAGTTTCAGCGCCTCGACGGCGTTTTCAAGCCCGAGGTCGAGGAGTTTTTCCCTCGCGGGGACGCCGCGGGAATCGAGCGAACGGACGCGGTAGTACTCCCTTTTCATGAACTCGAAGTCCGGGTTCTCCTTCGCCTCCATCTGTTTGCGGTTGAGCCTGCGGAACGGGAGCAGTTTTCCCATCCCCTTGATGAGCCGCCCCTGCAACGGCGCTATTCTGTCCATGAGCCTCAGCATCACCCTGCGCACCCCTGGATTCCGCGGCATCGGGGTTTTTGTGAGGTTGAAGATTATGTTGTCCAGCCCGGACACCGCGCCTTCGGGGTGGGGAGAGACCGCACGGAGCGGGATAGAGTCGTCCCTGTCCGTGAATCCGCAAAGCGTGTTGAATGCCCTCTGGAGAAACAGCGTCCGCTCGCCCACGCGGCGCAGCGTCTCCACGTCCATCCTGACACCGGTCGTTGATTCGAGCATGTCGGAAATGTCGTTCACGGACAGGCACCACGCCGTGAACATGCAGAGGGCGAGCGAGCTGACGAGGAAGCCGAGTTCCTCGGAGCGCGCGGTCATCTCGGCTTTTTTCTCACGCGAGAGCGGGTGATAATGCCGTTTTATGCCGAGCTCGGGATAGAAGTACACGCCCATCTCGATCACGATGTTCATGTGCTTGATGTGGCACGCGCCCCGCGGCGACGTGGCGTACGCGAGGGCGAGGCTGTGGTACGCGCGCGGGTCGTGCATGGGAAGCTCCATCCCCTTGCTCTGCACCGCGAACTCGGCGCTGCCGCCGCCGATCATCTCGGACATCCTCCGCGTGCCCTCCGCCATCTTGTCGCCGATCCCCTCGCGGCGCGCGATCTTCCCGATGAGCGCGAGTATCGCCGCGGCGTCGCCCCACGCGGGTCTGACGCCTCCAGCGTCCTTCGCCGTTATGAGTCCCTTTTCGAACGCCTCGATCGTGAAGGCGATTGTGGAACCCGCCGATATGGTGTCCATGCCGAGCGTGTTGCACAGGCGGTTCGCTTCGCACACGGCGGCGAGGTCGTCGTTGAGAAGCAGGGTTCCGAACGACGCGGCGGTCTCGTACTCGGGACCCACGGCGTTTTCCGTGCGGTACGCGCCGTCCTTGACGGTGACCACGCGCTTGCAGCCGACGGGGCAGGCGAAGCACGATTTTCTGCCCGAGAGGATGGTCTTCGCCATTGTGATGCCGTTGAGTTTTTCGGCGCCCTCGAACCAGGTCGCGACCCGCCAGTTCCTGGTGGGGACGTCGCTGACCATCATGCCCAGTTCCATCGTGCTGTCCGTGCCGTACGCGCTGTAGGTCTGCGCCGTGAGATCGCTGTCCAGTTTTTTCTTTATTTTGGCGACGGTCTCGCTGTACTTGCCCTTGTCGGCGGGTTCGAACTTTTTCGAGCCGCGGACGGCGATCGCCTTGAGGTTTTTTACGCCGAGGACGGCGCCGGGACCGCCGCGGGCGGCGTAGTTGTGCCTGCCCGCCATAAGGCAGGCGAACCGCACGAGGTTTTCGCCCGCCGGACCTATGCACGCCACGCGCACGTTTTTGTCGTTGTGCCTCCTGCGGATTTCTTCCTCCGTCGCGTACGTGTCCATGCCCCACAGGCTGGCGGCGTCGAGTATCTCCGCCCCGCCGTCGCCGACGAAAAGATAAACCGGCGACGCGCTCCTTCCGGTGATGACGATCGCTTCGTACCCGGTTTTTTTGAGTTCGGGACCGAAGAAGCCGCCCGCGCTGGCGGAGCCGAACCCGCCCGTTAGAGGCGAGCGGAAGGCGATCTCAAGGCGCGAGTTGCCGGGGAACATGCTGCCGGTGAGCGGACCCACCGCGAGGACGAACGTGTTTTCGGGCGACAGCGGTTCGGCGCCGTACGCGCCCGATTCGAAGAGAAGGGCGGTGGCAAGCCCGACGCCGCCGATGAAATCTTCGAGCACTGCGGGCGCGATGGGTTCGTCGCTTGTCTTTCCCGTAGTGAGGTCCGCTTTCAGGTATTTCGCCGTTCGCATTGTCTTTCTCCCGTTCAGTTGGAATACCTTGTATCTTTCAGTCCGTTGTGCCGGAAATCCCGGACGCCGATCATTATAACTTCATCCCCGACCCCGGACAAATCCCTTTCACACCGCGCCCGCGCGGTCTTTAAAAGCAGGTCAATGCCCGCCGCAAAAAAGGTTCTTTGCCCTCGGGCAGCAGTCCCCGTTTCTCCGTTGAAACTGCTATACGCGCGCTGGAATCGGTGAGTGGAGTGTTTTATGCTCCGGGCAGCAAATTGCCCGCCGCTTCATGCGGGGCGGCGCGGGGAAGAATTTTCGCGGGGAACTTGAAATGAGCGCGTATCGGATGTAGAAAATGCGTTGGCGCGGGACGGGCAAAGGGCGTCGTGAAAAAGGAAAAAGAAAACAAGGCGGAACTCTGGGAAACGCTGCGAGCGGTCTCGTACGTGATCGGCTCGCACGGGATGTACGACGAGGATTACTCCGCGCGCGTCGCCGGGTGGGCGAGGAAGATCGGCGGCGAACTCGGGCTTTCCGGGGAAGACCTCGAGTCTCTCGAACACGCCGTTTTTCTCCATGACATAGGGCAGATACGGGTGAGGGAGACGATACTGAAGAAGCCGGGGCGGCTGTCGCGCGAGGAGTTTCTGGAGGTCGAGGCGCATCCCATCGAGAGCGAGAAAGTGATGCGCATGATGCCGCGGATGGAACGCCCCGCCCAGTGGGTCAGGTGGCACCACGAGTGGTGGGACGGAACCGGCTACCCGGACAGGCTCCGGGGCGGACAGATACCGCTTCCGGCGCGGATACTCGTCGTGGTGGACGCCTTCGCCGCGATGCAGAGCGAGAGACCCTACAGGGGCGCTATGAGCCTCGGCGAGGCGCTCCAGGAACTCCGCCTCATGGCGGGCATTCAATTCGACCCGCTCGTGGTCGCGGCGGTGCTGAGACTCGTCGAACGGAAGGAAATCTGAGAGGGGACGGCATGGGCGCAGCGCGGTTGAGCAAGGTTCCCCTTGCAGGCTGGGTGTGGAGCGAGAGCCGCGGGCTGGACTTCGGCTCCGTCTTCTGCCCGTTCGCAGCGGACGTGACGCTTCCGCAGATGTTCAAGGAGGACGGCAGGGAAGTGATCCTCACCGACATGCGTCTCTCCTCCTACAGGCTCGGGCGCGCGCTCGTGGAGAACGGCGGGACGGCGCTCGACCCCTTCGACGTTGACGCGCTGACCGCCGATAATCCCGCCCGGGGCGGGCTGATGGCGTCGCTCGCCGGCGCCATGGGAATCCCGAAGACGGACGCCGCGTGGCTCGACAACTACGCGGCGAACATCGCCTCGCTCGACGGCGAGTACAAGGACGACCTGGCGTACACCATCGGCGGGTACCTGATCCGGTACCTGCTTTCCATGAGGGGAGAATCCGCAGCGTTGAGACCGGAGGAAGACCTCGGCGCCACGTTCCGCTATTACGTCGAATCGGTCAACGAGAAGGTCTTTCCGACGGCGGCGGGATGCAGCGCGCACAACGAGGACGCGAACGCGATGATTTCGAGGGTTCAGTGCGACGCACTCTACGTTTACCTTCCCGACGCCGGGGGTTACGCCGACATGGACGAGGACGCAAGGTACGTGGAGACGTTCAACCGCGGCTGCACTGAGGAGCAGCTCCGCGCGCTGATGAAAAAGCCCGCCTGCGGGCTTGGCGCGAAGATCGAGGACGTTGAGGATTACAGGGCGGCGCTGCGGGACTTCTTCACCCTCGCGCTGCACGTCCCCGTCTGGATCGCCGCCTCAAACGTGTCGCGGGGCATCCCGCCCGCCGAGACCGAAAAGATTCTCCGGGAATTCAGGAATAACGTCAAAACGCTCGCCAAGGAGATAAACCACGACCAGGGACCCTGGACGGAGCTTTTGTTCATCGCCACCGATTAGCGGGGAGTGCGCGCGGCGGTTGATCCGGGAAAAGCTTGACGGAACTTGAAATCGCATTTCTTGTGTGATTTAATATCAACGCCGTACATGGGTGACGAAGTCGAAACAGCTTCGGCAAAGGGGGTGAGAGGTTAAGAGTCAGGGATGAAGGTGTCAGCATCGAAAAGAAAGGGGAGTGATGATTTGAACAGAACACACTATCTGCTTTACCTGTTGATACTGTTGTTCGCGGGACTGGTGTTCATGCCCGGCGCGGCGCTCGCGTCCGGAGACGACGCGCCCGTCGTCCTCGCGCAGTACGGCGAGGAAGAGGAAGAGTGGGAGGAAGAGGAGGACGCGTTCGGCGGCATAATGCACACCTCGCTTCCCATGATATCCGACGTGACGTTCACGCCGGCGCAGCCTGAAGCGGGACAACCGGTGACGGTCTCCTGCAAGGTGGTCATGAGCGAGCAGGAGGAGGAAGAGGCGACGGTCAAGTCCGTCCAGGCGGGATACACGTCGGACGGCAAAACCATAAAGTACGTTGACCTCGCGCCCGCCGGGGAAGACGTCTATTCCGGGACCATACCCGGACAGCCCGCCGGAGCTGAAGTGACGTTCTTCATCCGCGCGGTGGACACCACAAGAAACGTCGCCACCGAGATACCCTTCAAGACGACCTGGCCCGCCTCGAAGGCGAACATGGTGCCGGGCGCGGTTGACATTGACAACAGCGAGGACATAGTGCCCGACGACCTCGACTACATGGACACCTACTTCGGGTACGACGACGAGAACCTCTACGTCGGTTTCCATGTCCAGGGAAATGTCACAGGCGGCACGATGGACCCGCCCTACATCCAGGTCTACGGCGCGAAGTTCACCAACCCCGACACCGACCAGGGCGAGGGACTGATGGTCGGCAAACTCGTCATCTACGTGCCCATGGGTAAGGAACTGGCGGAGAAATTCAAGGAGGAACTCGACAAGGTCGGGTTCAAGTTCCCCGAGTCCAGGATGGGCGTCATAGACATCCAGAAGATCATGTCCAACCCGAAGGAAGGGTACGTCGAAGCCGCGGCGCCCGAGGGCAAGGCTGACGGCGGGTTTTTCGTCGGACGCTTCAAGAAAGTCGCCCTCGGCGACAACCCGTCGGGTTACGTCCGCGGCATCTTCCTCACGGCGGCCAACGCGAGCCTCGATTCCTTCATGCCCATACCTCTCAACGCCACGCCGTACACGCAGCTCTATTTCCGGAGCAACGGCTACACTGTCGCCGGCGCGCCGGCGGCTGTCGCCACAAAAGCGGGGCTTTCCGAGAAAGAGCAAAAGAGGCTTAAATACTTCCTTATCTTTCTTGCCGCCGTCGGAATCACCGCCGCGGTCACCGACTGACCGTGACGCGCTCAGGGTAAAAAGGCGGGCAGGACCCGCCTTTTTTGTGCCCGGACCGACGCCGCCTGCCTGCCGGCACGGCGCCGCGCGCCGGGACGGGACACCTGCGCATCGCCTTCGAGTACGGCGCCGACGGAAAACTCGTCCGCAAAACAGCGGGAGAAAACGAGACGATGTACCGATACGACGTCCAGACGGGTTTCCTCAACCGAGCGAGCGATGACGACAGCGATGCGGTGTTCGGCACGTACAACGCCGCCGGCGACCTCGAGGCGATGGCGGTTCTCTCGAAGGGAGACATCACAACCGCCCAGCCGTTCGTGCGCTACGCTTACGCCTACGACCCCCTCGGCAACCGCACAGCGATGACTGTGAAGTACGGTCAGACCACGCTCGACACCGACTACGAGTACGATGCCCTGAACCGGATCGTCGAAATGCACGACCCGTGGGGACACGGGTACGAATTCGCCTACGACGAGCAGGGGCGCCGCACGGAGCTTTACCTGCCGTACGGCGGATACACCCGATACGAGTACACGCCCGCCGGCATGCTGAAGCGCCTGACGAACATGATTGACAGGCGCCCCGCCGGGGGACTGAACCTGATATCGAGTTTCACATACGACTACGACGAGGTCGGCAAGCGGGTGGGGATGCGCATAAGCGACGGCACGCCCGGCGGGGGGAACATGTTAGATTACGCCTACGACGACCTCGACAGGCTCATAAGCGCGGACTACCAGGCGCCGCAGATGCCCCCCGGCTTCCACAACGAGTATTACGCATACGACGACGTGGGGAACAGAACTACCGAGGAATCGGTTCACGACAACCTGAACCGCCTTATCGAAAACTGGACGCATACTTACAACTATGACCACAATGGAAACATGATAGAGCGGACGAAAAAACAGACGAGCGGAGAGGAAACGTTCCATTACGATCCTGAAAACAGACTTGCAGGTTATAACCTTAACTTGAGTACCGGCAAGATGAAAGCGAAATACACGTATGACTTCAACGGGCGAAGAATCGGGAAGGTTCTGAATCCGGATGGGGATGTAACGTTCAATTCCGGCGATGAGGATTATTGGAAGTATATCTACGACGGCGATGATATAATATTGGAATTCAAGTGGGACCCGGTGAAGCAAACAAATAGCCTGTTTTCCCAATACGTCCACGGACCCGGCATAGACGAGCCGCTTTTGTGGCGGGTGGATGTTGATGGAGACGGTGTGATCAGGGGCGCTAGTGAAACGTTTGTTTATCACTATGACGGGCTGGGAAGCGTGACGGAGATAACAAATAGATACGGAGAGATAGTGGCTACTTACAGGTATGACTCATTCGGCAACGCTCTTGATTTAAACTACTCCCCACTGGGAGATAAGAACTGCGGCGAACTTGCGGGTATCAACAGGTTCAGATACACGGGGAGGGAGTGGGATTTTTAACTTTATTATATTATTATAGAGCAAGAACATACTGTACTGTAACCGGCATATTTTTTCAAGAGGATCCAAAATACGAAGAAAATCTTTATTCTTACTCATCAGCAAATCCAATTAATTTAATTGACCCTAGCGGAGAAATAGTTCAACTTCTTACCCCCGATACATATCTAGATATAGGTTTTATTGGTTGGGATATACATGATATTATTAAAAACCCCAGAAGTGCAAAAAATTGGGTGGCATTGGGGCTGGATATTGTTGGTGCGGCAGTACCTATAGCAACTGGGTTAGGACGTGGGATGAAAGTTGCCACGAGAGTTAGGACAGTTAAAAATATAGAAAAAATACATAAGAATCATTTGTTGCCAAGACAGTTTTTAAAGAAATTTAAAGAAGCAGGAATTGACGAAGAATATATAATAAAATTAGAAGAAAAGATACATTTAAGAGGTGTGCATGGCAAAGGACTTGATGATATACCAGGAGGATGGAATAAAGAATGGAAGGAATTCCTTAAAGGAAATCCAAGCAAAGAAGAAATATTGTCTAAGATGGAAGAAATGATTGAACGTTATAAACTCAGAGAATACGAGATTCCCTGAATGTTATGAACAACTTCTTCAGACTTTACGAATGTGATAATAATAGGCTAGCAGAGTGGGATAATGATTTTAATTATTATGACCCGAGAGGAAATATGTGCGATAAGTGTGAACGAATATACGACAGAGATCCGTTGATACATCCTGAGTATCTTAAGGTAGTGTTGCCTTCTCCAAAAATTGATGATGTTGTATGGACATGGTATGGCGAGTGTTTACTCACTGAGAAAGTCGCAAATATTCTTGAAGATAACAAAGTAACGGGATACGAGTTGAGACCAGTAATAATAAAAAAGGTAAAGCGGGTTAGAAAAAAGGATTATAAGGTTCCAATTCTTAAAGAACTTGTAGTTACAGGTAAAGGCGGGGAACCACATAAATCATCAAGGATAAAGGTTGAATTTATATGTGAGGAGTGCGGCAGGAAAAAATATACTCCCATTATTAAAGGTTTAATAATTGATGAGAATAAATGGGATGGAACTGACACTTTTACAATAGAAGGATTTAGTAAGTATATAATGATCTCTAATAAAGTCAAAAACATATTCGAATCACATAAAATAACTGGATGTGTGTTTATACCATCAGAGAACATTAAACCACATATATCTTTAGGAAAAATATTCGGAGTAAAAGCAAAAGACGCGGAAGAAATAATATTAAACATGGAAGAGACTGATTTTTTAGTACGATTGATATTTGAAGAATTTGAGAAAATGGCGCCATGGCACGAAGTGAAATTCGATTCAGAATATTGGAGGAAGAAATGGAGCAAGATTGTTGCCGGCAAGGAGAAAGTGGAATTGAGTACAATATACGGGTTTTCAGATAGTATATTGTATGGGGTGTTCAAAATCCATGAAGGTATTCACTTTACATCCCCCAAGACCCCCGATAAAGTTTCAGGAACGATAAAGATATCGTGGAAGATGGTTGGAAAAATTGATGCTCCTCCACCTTATCATGTAAATTGCTATATTGTTGGGAAAAAGAAACAACTCATACACACCGGACCTTTAGATCGACATCCGATTGAGTATGACACCACTCAAATAAATGATGGAGTTAAAAGACTCGATATAAGTTTATGGAGTGGAGAACATCGTATATCCAGCGATATTATTTTTATACAAGTTAAAAATAACAAATGAAGCATAAAAAGTTATTAAGACTCGACTCCAATAAAGGAATTATATTTATCGGCGACAGCGCGGGGCGCGTGTTCAAGCTCCACACCGGCGATTGCAGGAAAATGGGGTCAGAGCTGGAAAATTGAATTTTGGGGCGCCTGTCTGCGTGCCTGTCCGACGCCTGCCTGCGCAATTCACCTGTCCGCCAGCAAGACAGGCGCAGACAATTGACGAATACCTGCCTGCCGACCCCTGTCTGCCGTGCACGGCACAGGCAGGCTTGTCTGCCGTGCACGGCACAGGCAGGCAGCGGGGCAGGCAGGCGCACAGGCGGGCAGAACAGGCAGGCGGCGTTCTGCGGCTGTTTCGGCGCTGCTTGCCGCACGCGGACGCCGGGGTGGGGGGGCTGTCAGTGTTCCCGCTGAAGGATTTGCGTCAGGCGTGAGAAGAGGCGCAGGAATTCGTCCGGGAGGCGCTGCTGGAGGACCGTTTTGTGAATCAGGCGCAGGCGGTCCTTGAGGAAGACGAGTTCGACGCCGCCGGAGGCGGAGGGCGCGGCGGCGCGCAGCGCCTCGAAGCTGTCGCGCCCGCGGAAGTGCACGTCCGTTGTTCCGTTCCGGTGGGAGGTTTTCATGCGCGACACGCCGGCATCCGTGCACGCGATTCGCAGGCGCTGCGCCGCGAGGAAGTTTCTCACGGTGCGCGGTGGGGTGCCGAACCTGTCGGCGATTTCGTCAGCCGCCGCGGTGATTTCGCCTTCCGTGCGTGCGGACACGAGGCGCTTGTAGAGGCTGGTGCGCTGTGCGGAGTCGGCGACGTACACGGCGGGGATGTACGCGTCGAGTCCAAGCTCGATCGCCGCCTTCGGCGGCGGTGCGGCGATGCTGCCCTTGAGCCTGCCGACGGACTCCGTGAGCATGGCGCAGAAGAGGTTGAAGCCGACCTCCGTGATGTACCCGTGCTGTTCTCTGCCGAGGAGGTTTCCCGCGCCGCGTATTTCGAGGTCGCGCATGGCGAGGCGGTATCCGGAGCCGAGTTCGGCGAAGTCCTTCAGCGCCTCGAGGCGTTTTCGCGCCGAGTCGGTCACCGCGCGGTGCGGCGTGTAGAAGAAGTGTGCGTAGGACTGGCGGTAGGACCTTCCGACGCGCCCGCGGAGCTGGTAGAGCTGCGCAAGCCCGAAGTTCTCCGCGCCGGCGACGATGAGGGTGTTCGCGTTCGGTATGTCAATGCCGTTCTCGATTATCGTCGTGCAGAGGAGGACGTCGTGTTCTCCGGCAAGGAACCGTATCATCGTGTTTTCGAGTTCTCTTTCGGGCATTTTTCCGTGTCCCACGGCGACGCGCGCGCGGGGAAAGGCGGCTTCGAGAAAAGCGCGCGCCCTGTGGATGGTGGCGACGTCGTTGTGGAGGTAAAAGACCTGCCCGTCGCGGGCAAGCTCGCGTTCGACGGCGAGGCGCAGCGATTCCATGTTCCATTCCTCGACGAACGTCTTCACCGCCCTGCGCTCCTCCGGGGCGGTCTCGATGAGGCTCACGTCGCGAAGCCCGATCAGCCCCATGTGAAGCGTGCGGGGGATGGGCGTCGCGGTGAGTGTCAGGACGTCCACGTTCTTTCTCAGCAGCTTGATCTTCTCCTTCTGGCGCACGCCGAACCGCTGTTCCTCGTCAATGATCAGCAGACCGAGGTCGTGGAAGGCGACGTCCTTCTGGAGCAGGCGGTGGGTGCCGATCACGACGTCGGCGTCGCCGGAGGCGATCCGCCGGAGAATCCGCTTCTGTTCGCCGCGCGATTTGAACCGGCTCAGGACCTCGACGCTGACGGGGAAGCGCGATAGCCTGCGGCGGAAGGTCTCACCGTGCTGGTGGGCGAGTATGGTGGTGGGGGCGATGAGGGCGACCTGTCTGCGTTCGAGGGCGGCTTTCAGGGCGGCGCGGACGGCGACCTCGGTCTTGCCGTATCCGACGTCCCCGCACACGAGGCGGTCCATCGGACCCGCCCTCTCCATGTCGCGCTTCACCTCGGAGATGGCGAGCGACTGGTCGGGGGTCTCGTCGAACGGGAACGAACTCTCAAGCTCCATCATGAAGAGGTCGTCGGGCTGGAACGCGTGCCCGGGGATGCTCTCGCGTTCCTCGTAGAGGCGGTAGAGTGTGGCGGCGAGTTCCTCGACCTTTTCGCTGACGCGGCGCTTCACGCGTCCCCACCTGCCCGAATGGAGCGGGTAGATGCGGGGAAGCGCTTTTCCCCCGCCGATGTACTTTTCGATGCGTTCTATCTGCTCGATGGGTACGAACAGGCGGTCGTTTCCGGCGTATTTGATGGAGAAGAAATCCCTTTTTTCTCCGTCGGGCGTCGCCTCCGTGGAGATGCCCTGATATATCCCGACACCGTGGTCAACGTGCACAACGAAGTCGCCCGGTTTTATGTCCGCCGGGGCGAGTACGGGTGCGCGGTCGTCCGACGGCGCGCGCCTGATCGCCGGCTCCGGGCGCCGCGCGAAGACCTCCGAGTCCGTGAACACGGCGAGGGGAACGTCGTCGAGTCGGAAGCCGCCCTGTACGTCGCCCTCCCACATGCCGTCCGGGCGGATGCCCGTTTCCCCGAAGTGCCGCTCGAGGCGTTTTTTGTACCGCGACAGCACCGCCACCTTCCCCCGCGCGCATTCCCGGCGCAGAATCCCGTCCATGCCGTCCAGGTCGAGCGGCAGGGGAGGGAGGGGGCGCAGGGGAAGGGAAACGCCGGCGCCGTCCCGCGGCTGCGAGGTGTCGAGGCTGAAGAGGGGTCCGCGGGCTGAGATTTCTTCTTCGGGCAGATAGATTCCCTCCAGTACGGCGTCGGGGTCGCTGAATCCCTCGCGCGGAAGCCAGGCGCGGTCCTTGTGCATCGAGCGGTCGAACTCCTCTGCGCCCCGTTCGCCGTCCACGACGACGGTCGCCCGGAACCGCGCCTCGGCGGGCAGCGAGGCTGCCGCGCCGAACGGGACGGGATAGAGGATGCCGCCGTCGAAGCGTATTTTTCTCGCGATCGCCTCCGCGTGGTCGGGTCGGACCCACGGCGGCGCCATCGCCGGCGGCGCGACCGTTTCCCAGGCTGGGGTGACGACCGCGCCCGGCGCGCCCGCGCTCGAACGCTGCGTCGCGGGGTCGAAAAGGCGTATCTGTTCGAGCGCGTCGCCTAAAAATTCAAGCCTCACCGGCGCCATGTCCGAGGCTGGAAAGACGTCTATAACGCCGCCGCGGCGGCTGAACTGTCCTTCCCGCTCGACCGCGGCGCAAGGCTCGTATCCGGTGTCCGCCAGGAACTCCGCGAGCCGTCCAGGCGGCTCCGCGTGACCCGCGGCGAGCTGCTTCGTCAGCCGCGCGTAAGCCTCTCTCGAAAGCGTTCTCCGCAGGAGTCCCTCCCGTGTGGTCAGCAGGAGAAGGGACTGGTCCGCGGCGCCGCGGTACAGCCTTTCGAGCGCACGGAGGCGCTTTCTTCGCGTGTCCAGCGTCACGGCGGGCGAGTTCGTCTCCGGGAGGGAATATCCGGGGAGAACGAGCGTCTCCACGCGCCGATCCTCCACTCCGTTCAGGAACGCGATCTCCTCCTCCATCCTGTACGCGCGGTCCATAGAGGGAAAGACCACGGCGACCGTGCCGCCCGCGCCGCAGGCGGCGGCGTGGAGGAACAGGGCGAGCGAAAATCCCTGAAAGTTACCCGCGCGAAAGCCCGCGGGGGAAGACGCGAAGTCGTCCAAAAGCCCCGCCGCCGACGGACTCATTGTGAAGAGATGTGATGGACAGCGCGCCGTCATGGGGGGAGGGGAGGGGTTATTCCATGGGCAGTTCGCCCTGGCGCGGGGGCGGACGAAGCTCAATTCCGAGAATCCGCGCCATCCTCTCTGCGTTCCGCGGCGCCCGCCCGAAATGGCAGTTGTTGAAGAACAGGAGGACGGTGTCGCATTCCCCGTCGAGGCGCTTTATCGCCGGAACCCATTCGAGCAGTTCCCCGTCGCTGTAGTCGTAGTTGTACCTGTCGGAGCCTTTGCGGGGGCGCCACCAGTCGGTCGAGTTTCTGCCGTGGAACCTGACGTACGCGGTGGCAGTTGTTGCGCGCGCGACGGGCGGAATCAGCCCCTCGAGCCGCGGCTCGTCCACCATGCAGAACCCTATGTCCGCGGCGCACAGGGTTTCGAAGACGTCGTCGCGCAGCCAGGAGTCGTGCCTGAATTCGACGTGAAGGCTCTGTGCGCGGAACGAATCCCGCAGGCGCCTGATATAGTCGAGGTTCGGCGGCGCGAACCTGAAGCTCCAGGGGAACTGGGCGAGGAAGCCGAGCAGTTTTCCCGCGTCGCGCAGCGGCTGAACCGCCGCATTGAACACGGCGAGCGCGTCCGCGTCGAAATCCCTCGAATGAGTCATGCTTTTGTGCGTCTTTACCACGAAGTGGAAACCGTCGGGCGTTCTCCGCGCCATGCCGGCGAAAACGCCCGGCGGCGGTATGCGGTAGTAAGTGGAGTTCACTTCCGCCACGTTGAAATTTTTAGCGTAGAATTCGAGCATTTTTCCCGGCGGCGTCCCGTCGGGATAGAAAACGCCGACCCAGTCTCTGAAGCTGTAGCCCGAGGTTCCGATGCGCACCATTTTCCGCCGCGCGCGCGTTCCGCGCCGGATTGACCGGCTCCCGCGAACGACCCGCGTCAATAAATCATATATTACCGGGTGAACTTTCGCACATTCTTCGTCACGATGGATTGCGACGTCATCCGCCTGCCTGCCGGCAGGCAGGCCTTGGACTGCGGCGAGTCATCGCCGCCTTCACTCCCGCGCGGAGCGCGGGAAACAAG
>JBFMFE010000174.1:0-13137 GCA_040752295.1 bacterium
CGGCGTCAGCC
The DNA here is from genome assembly GCA_040752295.1 of bacterium. Classification (GTDB taxonomy): domain Bacteria; phylum UBP15; class UBA6099; order UBA6099; family JBFMBQ01; genus JBFMFE01. The sequence goes on from JBFMFE010000174.1 coordinate 12, forward strand.
GCCTGCCGGCAGGTCTGACCTGTCAGACCCGTCTGACACGTCCGACGGCAGACAGGCGTGAAGCGGGAACCGAAAAGTGCGAAAGTTATCAATTAACACTCGCGCCGTTCTTTCCCCCGCTGCGCGTTACCGGCGTCAGGAGGCAGTTCCCTGGTCGTCGCGGCGGGACGCCAGACGTGCAGCGGCTTCCGCGAGAAGCGGAAATCGAGCCACCCCAGGAACCGGGCGAGCAGTTCGAGGGCGGCGGCGGCGGCGACCCAGTGGGGTCGGGCGCGCGGACTCAGCATCTTTCTCAGGACAAACGCCGCGACGTGCAGCCTGTGCGCCGGGCGGCGCCTGATTCCGTGCCTTGCCGCCAGATGAAAGTATCCCGCCACGATGTTGCGCCTGCGCGACAGTATCTCCGCAGCCTTCGACGGACCCGAATTGTACACCACCGCTTCCGGCACGTACCTCACCGCCAGACCGGCGCGCTCCACCTGCGCCGCCACGTACGGCTCGTCCACCACCACGTCGCGGGGTATCGTCCCTGTCACCTTCCTGAAGGCCACCATCTCCCCGCACTTCGGCGACCTCAGCGCCGCCCGGTGGTGCATCTCCCAGAAAAAACGCACCGCCGCGCCGCAGAAGCCGCCGTCCGGACTCACGGGTACCGGACGCGCGCCCGTCATCCCCACGCGAGCGTCGGCGAACGCGCCCACCAGAAGCTCCACCGCGTCCCTCTCCGGCAGCGTGTCCGCGCTCACCATCACGAGTATGTCCTCCGCCGCGAGGTCTAAAAATCGCTGGATCGCCGACGCCTTGCCGCCACGCTCCGCCTCGACGACGAGCCGCACCTTCCCGCTCCGCTCCATCACGCCGCGCACGACCTCTTCCGTACCATCCGTGCATCCGCTCGCCACCACTATGATCTCGGTCACCGCGACGCCGCGCAGTTCCTGGTCCAGCAGCCGCTCGAGCAGACGTCCTACGTTCTTCTCCTCGTTGTACGCCATCACGCCGACGCTGCACCGGATCGAAGTCCCGGCGTTGTCGCCGCGCTGACCGGTTGAAGAGGCGGACATCGCTTCTATTATCGCAGGATCGCCGGCTGAAAACCAGAAAGCCTGATTCGATTTCGCGCCGTGGAACCCCGGCGGCGGGAACCGCGTTTACCGGGGGGGCATTCCTTAAATCCTTTATAACATTTTAGCGGTGTGAAGTAACGTGTACGAAAGAAGAAGAGGATGATGGATGCAGGCAACACTTTACCGATCCGAAGCGGCTGTAATGAAATCAGCGAAAAAGATGAATGATGAATGTAGAATTTCCAATGTAGAATTTCGAACAAAATTCTTTACTTCTACATTGGATATTCATCATTCTACATTGGATATCCGCTTTTAAAAACTTCACTTCGGTAAATAATTGCAGCCTTTTTTCATCTAATCGCAAGCCGCGTTCTTTCCGTTTTTCATCTTTTCCCCGCCCCCTGCGCCCTGCACCTTTTTCTTCTAAAGGACGCCGGCGAGTTTTTTGACGCTCACGTTCTCGCGGAACAGCTTCATCGCGCGCTCCAGCTTTTCCTTCTCACGTATCCGCGGTCTCCCGATCAGCGCGTCTATCTTCTCGACCGTCGTCAGCGTGTCGTCCTTCGTCACGAGTATCGGAACCTTCATCTCGTCCGCCTTCGACTGGATCAGCGGCTGCGGGTACATTCCCCCGGTGAGAACGAGGCACCGCGTCGAGGTTTCGAGCGCCGCGATCTGCAAATCCGCCCTGTCGCCCCCCGTGATCAGCGCCTTGTCGTGCACCTTCCGGAACCTCGATATCGCCGCGTCCAGGCTCATCGCGCCGACCGAAAAATTATGAACAAGCTCGTCCAGCCTGTCCCGCGCCGTGATCACCTCCGCGCCGAGGTGGCTCGCAAGGTCCCCCACGCTCACCGCCTTCAGCACCGGATCGTCCGGGATGATCCCCAGCACGCTCACTCCCTCGCGCTCGAGTACCGGCACGATCGTCTTCCGCACGAACTCCACCGCCTCGACGCCTATCCTGTTCAGTATCAGCCCGGAAAAGCTTTCCCCGACGCGGTCCTTCACCGCTAAAACGGTGTCCAGACCCCGGTTCTCCTCGTACCTCTCGACGAAAACCAGCCGGCTCTTCGTTTCGCGTATCAGTTCCTCCGCCGGTACGCCGAGCATCCGTCCCTCGTCCATCGTCCGCCCCCCGCCGAGAAGAACCACGTCCTTTCCCTTTCCCACGCGGCGGAACGACTCCATTATCTTTTCCCTCAACCCCCTGGGCCTCCCGCGCGCGAGGCTCATCTTCAGATCGTGCGTCAACACCACCGGGCAGACGTCCTCCAGCGCTTCCTTCAGCCCGAAGTACTCCTTCATGAAAAGCGCGTCCTCGTCCGTCACGGTCTTCCCCGCGAGCGCGGGCAGCACGCCCACGGGCTTCATGTACCCTACCTTCTTCCCCTTCGCCCTCAGCGCCGAACCGAGGCAGATGCACACGAGGCTCTTCCCCGAATACTCCGAGTTTGACCCCACGTAGATTGATTTCATGGCGACCCCCCGAACTTGTCTTTCGCCGGCGCGCAGCACGCGCCTCCGCGGCTCGCCGCCGCTCAACTGGGCATCACGCTGAACCGGGCGTCAATGGCGTAAACTCCCTTCCCCTCCTCGAGCACCATCAGCGGGTTGACGTCCATCTCCACGATCTCGTCGAAATCAACCGCAAGCGACGAGATCAGCCGGAGCGTCTCTCTCACCGCCGCGACGTCCTTCGGCGGCTCGCCGCGGGCGCCCGTGAGCAGCGCCGCGCTCTTTATCCCGTATATCATCTGCTCGATGTCGTCCTCGCTGAGTGGCGCGACCCGGAAACAGACGTCCTTCAGTATCTCGACGTATATCCCCCCAAGCCCGAACACCACCAGCGGTCCGAACTGCGCGTCGCGCGTCATCCCGCAGATCAGTTCCTTACCCCCCCGCACCATCTCGTGTATCTCCACGCCCTGCACCACGGCGTTCGGAACGTATTTCCGGCAGTTGAACAGTATCCGGTGGTACGCCTCCTCGAGCCGCTCCTCGTCGGCGATCCCCACCGCCACGCCCCCGACGTCCGACTTGTGCGATATGTCCGGCGAGGACACCTTCATCACCACCGGGTATCCAAACCGCCCCGCCGCCGCTTTCGCCTCATCGAGGTTTTCCCCGACGGAATACTCCGGAACTCGGATGCCGAGCGCCTTCACGATGCGCAGCGCCTTTTCTCCGCTTATCGCCGTCGTTCCCTTCCGCCTGAACTCCCCGAGCATCCCGGCGATTTCCTTCTTCGGATACCGCGCCTTCGCCGGCGCGGGCGCCGCCTTCTTCCTCCAGAACGCGTGTTCCGCCATCCTCGAAAACACCGCGACCGCCCGCTCCGGAAACCCGTAGTTCGGTATGCGGTTCTTGTTCAGTATGTGAATCCCGGACCCCACCATGTCCTCTCCCATGAAAGCGGCGAGCAGCGGCTTGCTGTGCGTGAGCGCGGCGTACGCGATGTTCTTGGCGGTCTCCTCTATCTGCGTCATCCCCTGCGGTGTCAGCAGTATAACCAGCCCGTGCACCCCGGGGTCGCTCAGAAGCGCCTCGATCGCGCTCGAGTACCTGTCGGCTCTCGCGTCGCCGATGATGTCCACGGGGTTGTAGACCGCGGCGGTGGGCGGGAGCGCCTCCTTCAGCCGGGCGACGGTCTCCGGGCTGAAAACCGCCATCTGCGCGCACGTCCCGCGCAGCGAGTCCGTCGCCATGATCCCCGGACCCCCGGCGTTGGTCAGGATCGCCACGCGCTCTCCTTCCGGAAGCGGCTGGTATGCGAACGCCGACGCGTAGTCGAAAAGCTCCTCCACCGTCTCCGCCCTTATCACGCCGCACTGCCTGAACGCGGCGTCGTACGCGGCGTCGGACCCCGCCATGCTTCCCGTGTGCGACGACGCCGCCTTCGCCCCCGCCTCGGACACACCGGACTTTATCAGCACCACCGGCTTGCTTTTCGTCACCCTCAGCGCCGTCTCCATGAAAGCGCGACCGCGGCTCGTCCCCTCGAGGTACCCGATGATCACGCTCGTCTCGGCGTCGTCACCGAGCGCGTCCAGAACGTCCACCTCGTCCACGTCCGCCTTGTTGCCCAGGCTGATGAACTTTGAAAACCCCATCCCCCGCGCGAACGACCAGTCGAGTATCGCCGTGCACAGCGCGCCGCTCTGCGACACGAACCCGATGCTCCCCTTCCCGGGCGTACCCGCCGCAAACGACGCGTTCAGCCCGGAATACGTGTCTATCAGCCCCAGACAGTTCGGTCCGAGCAGCCTTATACCCGCCCCCTTCGCCGCCGCGAGCATCTCCCGCTCTATCCCCGCGCCCTCGGGTCCCACCTCCTTGAATCCCGCCGAGATTATGATCGCCGCGTCCGCGCCCTTCGCGCCGCATTCAACAAGCGTCCCCGGTATCTGCCGCGGGGGAATCATCACCACCGCCAGATCGAACTCCCCCTCGATCTCCCTCACGCCGGGATAGCACTTCAACCCGAACAGCTCTTTCGCCTTGGGGTTCACGGGGTAAACCCGCCCGCGGTAGTCGCCGCCGGTGACGTTCCGCATAAGGTCGAACCCCACCTTGCCCGGGACGCGCGACGCCCCGATCACCGCGACCGCCCGCGGCTTGAAAAAATGTTCAAGGCTCGCTTTCATGCCCCCGCCTTCTCCGGATGCCGGATGCTTTCTCCCGCACCGTTCCACCTCTCAAAACCGATCTGCCGCCCGGAGCGCGAAACACTTCCATCCTCATCTTTTCAGACGCCCCTTGCGTCTTTGCACCTCTGACCCGCAAATTCTTCGCTTTTCCCGAAGAAATCATTGCGCCGCACTCTTTTTCCTTCATTCGACGTTCGAACTGAACAGTACCACGTTTTTCCTCAATCGGCAAGGGTGATCTCCGGCAATCCGTCAAACAGCCTCTGTGCCTTCCGCCTGCGGTTTTATTGCTCTTTTGTGAAACGACAGCGATAATTCTATAAACGCGCGGATGAACGGAGGGAAGAAAATGAACGTGACGATTACGAAATCAACAGACGAGATAACCGATTTCTGCCGGGCAAACGGCATCCGTTGGCTCGCGGTGTTCGGGTCGGCGGTGAGCGGAGATATGCGGCCCGGCAGCGACGTGGACGTTCTTGTGGAGTTAGCGGTGCCGGTCGGGTTGTTCCGCCTGTGCCGGATGGAGAGGGAGATGTCGAAATTGTTCGGCGGCAGGAAGGTTGACCTCGTGGTGAAGCAGGGACTGGACAAAATCATACGCGACGAGGTGCTTGCAAATTGCGAGGTGCTGTATGGAAAAGCGGGATGAACTTTATCTGTCGCACGTCACCGAAGCCGTAGAAAAGATAATCCAGTTTACCACGGGACGGACATGGGATGATTTTCGGAAGGATGAAATGATGCAGGGCGCGGTCATCCACCAGTTGATGATACTGGGCGAGGCTGCGAACAAAGTGTCGGAGGACACACAGGAGCGCATGTCGGAACTGCCGTGGCGGGATATGGTCGCCATGCGGAACAAACTTATCCATGACTATTTCCATGTGCGCCTGGAGGAAATCTGGAGAACCGTTCAGGAAGACATCCCGAACTTGAAAAACATTTTGGGTATATAACGTAATGAAAAACAAAAACCATAATATTTTGAAACTGGTTTTATTCCGACTTCTACATTCTGCATTGGTAATTCTACATTCTACATTTGCTTTTTATACTTTTTGGTTCCGGCTTGTCCGGGTTAGGGAATAAACGGTTAATCGTGTTCCTCAAACCGTCCTTCAATTCCATTCCCGCTCCCCGTCAGAAGTTCCTCGCGGAGCGAACGGATATGTTGAGAAAAACGGGAAGGCTGAAACAGTTGATCTTCCTGAGCGCGAGCGCGTAGAAGACCTTGAAAACGAACTTGTAAAGCGCCGTGAGCGGAAGCGCCGCGAGAAAGCCGACGAGGGCGTCGGGCGCGCGCGTCGCCGTCGCAGCCTGAAAGAGAAAACCGAGGTTGACGAGACGCCTGTTCCGCCGGACCGGTGTGTCGGGCACAAAGAAGCTGTCGTGTTTTTTCACGGGGGGCGGTACGCCGCCGGCGGCGCAGTGTTTTTCGTATATCCGGGTGCCGGGATAGGGATGGAAGAAGGAACTCCACGCGAAGTCGCTGCGGATTGCGCGGTTGAGCCGCAGGGTCTCCATCGCGTGCGGAACGCCTTCGCCGGGCGCGCCCAGCATGTTGTACGTCTGAAGCATTATTCCGCTCTTCCTGAGCAGCCCGGCGGCGCGGACGATGTCGCGGTTCGTGACGTTCTTTCCGAGGATTTCCCGCCTGTTCCTTTCGTCCGCCGTCTCGATGCCGAACCTCACTGCTCTGCACTTCATCCGAGCTAAAAGGGGCGCCGTCTTTTCGTTCAGAAGCGAGGCGGTCGTCTGGCACGTGAACGGCAGGGCGGCGCCGCGGAGGTGCGCCTCCGCGAATTCCTCGAGCCACCGCGCGTCCGCGCCGAACGCGTCGTCCTCGAACACGATCCGGGTTATCCCGTAATCCCTTTTCGCCCGTTCGATCTCCTCGGCGACGTGCCCCGGGCTGCGCCTGCGCACCTGCCGCCCCTTCACGCGGTACAGTTCCCGGAACCTGTCGTTGAAACAGAACGTGCAGTTGAAGGGGCACCCGCGCGAGGTTATCGTGGGGTAGTATTCGCTGGCGAAGCGTCTCATGAAGGGCATGCGGAAGTAGAGCGCGGGGTCCTGGAACGGCAGGCTGTCGAGCGGGTCAATCAGCGGGCGCAGGGGGTTGACGCGGAGGTTTCCGTTTTCGAGCGTGCAGAGGTTGGGGACGGCAGTGCGTACGGACTGCGGCTCGCGCAGCAACCCCATGAGGTCGGCGAGCGCGCCTTCTCCCTCGCCCCTTATGAGATAGTCGGCGGGAAGCCCGGATATCAGTTCCGGGACAAACGTCGGATGGGGACCGCCGAGAACGACCGGGGGTCGCCGGCTCAGCCCGCCGAGCACGCCGGCGATCCACCGCTCGGACCCGGCGACGCAGTGAAACCCCACGAGGTCCGCGCCGCGGGCGGCGATCCTGCCGGCGAGTCTCTTCCCCCGGTTCGCGATCGTAACTTCGGACTCGTGTCCCGCCATCTTGAGAACGGCGGAGAGCATCATCGTGCCGATGTTGAGTACCGGCGCGCGCTGGACGAAGAGGATTTTCCCCATGGTTTCATGACGATTAAGCCGCGGAGGACCCGCCTGCCGCGGTTAACCTGTCAAATTTCGCAACATCCGGGTTTTCATGAGCCGCCGCGGATGCGTCCCGCCCTCACTTGAACGCCTCGGAATACTTGAGGTACTTTCTCGACGCCTCGTCGGAGGGGTTAAGCTCGAGCGCGCGGCGGAAAGACGCCCTCGCTTCCTCCAGGAGCCCCTTCGTGAAGTACGCGATTCCGAGGTTGCGGTGCACCTGCGGGTCGTCTGGGTTGAGCCTGCGAGCTTTCTTCCAGTTTTCGATTGACCTGTCCATGTCGGACATCGCACGTTTTCCGTGCGCCACGCCGAGATTGTAGTGGACGAGAAATTTGTCTCCATCGGCGTCCAGCGCCCGCTCGAGGACCTCGATCGCGTCCGAGAAGCGTCCGTCGCTGATCAGCATGCGCCCGAGCGCCGCCGCGTACCCCGCGTTGCGCGGGGCTTTAGCCGCCGCCTTTTCCTGAAAGTGGATCGCGCGCGGTATTTCGCCCTTGTCGTACAGGACACCCGCCGCGAGCGCGAGCACCTCCACCCATTCCGGGTCGAGCTTCAGCGCCATCGAAAGCTCCGAAAGCGCCGCGTCGAGGTTCCCTTCCCGGCTGTATATCTCTCCGAGCGACTTGTAGGGATACGGGAATTCCGGGTCCGCCTCGATTGCCTTCCGGTACTCGTCCTTCGCCGCAGCGGGGTCGTTTTTCTTTTCGTACAGCACGCCGAGGTTGTAGTGGTAGGCGGATTTTTCCTGTGCGCCGCTCATGGCTCAGGGCGTCCTTTCGCCGCGTCCGCCGGCGATTTCCCCGAAGAGCTTCTTCAGGGCGGCGGACGGGTCCGGCGCCGTGGTCACCGGCCGTCCCACGACGATGTGCGTCGCGCCCCTCGCGAACGCCTCCGCCGGGCTGAGTGTGCGTTCCTGGTCGTTGCGCGCCGCCCAGGCGGGGCGGACGCCCGGCGTCACGATCATGAAATCCTCAGGGTGGTACTTTCTCACAAGCGCCGCCTCGAGGGGGGAGGCGACGACTCCGTCCGCGCCCGCGCTCCTGCCCAGTTCGGCGTAATGGACGACGAGCCGCGGGATCGGCACGTCGCACAGCGTTTCCTCGCGCAGCGTCCGCTCGCCGACGCTCGTGAGCACCGTGACACCGAGCATGGCGGGCGGGGGCGCGCCCGCGGCATCCGCCGCGGCGTCAACCGCGCGCCGGCACGCCGCCACCATCGCGGCGCCGCCGGAAAGATGAACCGTGAACATGTCAACCCCCAGAACCACAACCGCCCGACCAGCCGCGGCGACTGAATTCGGTATGTCATGGAATTTCAGGTCTAAAAACACCTTTTTACCGTTCTCCTTGAGATATTCGATCACGCGCCACCCCGCGGCGGCGAACAGCCCGGCGCCCACCTTGTAGAACACCGCGTCGCCGCCCAGCGACTCCACCGTTTCCCGCGCCGCACCGAACACCGGCTCGTCGAGCGCTATTATCACCTTATCGCGCGTCGCGGCGCCGCTCTCGTTCAATCCTTTCATTCCCCCGCCGGATTATTCATCTGGTCTTTCGCATTTTTCGACGTCGAATTTCCGAATCAACTTGCCCCTGCCCGTGTGCCTGCCTGTGCGTGTCCGCACGCAGACAGGCGTGCCCGTGCCCGAATTCTTTTATTTCTTTTCGGGCACGCTCACGGGCACGGAAAGAAAAAACATTTCAGAAAAATTCCAGTCACGTCCCCGAAATTCTCCGGTTTGCTGGCTGCATGCTCCGCCATGGAGCCGGGAAATGGGACAGGCTTCCAGTCTTTTAGTGGGACAGGCTTCCAGCCTTTTAGTGGGACAGGCTTCCAGCCTGTCATTTTCGTTTTACTTCTAAATTTTAGATTGGACATTGGACATATTAGATTCTTTTTTTGCGGAATTGCCTCCGAACGTTGGGACGTTGCGAAAATCTTCGAAGAGAACGTCGTATTCCGGTTCAAGACTCTCGAACCCGCCTGCCGGCAGACGCGGCGTCGTAGCCTTCGTTCTTCATTCCAGCCTCGACGTTCCACGTTCGATATTCGGTATTCGCTTTTCATCTCTCCGGAACCGTTACGTGCGAATGATCTCTCATCCGCTCCCGTCGTGCCCGCCCTTCGAGACGTCCACCATGCGAAGTTCCGCCGCCGCCTCCTCGGGCGTCATGGGGTTTATGTAAAAGCCGGAGCCCCACTCGAATCCGGCGACCTTCGTCAGGCGCGGGATTATCTCGAGGTGCCAGTGATAGAAGACCTCGAACTCGACGTTGCAGGGAGAGGTGTGTATGAGGTAGTTGTAGGGCGGGAAACCCATGAGCATGTCCAGGCGCTTGAGGGTTTCGCCCAGCACTTCGGAAAACTTTTCTATCTGCTCGTCCGGGAGGGCGTGGAAGCAGTGCTGGTGTTCCATCGGCGCGATCCACGTCTCGAAGGGAAAACGCGCGGCGAAGGGCGTGAACGACACGAACCGGTCGTTTTTCGCGACGATCCGCTTTCCGAAGTCAAGCTCCTCGTCCACCATGTCGCAGAACACGCAGCGGTCCTTGAAATCCAGGTACGCCCTCACACCCTGAATCTCTTCCAGTATCCGCTTCGGTATGGTGGGAGTGGCGATCAGCTGCGAGTGAGGATGCTCCAGAGACGCCCCCGCCGCCTCCCCGGAGTTGCGGAAGATCAATATGTACTTTATCCGCCTGTCCTTCTCCAGGTCGCGCATTCTCTCGCGGTACATCCAGACGATCTCGTTCAATTCCTCTCTCGCGCAGGTGGAGATCGTGCTGTTGTGCCTCGGGCTTTCGATGAACACCTCGTGCGCGCCGATCCCGTGCATCACGTCGTATATCCCCCGCGCCTTCTTGTTGAGCGAGCCTTCCACCGCGAGCGCCGGGTATTTGTTCGCCACGACCCTTATGCGCCAGCCGGGCGAGTCCGGCTCGCCGGCGTTGTTTCTGAGCGACAGGATTTCCGGCGGCGTGCTCCACTCGTTCCCCGGGCAGAACGGGCAGAACCTGTCGCCTCTCTCGCGCGGCATCGCCGGGACGTAATCGGTCGGGCGCTCGCCGCGCTCCGTGGATATTATCACCCACCTTCCCACCACGGGGTCGCGTCTCAGTTCGGACATGCCGGCTCTTTCACCTCGCGGCATTCATTATAACAAATTCGCCGTTCGCGCATATACACGCCCGTCCCGGACGCTTCGCGGGTTGATAAAGGGAACGACGTGGAATACAATCCGGTCGCCGGTGCGGCGACGTCCGGCGAGCGCGCCGGTAACCTGAACCATCATTCCCGCAGGGGGGCATGAGAAAAACCGGCAGTCACCACGGAAGGGAGGCGGCTTGATGGAAACGCTCGCGCTGCCGTCGGCGGGGCTGGTCTTCACGATCGTTTTCTGTTTCCTCCTCAGAATCCTGCCGCGCGCCGGGGTCCGGTACTACGGCGGCGACGCCTTTTACCACATGTTCGTCGCGGACGTCATAAGGAAGACGGGGAGCCGCGCACGGAGCGCCGATTACTTTCTCATCGGCGCCGTCAACGACTATCCCCCCGTGCTCCATTACTTTCTGGCGCTGTTCCCGGAGCGGTTCGTGGACAGGTACAACATGGCGTTCGGACCCGCGTTCGACGCCTTGAGCGCCGCCGCGGTGTACGCCTTCACGCGGGCGCTTACGGAAAACGAGTCCGCCGCCCTTGCCGCCGGCGCGATTTACGCCCTGACCCCGGAACTTCAATACGAAGCCATGAGCCTGACGCCCCGTCTTCTCGGAACGCTGATGCTGAACCTCCATTTCGCCTCCCTCGTGTTTTACGTCCAGTATCAACAGGCGGTTTTCCTGGCGGCGGCGGCGGTGACGGGCGTGATTGACTTTTACACGCACAGGATACAGCTTCCGCTGCTGTTTCTGATAAGCGCGGCGTTTGCGATCGCGGCGCGCGAGCCGGTGATAATCGCCGTCACGGCGGCGTGGACGGCGGCGGCTTTCTTGGTCAACCGCGGACTTTTCGTCAGGACGCTGAAGAGTTATTACATAATGACATCCGACAACGTTCGCAACTGGAGAGAGTACGGCACGGAAGCGATGAGGGCGCGCCCGGGAGACGCCGTCGAAAGAACCGGAACACCGGCGCGGGAAAAACCGTCCGGCGGTTTTTCCCTCACCGGCGCCGCACGGATTCTGGCTCAGAAGGGCGCGGTGTACCTGAAATACAATCCCTACGGGCTTGCGGCTCTCGCCCTGATCGCGTTCTACAGGGAAATATCGGGCATGATCGGCACGGCGGCGGGGCTGATGTTTCTGTGGTTTCTCGTCTCTTACGTAACGTTCGCGGTGACGGAGCGCTGCGGTATTTTAGGGCAGAAGGTGGGGGAGGGATACCGGCAGTACCTGGATTTCGGGGCGTTTCCATGCGCCGCGTTCGTTGCCGCCGAAGGGGCTGCGCTCTATAATAGCAGCCGGATGGAGTGGTGGGCGCTCTTCGCTGCGTGCGCACTGTTCGCGTATCCGGGTTTGAGGACGCTGACGATACTGAGGAGAACCAGATCCCCCGCGGCGGTTGGAGAGGACCTGCTCGAAGTGCTCAACGCGCTGAAGGAACAGCCGCGCGGAAACGTCATGTGCCTGCCGCCCGGATACAGTTACGCCGCGCTGTACTTTTCCCGCCAGCCGGTTCTCGAGGTCGTGGAGAGGAGCGTCCCTTACCGTGACAGGATCAGGGAGTATTACACCGGGCTTAAATCGCCCATGGAGGAGTTCGCCGGGAGGTTCGATATAAGTTACGTTCTCGTCAATCATGCTCTGAACGACGTACGTGTGCCCGGCGGGTGGGGCGAAACGGTCGCGAAGCGCGGACCGTTTCAGGTCATCCGCGTCCCGGTTTCCGGGAACCGGCAGGGGGCGGGATTATGAACCGGGCATATCCTGCACCCGCAGCTTTACGGAGGACCACCATCGGCGATGCTGTCACATCTTGCGGTAGCAAGGGTTGAATAATTGAAGGGGGTGACAATAAATATGTCCGAGTCGGATTGGAAAAAGCGGATTTCCATCAACCCGAATGTGTGTCACGGGAAACCGTGCATCAAAGGCACACGTGTTATGGTTTCCGTCATTTTAGATTATCTGAAGGCGGGGGAAAGCGCAGATACGATACTGAAAGAATATCCAACGCTCAAAGAAAAAGATATCCGGACCGCGCTTGCTTACGCCGCATGGTTGGCGCACGAGGAGGAGTCCCAGCCTCTTCATACGGAGATAACGGCATGAAAATCAAAGTGGATGAAAATATGCCGCATGACCCTGCTGAACTTCTTCGTTCCGCGGGGCATAACGCGGAAACCGTTCCTGAAGAAGGTCTTTCCGGGGCGGAAGACCCGCTTGTTATCAAGAGAGCCGCGGAAGAAGGGTGTCTTTTGATGACATTTGATTTGGATTTTGGAGACGTCCGTTCATACCCGATAGGAACACACGCTGGGATTGTCGTCTTTCGCCTTCATGATCAAAGATGGGCTGTATTGAGAGAGCCTGCCGGGCGATTGATAGCCTCGGGGCTTCTTGAGCGTCTTTCTCATGGGCTGGCGATTGTGGATGAAAGCCGCATCAGACTGCGATCTAAAGAAAATGATAATGATTGATTCCAGTGCAAAAAGTCCGATTTTACCAAATTTTAGTTTCATCTATGGTTGCAATACTCCGGTTTCACTGCGTGTTGCGCGGCGCGTAGAATTGACCCCCTGGCGGCGTCCTTTTTGACCCCCCTGACGGCGGGGTAAAAACGAGCTTCCGCGGCGGATGTTATTGTGCGTAAAAGTATGCCCCCGTTCGCTATGGG
>JBFMFE010000175.1:0-16770 GCA_040752295.1 bacterium
CGGAACAGGCGCGCGGCGCTGAAAGTCGCGCCGCGCCCGGCGACCCGCCGGCACGGAACGCAGACCCCATGCGGGTGGCGATGTACTACAGCAACAACGACGTCCGCGTCGAGGACATGCCCGTTCCGTCGGTCGGACCGGGCGAACTCCTTGTGCGCGTCGAGGCGGGCGGCATCTGCGGCAGCGACGTCATGGAATGGTACCGCCGCCACAGAGTCCCGCTCGTCCTCGGACATGAAATCGCCGGCGTCGTCGCCGCCGCAGGCGACGGCGTCGAACGCCTCAAGCCCGGCGACCGCGTCAGCGCCTCCCACCACGTCCCCTGCAACGCGTGCCGCTACTGCCTCGCGGGCGCGCACACCGTCTGCGACACGCTCCGCGCCACCAGCTTCGACCCCGGCGGCTTCGCCGAATTCGTCCGCGTCCCCGCCCTCAACGCCCGATTCGGCGTCTACCCGCTCCCCGACGGCGTCACCTTCGAGGAAGCCACCTTCATCGAGCCGCTCGCCTGCGTCCTCCGCGCCCAGCGTAAAGCCGGCGTCGCCCCCGGCAGGTCCGTCCTCGTCCTCGGAAGCGGCATCGCAGGCATCCTCCACGTCCACCTCGCCCGCGCACTCGGCGCCTCACCCGTCGCCGCCACCGACGTCGCCGACTTCCGCCTCCGCGCCGCCGCGCGCCTCGGCGCGGACGCCGTCTTCCACGCATCCGACGACGTCCCCTCGCGCTTCCGCGAGATCAACGGCGGCTTCCTCGCGGACGTCGTCGTCGTCTGCACCGGCGCCCTCCCGGCGCTCCAGCAGGCGCTCCGCTCCGTCGAGAGGCACGGCGTCGTCATCTTCTTCGCACCCGCCGACCAGGGCGCCTCGCTCGCGCTCCCCTTCAACGAACTCTTCTGGCGAAACGACGTGACACTCACCACATCCTACGCAGCAAGCCCCGCGGACCACTTCGCCGCGCTCGAACTGATCGGGTCGCGCAGAGTCAACGTCCGCGAAATGATCACCCACCGCCTGCCGCTCGCCGAAGCCCGGCTCGGCTTTCAACTCACCGCCGCCGCCGCCGAATCGCTCAAGGTCGTCATCGAACCGCAGAAATAAATTACACTCAGGACATTGTGAAAAATACCGCCTCCGCGAACTGCCCCGGTGTGCGGCGCTTCGGAACCTCTTTCAAAACCGGCGATAAAAAATGCAACGCTATATACGTGAACTTTCGCAGAAAATATCATAACGGTCAAGCGGCGTGAGCAGGGGCGTGGTTCAGGGCGTCCGGGATTTTCGCATTGAGCAAAGTGCTTTCGGAGTTTGAAAAAACCCTTTGATGCCATAGTACGCCGCGTAAAGCGGCCATCGCGTCCAGGAACGAAGGCGTGCGTTTGCCCCCATGCCGCGGCAGCGGATTCGAGGAACGTTTAACACCGAAGATTTGAAGATACCAGGTCCAGACGGCGGAATAGAGCCGGAGGGAAAAAGCGGCGTCGCGGCGCATTCTGGACCGCAGATGAGCGCGCGCGGCTCTTCGTCCCGCGAGGGGGGCGTGGAATCCGTCGGCGGTGAGGATGATGTCGCGCTCCGGGAACCAGGACGCGAACCGGCGCGAACGCGGCAAGGAAGGCGGCCCACGCGTCGGCGCCCGTCATCGCGCAGCCTTCCTGTCGGCTCGTATCTTTTTGCGCATCCGCTCGATGCCGCGAAGCGCCTCGGCGTCCAGCGCGGCGAGTTCCTTTTTGTAGCGTGCCAGTCCAGCTTTGACTTTCGGCACATCCGCCTCACGCAGCGTCAGCATGCAGGTGCGTCCCTTCACGCTGTAGGAAAGCGCCGGGGTTTCGTGGGGCCGTCCGTCCCTGCAGCGACAGTTGGGTTTTCCGCACCGCGCCCGGTTTGATCACCCGGTTTACTTAACTCTCCGGTTTGTGATATTCTTTACGTGCTTTTCGATCAATCTAATGAAAGAGGGGTGATTTCTGGATGGCGTTCGAGTTCGAGATGACGGACGAGCAGAAGATGATAAGGGACACTGTGAAGGGGATGGTGAAGAAGATCGAGCCTCGGCGCGAGGAATTCAGAAGGATGGTGATGGACGAGAAGAAGTTCCCGCAGGAGTTGTGGGACATGTTCGCCGACGCCGGGTTCCTCGGCGCGCTCGTTCCGGAGGAATACGGCGGCACGGACATGGGGCTGATGGCGATGGCGATGGCGCTGGAGGAGATGGGATGCCACGGATTCGGCAACGCCTTTTTCATTCTCACGACGATGGCGACGATGTGCACGCTGAAGAACGGGACCGAGGAGCAGAAGCGGCGGTTCCTGCCCAGGATCGTCAGGGGCGATATGAAGATCGCCTTCGCCCTCACCGAGCCTGACGCCGGGAGCAACACGTTCCGCATAAGCACGCTCGCGAAAAAGGACGGCGGCGCGTACAGGGTGACGGGGCAGAAGGTGTT
Source organism: bacterium (assembly GCA_040752295.1). Classification (GTDB taxonomy): domain Bacteria; phylum UBP15; class UBA6099; order UBA6099; family JBFMBQ01; genus JBFMFE01. The sequence goes on from JBFMFE010000175.1 coordinate 2,444, forward strand.
CATCACCGGCGCCGACGTGGCGGACGCGATGCTGCTCGTGACGCGCACGACGAGCGTTGACGAGTGCATCAAACAGGGAATGCCCAAGGCGTACGGTTTCTCGCTGTTCATCGCGCCGACGAAGGCGAAGGGACTCGAGATGAAACCCATCCCGACGAGGGGAATCGAGGGAATGAGGCAGTTCACCCTCTACATGGAGGACATGGAAGTGTCCGCCGACGACCTGATCGGGCAGGAGAACATGGGTTCGATGGCGCTGTTCAACTCGCTGAACCCGGAGCGCATCCTCGCCGCCGCGAACACGGTGGGACTCTCCGAGCACGTGATACAGAAGGCGTGCGAGTACGCCCGCGAGCGCAGGGTCTTCGGCGGCAAGCCGATAGGGTCGCATCAGGCGATACAGCACCCGCTCGCCGAATGCAAGATAGAACAGGAGGCTGTGCGGCTTCTGGTGTACAAAGCCGCCACGATGTTCGATGCCGACGCGCATCCGGGGCAGGTGGGCATCTACGCGAACATGGCGAAGTATCTCGCCGCCGAACTGGGGATCAAGGCGGTGGACCGCGCGATGGAGACCCTCGGCGGATACGGGTTTTCCGAGGAGTACGGCATAATCTACTACCATGACGTGGTGCGTCTGCTGAAGACCGCGCCCATATCGAAGGAGATGATACTGAACTTCGTCGGCGAGCACGTCCTGAACCTGCCGCGGTCGTACTGACACGGAAGGAAACGGCGCGGTCCGCCGTGTTTCCGGACGGGGGTGATGCGTGACGTGTACATGTTTCCGCGGCGGTCGGTATATCGGCGACGCCTGGTTTAACGGATGAAACAACACGACGTCGTTGTGATCGGCGCAGGCATCGGAGGGCTGTCCACCGCGGCGCTTCTGTCCGCGAGGGGCGTCTCGTGCCTGGTGCTCGAGAAGAATTCCTTCCCCGGCGGACGCGCCTCTTGGGTGGAGCGTGACGGCTTCGTCATGGATTACGGGCTGCACGTGAACAGGTACGCGGGGCAGGGCAGGGCGGCGGAGGTGCTCCGGCGCATCGGGGAGAAGCCGCGCTTCATCCCGACGGGAACCCCGCTGTATTACGACGGCGGGAAGATGACGCCCCTTCCGCGCGGGGCGCTGAAAATACTGACCACGCCCCTGCTGTCCTTTTCCAGCCGCGTTCAGATGCTGAAGATACTCGTATCGAGTCTGACCGGGAGAACGAAGACCGATCTCGCCGGCGTGTCCGTGAAGCGGTGGCTCGGCGAGCACGGAATCGTACAGCCCGACCTCGTCGAACTCGTGCAGCTTCTCTGCGGCGCGGGAATCATCTGCCCCGACCTCGAGAAGGCGTCGGCGGAGGAATTGTTTTACTTCCTGCTCCACGCCGTGAAGGCGAGGCACGCGACGGGGTATCTGCTCGGTGGGTGGCGCGCCCTTTTCGGTTCGCTCCTGAGAGCTGTCGCCAAGACCGGCGCCGTCGAGTACGGCGCGAAGGTCGAGGGGGTGGCGGTCGAGGACGGACGCGCCGCGGGCGTCGTGTGCGAGGGCAGGTTTGTGCGCGGGAAGGCGGTCGTGTGCTCTGTGCCGCTTCAGCAGGCGGCGGGGATACTCGACGAGGCTCACCTTCCGGAAAGCGTGCGCGAGAAGATAAAGACGCTCGAGCCCACGTGCGGGATAAGCTACGATTTCTGTCTCAGGACGAGGGTTACGGACGTGGACGGCATCGTTCTCACGCTCGACCCCTGCACGATGGGGATGTTCACCTCCAACGTCGAGCCGGCCGCCGCGCCGCGAGGCAGGCAGCTCGGCGCATGGTTCTATCCCATACCGCGGGAAGATATGGACGACAGGGAATTCCTGTCGAGGGAAAAGAAGAAGCTCAGGAGTCTCGTCGAGGAGATGTTCCCCGGCGTCCGCGGCGCGGTCGAATACGAGAGGGTCATCGAGATGCGGATGGTTGACGGGGCGATGCCGAAGGTGGGACAGACGAGCCGGGACCGTCCGGCGGTGGACTGCGCGCCGGCGCCGAACCTGTTTTTCGCGGGGGACACCGTCGGCGCGGAGGGGCACGGGGGAGACGTCGCCTTCTCCTCGGCGCTCCTGTGCGCGCCGCTCGTTGAAAAAACCCTGCTCGCGGAGCCGCTGTGATCGCGCACCTCGAAGACTTTCTCGATCATCTGCGCGACGAGCGCGGCGCGTCCGAACACACACTCGAAGCGTACTCGGGGGACGTGATCGGATTTCTCGAATTCCTTAAAGAGAAAGGCAAGGTGGAGGAGCCGGAAACGGTCAGCGTTGCGGACGCCCGCGAGTACCTTGCGTCGCTGCACCGGCAGGGGCTTGCGCGGGCGACGCTCTGCCGCCGGATTTCTGCGCTGCGTTCCTTCTTCCGGTTCCTGCGCGCAAGGGGCGCCGTGAAAACGAACGTCTTCTCCATCATCGAGATACCGCAGCGCGAAAGGAAGATTCCGGAGTTTCTTCACTCCGAGGAGATTGACGCGCTCATGAACGCGCCCGACCTCTCGAAGCCGTCGGGGCTGCGCGACAGGGCGATACTCGAACTTCTCTACGCGACGGGCATGCGCGTCAGCGAAGCGGCGGCGCTGAACGTGAAGGACGTCTCCGGCGCGTCCCGCGAGATCAGGGTGACCGGAAAAAGAAAGAAAGAGCGTGTCGTCATCACGGGCGGGGAATCGAAGCGGCGGCTCGACGAGTACGTCGCGAAGGGGCGCGCGGCTCTCGCGGCGCAGGGACGCCCGGCGGAGGCGCTTTTTCTGAACCGCTGGGGCGCGCGCATCACGACGCGAAGCATACAGCGGATCGTGAAGAAGCACGTCGCGGCAGCCGCCGTCGCAAGGAACATCACCCCCCATTCTCTTCGCCACACCTTCGCAACGCACATGCTGCACGCGGGCGCCGACATCAGAACCGTGCAGGAGCTTTTAGGGCACTCAAGCCTCACTTCCACGCAGATATACACGCACATTCCGGGCGAGAAACTCAAGGAGATATACGACAGGACGCACCCGAGGGCTTAGGGAGCATTGTGTCTACATTCGACCCGCTGAGCGGAATCGCGAACCTTCACCGTCTGCGCGAGCGCCTCGACGAGCTGACACAGCAGAAGGTATCCGGTAAGGAGACGTCCGCGCAGAAGCCCGCCGGCGCGGAGGGGACGGCGCCGGCACGCGCCGCGAGGGCTGACGCGGCGGGGCAGGAGGCTCCGGCGGCGAGGTTCTCACGCGGCGACGCTCCAGCAAGCCAGCTCTACACTGAATCGGGGAAGGGCGTCTGCACACCGGGATTCACAATGGAGGAACAGATTCACGGGCAGATGCAGCAGATGCTCGACCGCGAGACCTACGAGCGCCTTGTCGAGGACAGGGAGCGGATGGAGATGCTGGTACGCGGCGCGCACGCGAACCTCACGGTGATGTTCGCCGACATACGGGGGTTCACTTTTTTGGCGAGCGGGATGCCTCCCGACAGGGTGTTCGCGCTTCTGAACATCTACCACTCCGAGATGGTGGGGGTCATACGCGACGAGCACGGGGGCTGCATAGACAAGGTGATCGGCGACGGGATAATGGCATTTTTCGGGCTGCCGTACGAGTCGGACCACGCGCGGAAGGCGGTTCTCGCGGCGGTGGCGATGCAGAAGCGCGTTCCCGCCGTGAACGAGATTCTCGCGGCGCGTGGGTTTCCGCCCATCGGGATCGGGATCGGTGTGAACTCGGGTCCCGTCCGCGCCGGGTTCGTCACGACCGACAAGCGTGTAAGCGGTTTCACGATCATAGGGGACACGGTGAACATCGCGTCCAAGTACGAGTCAATCGCCGCCGGGGGCGACGTGGTCGTGGGGGAGCACACGCGGGACGCGATTGGGGGACTGTTTCCGACGGAGGTTTACAGCCGCGAGGTGGAAGTGCACAGCCTCACGGACGAGGTAAAGCGCTACAGGGGCTACAGGGTGGTCTGGCGATGATCGCGCCCGGAAGGGCGAAGGCGCCGGACTCATTACCCGAAGCGAATCACGCGGGGGCGAGGATTCGCATCGGACGGGTCTCATCGCACGGGACGGGGGCTTTGCGTTCATCGTCCATGACCGGGTCGGTTTGCGCCGCCTGGCCGCCGTTCGTTTTCAGGGCGGAATCCGACTCGCCGAATATTCTTTCCTCGGCGGCGCGGATGATGAGGGCGAGCATTTCCGGATACGACGTTCCCGCGCAGGCCGCCATTTTCGCGAGGTGTCCGTCCCAGCACCACCCGGGGTTGGGGTTGACTTCGAGCAGTTTGGGGTTCCCCGCCGAATCGAGCCGCCAGTCGAACCTCGTGTAGTCCCTGCACTCGAGCCTCTGGGAGAGCTGAACGCAGCAGGCGATTATGTTTTTTTCCGTTTCGGGGGGCAGTTCAGCCCTGACCGACTTTATCTTCCAGTACGGCGAATCGGGGCACCATTTCGCCTCGTAGCCGCAGATTTTGGGAAGTTCCGGTGGGACCTCGGAGTAGTCCTCCTCTGTTATCGGGAGCACCATGTAGCTTGATGGCGGCGTGCCGATTATGCCGACGGAGAGGTCGCTTCCGGTGAGGAATTCCTCGACGATGATCGGCTTTTCGTAGCCGAAGCGGCGCCGGACTTCCTGTACGGCGTCTATGAGTTCCTCGGGCGTCTGCGCCACGCTCCGGGCGGTTATTCCGAAGCTCGAGTCGCCGAAGTTCGGTTTCACTATCAAAGGGAAGTTGAACGGTATGTCGAACGAGGACTCCTCCGGCGGGATGAAGAAAGCTTCCGGCACGGATATTCCCAGTTCCCTTGCGATGCCCCTGACGAGGGATTTGTCGTAGCAGTACGCCAGGCACTGCGGCGCGGCGCCCGTGTAGGGTATTGCGAGGGCTTCGAGGACCGCCGGAACGTGCAGTTCCTTCCGGGGGTCGTTGAGGAACCCCTCGTCGCAGAGGTTGAGGACGAAATCCACTTTCCCCGCCAGGCGCGCGAGTTCGCCGATGAGCGTGCTGTGACTGCTCAGGAACAGAAAGCGCCACCCGTCCAACTCCCTGAGCGCCGATTTCATCATGTCTATGGTGTAGAAGTCGTCCTCGTCGAAGACGTTCCGCGGCTTGAGGGGGTCGGGTTTGTCGGGGTCGCCGAGTATCACCGCGACGTGCCTGACCGCCTTTTTCGGCTTGATTCTCACCGGTGTCCATTCCTTTTTCGCCCGCGCCGTCACCGCGACCCTTCGCTCCATCATTCCGAGGTCCTGGGCGCGGCGCGAGTCGGTAACAATGTCGAGCGGGAACGAAACGCCGCTGAATCCCGCCTCGCCGAGTATGCGCGTCAACGCCTCGCGCGTGTACAGCCTCTCCGCGTAGAACTGATCGGCGATGATTCCCTTTTCGACGTGAGCGATGACTTCCCTCGAGACGAGCCGCCCGCCGTCGAGCGACAGAGACCTTTCGCGGCACACGAAGTGCCTTCTGTCGAGCCATTCCCACGAGCGCCGCTGGAAGTTCTCCCTGAGGTACTCGCCGTCGGCGACGTCTATCAACAGCTTGCCCCAGGGCTTGAGCGTTTTCATCACCTCTTTGAGTACCCGCATGTCGTCCTGGAGGGTTTCGAAGTACCCGAAGCTGTTTCCGAGGATGAGGACGGCGTCGAAAGTGTCCGGCGGGTAGGGCAGCTTCCGCGCGTCGCCCTCCCTGAACCTGACGACAAGCCCCTCGTTTTTCGAACGCTCCTTGGCTTTCTGAATCAGGTAGTGGGAGCGGTCGAGTCCCTCGACGTTTCTGAAACCGCGCCTGGCGAGTTCGATTGAGTGACGTCCCTGACCGCAGCAGAGGTCGAGAATTCGGTCGCCGGGCGTCAGACCGAGTATCTCAAGCAGCCTTTCCACTTCGCTTGACGTTATCCTTTTGTCGTCCACGACGTCGGCGTCGGTCTTGAGATAGAGGGGATTGAATATCTTGCACCACCAGTCGGGAGAGACGTGTTCTTCGAGGTTGAGGACCGGACCGAGCGTCTTGGGGCGGCTCTTGCAGTTAACGGGCTTCTGACATGCTTTCGGCAGGCTCTTCTTCTTTTCCACGCACATGCTCCTTATGCAGAGTTTTTGTTTCGGATACACATAATATACTTTTGGAGAGATACATAAACACTTTCGCCGGTATTTGTCAAGCGACTTTTAAACATTTTTTTATAAATTTAAACCTTTTAGATAAAAATCATAACCCTCCCTGATATGCGCTATTGTTATATATAATGCTGAATAGTATATAATAATCTGCTGTTCCTAAAGCGACGCTATTTTCATCATTCAATCTGCTCTTTATCAATTCTCTCTATTATATCAACGACGAGTTGCAGTGTGACGGACAGAGATTCAGGGCGTATGTGCTCTATGGTGTCGTTCCGCGTGTGGTAATTAGGAACGAGCCTCGATATGTCCTGGCAGAGGATGCAGGTGGAGGGGATGCCGCCCTCGCGGGAGAAAGCGGCGGCGTCCGTGCCGCCGAGGAGCACCATCTTCTTTTTCATCCGCCATCCGCGGTCGGCGGCGGCGGAGAGCGCCGTCCGCACGAGTCCGGGGTCGTGCTTCGCCCCGGTGAACAATTCCCTGCTGACGACCGTGAGGAATTTTTCGTCGTAGATTCCGTCCAGAAAAAGCCCGAAGGTCGGTAATTTCTTCATTTCCTTTCCGTGCGCGGTAACGTACCATTTTGCGCCGCGCAGTCCCGCCTCTTCCGCGGCGGCGCCGAAGAGCACCACCTCGGTGTGTTCGGGGAAAAACGAGCCGCCTTTCCTCGCGTCTTGAAGATACCTTGCAAGCCCCGCCACGACGCTCACGCCGGAGAGGTCGTCCATCGCGCCCGGCACCGGCTTGTAAGTGTGAAAAAAGAAGAAAAGCCCGAACAGGGGGAACAGCGCCATGCACGCCGCGCCCAGCGCCCTGTAAATGGGCATGTCCGCTGTCCCCGCGAACCACGCCGCAGTCTCCGCCGCCGCGGCGCCGAGCATAAGGACAACACCCGCCGACGCCGCTATCATCACCGGTATCGCCGCTCCCTTCAGGAGATACCACAGGTTGAACTCGTAGGCGGAATCGAGGTGGGCGCTCACGACGACGCGCCGCTTCACCTCGCCCCGCGGGCGAACCGTCCCGACGACGTTCTCGCCTTCCTTTTTGGGAAAGAGAAAGTCAACGAACTCGCGGTATCGCACCATCTCGAAAAAGAGCATGGAGGCGCCGGCGGCGGCGAACAGCAGTGACAGCGGCGGCAGTATCCAGTAGAAGACGGCGGCGGCGAGATACAGGACGACCGCGAAGGGGAGGAAGCCGAGGAACGCGGTGGGACTGCACGTGAAGCGTTCGAGCGCGGCGCCGTCGCACGAGGCTTTCCATTCTTCCGCGAGGAGGCGCGCCAGTTTCTTCTCGTTCTCCGAGCACGATTCCCTGGGTCCGATCTCCGTCAGCGCGTTTCTGATAAAGCCGTACATGTAGTCCCTGTAACCTTCTGCGACCATTGGTATTCACCCCGTGCGCGCCGCGGGTATCCGCGCGGGGCGTTCCCGGCGCGTCTGACGACCATACATTTGTAACCGTTCATGCGTCCGGTGTAAAGCGGTTCGCTTCCGGAGTCGAACGGGGTATGTACGCAACGAACCGGTTCATGTGCTCCCCATGAATAAAATGTCTCGCACCCGGGCTTCATTTCGTGCCGTTGTGACCGTCGGTGGAGATGCAGGTTTTTTTAAACGTATAATACGCGTCTGCGACAGGGTGGAATTTGAAATGCCGGAAAGCCGCGCCCCTCTTGAAAGGGGCCTGTATTAAGGAGATCGTTGCAAAATAAATTATAAATCATGGACACTGCGGCGTTGGGCTGATTATAATGACGGAATATTGAAAAAGGACGGTTCGACACTATGAAACTGTCGTGGCTCATTCCCCAGGAGAAGAAATTCTACGATCTTCTCGACGAGTACGCGGGGTTCGCGCGCGAGTGCGCGAACCTGCTGCTGAAGATGTTCTCCGACCCCGCGAGCCGGGAGGCGACGTGGAAGGAAATAAAGGCGCTCGAGGAGAAGGGCGACGACCAGCTGCACAGCATCGTGGAGGAACTGAACGAGACGTTCGTGACCCCCATAGACCGTGAGGACATATTCGCGCTTGCGAGCAGGATGGACGATATACTCGATTTCATGGAGGGCGCCGCGGAGCGGGCGATTCTTTTCAAGGTGACTCATCCGCACGAACTGCTTGTGGAGCAGACCGACCTTCTGTTCCAGGCGGCGAAGGAACTCGCCGCGGCGGTGCCGCTGTTGAGAACGCCCGGCAGGACGAAGGAACTGAAGAAGAACATCATCGAGATCAACAGGCTGGAGAACCGCGGCGATCAGGTGTCGCGCGCCGTTCTGGTGCGGCTTTTCGAGGAGGCGGACCCGGTCGAAATCATAAAGATCAAGGAGATATCGGAGTTTGTGGAAGAAGCGGTTGACAGGTGCGAGGACGTCGCTGTGATACTGGAGAACCTGATGATGAAGCGGGCGTGAGCGGGTGGAACACGCGCCTCTCATAGTCATCCTTTTCATAGTTTTCGTCGCGCTGCTGTTCGATTTTCTGAACGGCGTCAACGACGCCGCCAACTCGATCGCCACGGTCGTCTCGACGCGCGTTCTGCCCCCCCGTTTCGCGGTCCTATGGGCAGCCTTCTTCAATTTCATCGCGTTCCTGTTCTTCGGGGTCAGGGTGGCGAACATGATAGGGAAGGGCATAGTTGACACCACGGTGGTGAACGAGCAGATGGTGTTCGCCGGGCTTGCCGGCGCGGTGGCGTGGACGCACGTGTGCAACACGTACGGGCTGCCGATCAGCGTTTCGCACTCCCTCATCGGCGGACTTCTCGGCGCGGCGCTCGTGAAAGCCGGTCCGGGCGCCCTCGTCATGAATGGCATAACAAAGGTCGTCCTGTTCATTTTCCTCTCGCCGCTCATCGGGATGTGCCTGGGGTTCATCTGCATGATAATCGTTTTCTGGGTCTTCAGGAAAACGAAATTGAAGAAGCTCGACCGGCTGTTCAGGCGGCTCCAGCTTGTGTCCGCAGCGATGTTCAGCCTCGGGCACGGCGGCAACGACGCGCAGAAGACGATGGGCATCATCGCCGTTCTGCTGTTCTCCGCGGGGTACCTCGGCGATACCTTCCACGTCCCCCTGTGGATCGTTCTCACGTGTCATTTCGTCATCGCCCTCGGTACGCTCATCGGCGGCTGGCGCGTGATAAAGACCATGGGCATGAAGATCACGAAACTCCAGCCCGTGGGCGGATTCTGCGCGGAGACCGCCGGCGCGTTGACCCTCTTCGGCGCGACGTGGGCGGGCATCCCCGTAAGCACCACGCACACCATCACCGGCTCAATCATGGGCGTAGGCTCGACGCGCGGACTCGCATCCGTGCGCTGGACGGTCGCGCGCCGCATCGTCTGCGCGTGGATTCTCACGATCCCGTGCGCAGCCCTTGCATCCGCCGGCTTCTACTTAATCATTGACCTGATAAGAATGTAGTGTCGCGTCAACAATCACATGTCGTATGTTGTGAAGAACGAATATCGAATAACGAACGGGGAATGTCGAACGATGAATTTCTTGTTATTCTTCTTTGATTCCGGTGCAAAAACCCTTTTCGGCGCGGTACGCCTGCCTGCCGCGCCGTTTTGTTCCGCGGCCTGTCTGCCGCCTGCCTGTGCGTGCCCGCACGCAGACAGGCATCTCCGTATGCCGCCGCCGAATTTGATGTTTTTGACTTTTTGCGCCGGAAACTTCTTTGCTTTCCTTCGATATTCTGCGGTTCGAAATTCTACATTCGATATTCATCTTTAAAATACATCACTTTACGATTGACACGATAGTAGAACGTCCGAAGGCGTCCCGTTCGTTCAGCCGGCGCGATCGCTGATGGATAGAAGCCCGTTTCTCCGCGATTCTTTGTGCGTTTTTTTTCTCGGCGCCGCCGCCGCCGCTCTGCTCTGGAGACCGATGTTTCTCGGCGAGGCGTTCGTCGGGGCCGACCACCTCAGGGTTCAGTACCCGTGGGCGCTCGACGCGCCCCGGACTACCCGCCCCCTGAACCTCGACGTGAGCGACGGGCTGCAACAGTTTTACCCCTACCGGCTGCGCCTCCACAGGGCGCTGCGTGAAGGGAAACTTCCGCTCTGGGACCCCGACGCATTCTGCGGCACGCCGTTCGCCGCGGGCGACTATCCGGCGGTTTTTTATCCTCTCAACCTCGTCGTTTACAGGTTTTTCCACCCCGACGCGGCGCTTGGCTGGATGGCGTTTCTTCACGTCTGGCTTGCGGGGGCGGGGATGTTCGCCCTTCTGCGGACGCTCGGCGGGACGCGCACGGGGGGACTTGTTTCCGGGCTGTCGTTCATGTTTTCCGGTTTTCTGGTCGTGCGCCTTCAATTCACTCCCATGGCGGAGTGTCTTGCCTGGCTTCCGGCGCTGCTCGCGCTGCTCGAAACGGCGCTGAGGCGCGACGGGATGTTTTATTACGTCGTTTTCGCCGCCGCGTGGGCGTTTCAGATCACGGCGGGATACCTCCAGGGGTCCGTTTATATCGCGCTTGTGCTCGCCGCGTGGTTTTTGTACCGCGTCGTCGCAATGCGGCGTCCGGGCGTTGTTTTGAAGGGAGCGGCCGCGGCTGCGGTCGCCGCGGCTCTCTCGATGCCGCACTGGCTGCCCGTGGTCGAGCTGGCGCTTTTGAGTCAGCGCGAGACCATTCAGGCGCATGTGACCGGATTTCAGGTTAAATCTTATCCGGTTTCACATTTTGTGACGGCGCTGCTGCCCGATGTTTTCGGAAATCCGCTGAGAAACGACTACAGGGGGTACCTTAATTATGCCGAGACGTCGTTTTACACCGGGGCGGCGGCGGTGTTCCTTGCGCTCGTTTCTTTTTTCCGGCGTGGGGAAAGGGGCTTTTTATCGTTCTTCAGGTGGTTTCTTGTTCTGGCGGTACTTTTCGCCGTCGGTTCACCGCTTTATCTTGTTTTTCATTCCGCGATCCCGTTTTTCAAGGGAATACAGCCGCATCGTTCGATAGTCCTTGTGGGTTTCGCCGTCGCGGTTCTGGCGGGTCTTTCATGGAGTCATATAGAGAAAGATGCCGGCGGAGGCAGGTCGGGGGCGCGGATTTCGGCGGCGGTTCTTGCGTCCGGCGCGGTCATTCTCGCCGCCCTGTGTTTCGTTTACCTGATTTCCGCCCGGTTGACGGGCGCGCACGGGGAAAAGGTTCTTATCGTGACGCTCGGGGATTTCGCGAAGGCTGCTTCCGTCGCCGCCGTCGCATGTATCATCATGACCGCGGTAAAAAGCGCGCCGGCGCGCAATTTTTTGATCGTGGTCCTCGTCGCGGCGGACGTTTTTCCTCCGGCGCTCAGGTTCAACCCATCGGTTCCGAGGAACGCGGTTTTCCCGCCGCATCCCTCGATAACATATCTTCAGAGCCGCGGCGGGCTGTATCGAATCACGGCGCAGAGCGTCAGCGAGTGGATACTTTTTCCGAACAGCGCGGGCGTGTACGGGCTTCAGGACGTGCGCGGTTTCGCATCGCTTTATCAAAAAAGGTACCAGGACCTCGTCCACGCGGTTCAGGCGAGATATTCGGCGGAGCGGTTTCCGGGAGGAGGCATCGTGGATTTCACGGTGAACCGCGCCCCGGTTCTGGATTTCATGAACCTTGCGTACCTCATGACACTGTCGCCGGTGGAATCGTTCGACTGGGAGCGGGTTTACGGGAACGGCGTTTACGTTTATTACAACAGGCGCGTTCTGCCGCGGGTCACGGCGGCGCCGTCATACGTGAAATTCGATGACGAGTCCAGGCTCCTGTCGGCGGTTGTCGGACCGGAGTTCAATCCGCGCAGAGCCGTATATCTGTCGCTGGACCCGGCGGACCCGGCGTTCGTCGGGATACGATTGGACGGTCGGCGCGCCGTCGCGCCGCCTTTCGAGGGGGTTGTAGAGGTTCTGGATTACGGCGCCGGGTATTACAGGATACGCGCGCGATTCAGCAGGCGCGGGTTCATCGTTGTGAGCGAGAGTCATTATCCCGGCTGGGAGGCGAGCGTGGACGGACGCCCCGGCGAGGTCATGAGGGCGAACTACAATTTCATCGCGGTGCCGGTCGAGGGGGGCGGGCACGTCGTCGAGCTTGCGTTCAGACCCCGGACCGTGAGGATCGGTCTCGCGTCCGCTTTTTGCGCTCTTTGCCTCGTCGTCGCGCTTGCCGCGTCGGGCTTTGTTTTCCGCAGCCGACGCTTGAAAGTGTGAGTATTATCGTTGATTTTACCCTGTTGTTTCAAAAGGATCGCGAATTTTCATTATTTTTAGTGCAAAATATCATCAATTTCAACTTTCGCTGAAAATTCACTCGTATTCAACTCTTGATTTTTCCCTTAATCTTTAATCGTCTTCCACGGAACCGTAAAGGGTATGCAGCTTTTGGAGTCCTGTTATTTCCCTTAATCCTTAATCCTGAATTCTTAATCCTGACAAAATGGGGAATAAAAAAGGGGAGGTTCGTCGCCTCCCCGGTTGTGTGGATTGCGCAATTGTCAGTGTACTGGAGTGCAAGCTACACCGCTTGTACATGTTGTGGCGCCGGACTGGAAACCTTCGGGGGTTACTGACACTTCCGAAACGCATATTAAACAGTTCTCCGTTATTCCCTGTGAGTAGCCGGTGACTTCATACTGACCGGCGGCGACGACTTTTATACCCGCGGCGGATGTCCACGCCGCGCCGCCTCCGGCTGGCGCGTCGCACGTCTGATCTATCCTTGAGTCCAGATTAGTCGCCAGTGCGCCTTTTCCTATAATCTCCTCGGCGAGACAACCGGGGAGATTGGCTGCTCCGCATTTGACGTCGGTCAGTATGTTCATCTCCGTTCTCATGACCTCGATGCCGGTTTTGATGCTCGACAGCGCGCCGACGCAGGAGTTGAACTGCGCGCGGTCGCGCGCGCGGATGAAGTTGGGGATCAGGATAGCGGCGAGGAGTCCTATGATGGCAACGACTATCATGAGTTCAATAAGCGTGAACCCTCCCGTTTTCCGCGTCCCCCGCTTCCGGAACCTGACGGTTTTCATGTCATTCACCTCCCTTCCCCGCTGTTTTTCCGGGATTCCTGCCTTTTTATCGCATATTTCACGTTTCATGTCAAGCCGCGCCGTAAGAATTTTTACAGAGCGTTTATGAGCTGCACCATCGGCAGGAACATCGAGATGAGTATGAAGCCGACGACGATGCCGACGAAGACGATCATGATCGGCTCGATGAGCGACGTGAGGGCTTCGAGTGTGGCTTCGACCTCGACGTCGTAGAAGTCGGATATCTTTGTGAGCATTGTGTCGAGGCTGCCCGTTTCCTCGCCGACGGCGATCATCTGTGTGACCATGGGGGGGAAGATGCCCGATTTTTCCATCGGTTCCGAAATGTTTTCGCCCTCGCGGAGGCTTTCGCGCACCTGGTCAACGGCTTTCTCGACAACGAGGTTGCCGGACGCCCTGCCCGTGACTTCCATCGCCTGCATGACGGGGACGCCGCTTCTGAGGAGTGTGCCGAGCGTGCGCGTGAACCGCGATATGGTGACCTTGCTCGTGAGCGCGCCGAAGACTGGCACCCTGAAGAGCATCCTGTGGTACTGCATCTTGCCCCTCGGCGTTCCGAGGTAGAGTTTCACGCTCACAACGACGGCGACGATGCCGGCTAAAATGAAAAGCGGGTAGCTTCTCATGAAATGGCTGAGCGAGACGAGCATCTGCGTCGTGACGGGGAGCCTGAGGTTCATGCCCGAAAATATCTGCACGAAGGTGGGGATGACGAAATAGACGAGGAATATGACGACGCCGACGGCGAAGCACAGGATCGCGATGGGGTAGGTCACGGCGGATTTGACCTTCGCGCGGAGCGCCTGGTCTTTTTCGAGGAACTCGGCGACGCGCGCGAGTGTTTCGTCGAGCACGCCGCCGACCTCGCCGGCTCGCGTCAGGTTCGCATAAAGTTCGGAGAAGACGGTCGGATGCGTCTCGAAAGCCTCGGACAGAGACGAGCCGCCCTCGACCCTGCGGCGGACGTCCGCGATGACGTTCTTCAGCTTTTTGTCGTCTGTCTGCCTTTCGAGCACGTCGAGCGCACGGACGAGCGAAAGCCCGGCGCTGACCATCGTGGAGAACTGCCGGCTGAAGACGGTGAGGCTCTTTCCCCTGACCCTGCGGAAGGTCTCGAAGAAGTCGGAGACCTCGAATCCCTTCTTCTTTTCCTTTATGGACGTGACG